>NZ_CP118108.1:4026875-4340000 GCF_028747985.1 Paenibacillus urinalis
TCGTAAAGGAGGTTTGAACCTCAGTAAAAGGAACCAGATGAAGCTTCACTTCACCGGCATGATCAGCTAGAATCCTTGCCAGCTCGATAACTTTATCTTTTGCTTTTTGACTTGTAAACGGGAAGCTGAAGAAATGAACCATCTCCAGCTCTAGTCCCCGGCGCATGGAAGACCAGGCGGCAACAGGTGAATCAATTCCCCCTGATAGCAGCATCATGGCTTTGCCATTAGAACCGCGAGGGAAACCTCCGACGGCAGGAACGGATTCATAATACAAATAAGTTCTTGCCTCGCGAATCTCAACCTTAAGCTCAATATCCGGATTTCTCACATCCACTTTAAGTGCACTGAATTGTCTTAAGATCGGAGCTCCCACCAAATGGTTCGTTTCATGAGAAGAATGCTCGAACGCTTTCCAGACCCTTCTCGCATTTACCTTGAAGGTCGTTCCTTGCTGCGGATTGAGCTCCTCCATAAAACCAAGGGAGGCTGCCACGATCTCATCTGCTACAGAAGGGGTTACCTTAACCGGACTAATGGAGACAATTCCGAATACTTTGCGTAAACTATCTGTTATAGCATGATGATCATTCCCACCCAGGTCTACGTACATTCTCCCATATTCCTCAATTATTGAGGTTCCCGGATAGGCCTTTAATTTGGACTTTACATGTTTAATAACAGTTCTCTCAAACCGCTTTCGGTTCTTACCTTTCAGTGTAAACTCTCCAAAACGGAGCAATAGCATATCATATTTCATCGGTTTACCTATTCCACCCTTCAAAAGAAGCAAGCCTTTCCTTCATCTGTCTCATCGCTTGAATCAGCTGTAATATATCTTGCTCTGTGTGTTCATCTCCCAGACTAATTCGAATTCCGCTGTCAGCAATCTCCTCTGACTTGCCCATACCGAGCAGCACCCGGCTTGGAATGGCTTGTTTGGACGAGCATGCCGATTGCGTGGAAACAATGACATTCAGCTGCTCTAACATGTGCAGCATCACTTCGGCCTTCTTGCCAGGATAAGAGAAATGCACAATATGCGGGGCCCCTTCTTCCGAGCTGTTGAGTACCCACTCCGGATGCTGTCTGATTTCTTCAAGAAGCAGGAGCTGCAGTCTTTCCAATTGTGCCTTCAGCTCGGATTGACGTTCCCCGGCAAGACGTATGGCTTTGGACATGCCTACGATCAGCGGAATGTTCTCGGTTCCTGCGCGCATCCCCTGCTCCTGAGAACCGCCTGACATTAAGGACGTCAGCTCCAGTCCAGACCGAATATATAAGAGTCCCACACCTTTAGGTCCACGGATTTTATGTCCCGAGATACTGTACAGATCAATGCCCGTCTCTGCTAACTGAACAGGGATTTTACCATAAGCCTGTACCCCATCCACATGGAACACAATTTTCGGGTGGTTCTGCTTAAGAGCCCGCCCAATTTCAACGACAGGATGCACGGCTCCCGTCTCATTATTGACATGCATCAGACTTACCAGAATCGTTTCTTTGCTGATCGCATTTAATACATCCTCCGTCTTTACTCTGCCAAGCGCATCAACCGGCACATAAGTAATATCATACCCGATTTCGGACAAAAACCTGATGCTTTCATACACAGAGGCATGCTCCGTCCTGGTCGTAATGATATGACGTCCTCTGGATTGGTATCGCAGCGCCGCTCCTTTTATGGCAAGGTTATTGCTCTCCGTAGCACCAGATGTGAATATAATTTCATCCGGTTTTACATTCAAAGTCTCAGCACAAACAAAACGAGATTTATTCAATAGTCGCCCTGCATTTTCTCCGTAAGCATGAATTGAGGAGGCATTCCCATAATGCAGCTTCATTACCTCTGACACGGTTCGAATTACATCTTCATATGGCGGAGCTGAAGCCGCATAATCAAAGTATTGCATATTTTGTCAACCTGCCTCCTTTCTTAAACGTGAAAAAGATCAAAAATGGACAAGCCAGTCGAAGCCTCATACCGACTGTCCAAGTTGATCTTTTGTTCAGATCCGATAACTTTAATGAAGCAGAAGGACTGAAATAAATAGCAGCTTATGCTCTGTATCCTGCTTCTGCTTTTTCTATTTTAGCAACATAGTCCTGCGTTTCCTTAGGCAATAAATGGAGTACATTCATCAGCTGCTCATCCGTGTTAACCTGCAGCTGGCCTACCCGGCCTGGGCCCGCATTGTAAGCAGCGAGAGCAAGCTTCACTTGACCGTCAAACCGTTCTAGCTGGTATGACAGATATCTTGTTCCAGCATCGATATTTTGTGCTGGATCGAATGGATTCGTTACACCCAATCCTGCTGCGGTTCCATCCATGAGCTGCATCAGGCCCTTAGCTCCGGCTCCCGATACCGCGTTCGAATTAAATCCGGACTCTGTATCAATAACTGCTTTAATGAGGGACACAGGTACGCCGTATTTAGCGCTGGCTTCCTTGATCAATGACTCATAGGCCGTTCTTCCAAGCTGTGAAGGCTGATCCGATGAAGAAGATGCGATGCCTAAATTCGAAGCGGATACGGCACTTGCATTTACATTCGTGTTTGTATTCATATCGCTTGAACCGCCGGATACTTTACCCGTTCTGAGGTTAATCCACAGCAGTCCGTCCGTTGACGACATATAAGAGCTGTTAGTGCTGTTGTCTTCTTGACGATCCGTTGATGGATCTCGTTTAATTTCAGCCCATATCTCAGCGAATTCAGGCGCAGAAGTTGCAGAAGAATCTGCCAATTTGGAATTGGTTCCTGAAGAAAAGGAAACATCATACCACAGCGATTTTCCTACAGGATCGATTTGCATATGTAAACAGGCCTCCAATATACTATCTACCCATATCTAAATTTTAATAAAATTCATTCATTATCCATTGATCTATTGTAACAATTGCCATCCTGCATGCCAAGTCTTGTTTTTCCTCATGTGAATAAACTAATCAGGCAGCCCCGCATGAATCGAAGAGCTGCCTGCATTACTTTTCTAATAGTAAGTGAACATCACTAGGAACGCATAGCTCACCAGAGCCGCAATCCCGATGCCCATTGCCCAGCCGCCAGCTGTACGTCTCCCTTTGCTGAAGGCATAATACCCGAGAACGATACCTATGACACCTACCACATAAGACCATAAAAACAAGGACACAATGGATACGGCAAGAGCCAGATATCCTATTCGTTTAGACGTTGTGTCTTCATCTCGCTCACGAGCCCTAGAAGTCTCCCCGGTGGAATCAACCCTTACTGATGGGCTGATCTCAGCTGCGTACTCCTCCTGATGGTCATGATGCTCTTTGCGAGGAAAATCGATACGATCTCGATTTCCCTTTCCTTTGTTTTCCTGGTTCGGTTTGTCCATTTTTTCGCACCTCCGAAGCATTAGAAGCCTGTCAGGTTATGAAGCCGCAAAGATTCGGTTGACTATGCCTTGGGTTTAAACGTGTGACAACAAGTCGCTGAAGAAGTGCTTGCATAATCTTGATGTTCGGAATCAAATGTTTCTCCAGCATACTCTTCCTTGAGATGGTTTCTGGCATGCGCATCAATGTCAATCATAATCAGATCTGCTTTGCAAACATTTTGTTCTCCCCAATAACTGCAGTTTGATACGCTGCATTTTACGATGGGTATAGTCATTATTATCACCTCAAATGGTATGGTACCCTCATCGCCTGACCCTTATACTCCAGCATTATCATGCAACGCTGCCTTTTGCTTGCAAATGAAAAAAGCCGTGTAGTGTACACGGCCCTAAGGTATAACTTGTATTCAAAAATCGACTCAGCAGCGCTTAAGCTCTGCTCTTCATTCTGCGCTGAGTCAGATAATCACTTTCGTAATAGTTCAGGTCATCACGCAGCTCTTCATAAGTCTTCGTAATTTCCATGATGATATCGCGAGCAGGTCTTACCGGCTTAATCCGAAAACGAATGGCGTCTTGACCTGTATATGCGTAACGTCCATCCTCAGAGTAGCATTCATTCTTTGGATAGAAGAAGCTGTTAATTCCCTGATGATAAAGGTTATACAATGCTTTTTCCGCAAAATCAACGTCAAAATTCGCACGACGGAGTGCTGTTCCGAGCTTCTCATACGATACCTCAGAAAAGACGAGCAGGTGCCGAAGGTCGGAAAGAAATCCTTTGTAAAATGGAATCGTCTCCTGATCCTGGTCAGCGGCAAGCTGAGCAAGTGAGTTCTCGTTTAGAAATGTTTCCAGTTTTTCAATTGCGGGTTTCAATTTCTCTCGTGCCGATTCACACAACTTCTGCACATTTGCTGACATAAAGGTAGTTCCCCCTTAAAGAATAAGTCCCTCATATAGACTTCTTATGACCGGCCAAGATTTAACTGCATCTACTGACCATTATTTCTCAGCTACTATCCTACCATAAAAATGTGACGAGCGGTACTTAAATAACCCCTATAACTGCGATTTCCATTCCCCAGTTCATTTTCGTCAGAGCTGCAAATCATTTCGTATAAAAACTGCCTCATCTTCTCACGCTATAACTACTATTAGACAGCAGGAGGAGTACTAAAATAATGGCTAGAAGCAATTGGACATATTGGGCGATTGGCGCCGCCGCTGCCGTTCTGGTGATGACCACCCTGTTACTTCCCGGGGAAGAGAATACCGCTGAACAGCAGCAGACCCCTAATGAGCCACAGCAGGAGCAGCTGCTCAAACAACGAATCAAAGCACAGGACGTTCAAGCAACTGACCGTTTATCCCGGATGGATGCCCAAATGCATCTTCAAAAAATGCTGGAGGAATTAAAGGCTTCAGATCGTAAAGAACTGTCAGCTTATATGGATCAATTGGAAAAAACTCATAGTCACATTCATACCTTGCTCTGGATGGATCTGGAGCAAAACAAGCAGCAATCCTTCAGTATTCAGAAGAATACGGATTCATTACAGAAGAATAAACAGCTTCAAGCAAGTATTGACTCCGCCAAGCAAGCTCTTCAGAAGCATAAATCGTATGAATCCACTTCGCTTACGCTCAATAAGGATAAGTATTTTGTTCTTGGCGAACCATCTTCTGACGGCAAGCATGCGGTTATCGCAGTTATGAGTCAGCATATCCTGAATGATGTGGAAGAGCATCAGCGCCGGAACCTAAGGATGATCCCTTATCCCAAAGAAGGCAAATACAGCGTAGAATCTGTTCTTCCTAACACCTTAAAGGATATCACCGTCAAGACAGGACACGATAATCAGAACGCAAGTCATTATTATGAAGATGAGATCGTCGTTAGATTCAATGAGAAATTGACATCAGAGAAGCTTAAACAGATCGAGAAAGATATTGATCTGGATCATACGCATCAAGTTGGCCAGGCGTATGTTTTTCGATCTAAAAAGATGGATTTTGCTAAGTTGCAGGCTTATTTTAAGAACAAATGGAATCCCGTATATTCCGAGCCCCACTATTTATATTTAACCAACGAAACGGTACCTGAAAATGAGCTGGCTGACAATATTCCGAACGACCTGTTGTTCTCTCGTTATCAATGGAACCTGCCTGCGACCGAAACAAACAAGGGATGGACATTGTCCAAAGGCAGTGAGGATGTCATTGTTGCTGTTATTGATACAGGCGTAGATCTTGATCATCCTGATCTGGAAGGGCAGCTGGTCGAGGGATACAACGTTATTGATGGGGAAGCAGAGCCTTACGATGATGTCGGACATGGTACCCATGTTGCAGGAATCGTATCTGCCAAGGTGAATAATAATGAAGGTGTTGCAGGCATGACCTGGTATAACAAAATCATGCCAGTTAAAGTACTCGACCAATCCGGGTCGGGCACAAGCTATGCCGTAGCTGAGGGAATCATCTGGGCGACCGATCACGGTGCAAAAGTGATTAATATGAGCCTTGGTAATTATGCAGATGCTGAATTCCTGCATGATGCGATCAAATACGCTTATGACCATGATGTCGTCCTGATTGCAGCGACGGGTAATGACAATACCGAACGGCCTGGCTATCCGGCCGCCTATCCCGAAGTATTTGCTGTTTCTGCCACGGATGCATCTATGAACCGGGCGGACTTCTCAAATTATGGTGATTACGTGGATGTCATGGCACCCGGGGCAAGCATTGCCAGCACCTATCCGGGCAATCAGTATGCTGCCCTGTCAGGAACGTCGATGGCAAGCCCTCATGTTGCCGCACTGGCGGGATTAATCCGTTCCTATAATCCTGATCTGTCTAACGAAGAAGTAATGGATCTGATGCGCAGCAGTGTCATCGACCTGGGAGACCCGGGATACGATAAATACTTTGGCTACGGTCAAATCGATGTGTACAAGGCGCTGGAAGCTGCAGGAGCATCTGGAGAGCAGGCCCCCCTTCAGTTATGGCCTCAGAATGTTCGCGACAAGCTTGAGGATACAATCAACAGATTTATGAAGTAATAAACAAAAAGAGCAGGCGAGTTCTGATATGCTCCCATCATAGTAGACAGTAGAAAAAATAAAAACTTCTACTACTACAACGATGGGAGTATTTCTATGTCTAGAAGAAGTTCAACTTCAATTGAAACGAAACTGCATGCCATACAGCGATGCCTGGAGCACAGGTCAAATCCAAACTATGAAGCGAGACAACTAGGGGTTAGTTCCCACACAGTTAGAGAGTGGATAAGAAAATACAGAGCAGATGGTTTGGATGGATTGGGGGAATCGAGAACATGGAAAACGTATTCAAGGGAATTGAAAATTGCTGCTGTTCAGGATGTGTTATCTGGACATTGCTCCCTTGAAGAGGCGACAAGGAAGCATCGTATTTCCAGCAACAGTGTGTTGCGGAAATGGATTAACAAGTATACTAAGGAGATAGAATTAAAACCTACTCTTAAAGGAAGAGGACTATCTCAAATGAACAAAGGACGTAAAACAACTTACGAGGAACGTATTGAAATTGCGCAATATACAATCGCTAATGGTTTGGATTATCAGAAAGCCATCGAAAAGTACGGTGTATCTTATCAGCAAGTGTATGCCTGGGTTCGGAAGTATCAAGCAGGCAGTGAAGATGCTCTTAAGGACAATCGCGGTCGAAAGAAGCCTGTAGAGGAACTGGATGAGCATGAACGTCTCAAGCTGCGGATCAAGGAATTAGAAGCTCGAAACGAATACCTGGAGATGGAGAATGCCTTCGCAAAAAAGTTGGCGGAGATCAAGCGACGAAATACACGCTAACCCTTGTTCGACAAGTAAACTTGTATCAAGCGATTCAAGAACTGAACAAAGAAAAAGGTTACGCAATTAAGAAGTTGTGTGCGTTAGCAGGGGTTGCTCGATCTGCCTATTACAAGTGGTTAGGTTGGACGCCATCTACCAAGGAACTTGAAATTCAAGTGCTAGCCAAAGAAGTAAAGCTTCGTTATGACAAGCGAAACGGAATACTTGGCTACCGCCAAATGCGTACTCAATTAAACCGAAAGCTCAAAAAGCAGTACAACAAAAAGCGCTATTACCGAATTATGCGTGCGCTTGGCCTCAAAGCAGTCATTCGTAAGAAACGACCAAGCTATATGAAAGCCCCAGAGACCCATGTCGTTGAAAATGTAATGAATCGTAACTTTGAGGCCCAGTCTCCAAATACAAAGTGGTGTACAGATGTGACAGAACTGAAGTATGGAAATGGCCGCAAAGCCTATTTAAGCGCCATTATCGATGTATATGATAACTCCATTGTTTCATGGGTATTAAGCCATTCCAACAACACTAAACTCGTGGTGGATACGCTGAAGCAGGCTTATGAGAAGAATCCCGGTGTAACCCCACTCCTACACAGCGACAGAGGTTTCCAGTACACGTCCCACGAGTATAATCGGCTCCAACTAAAGTATGGATTTATGAAAAGCATGTCTCGTGTGAGCCGATGCTTGGACAACCAACCTATTGAGCGCTTTTGGGGTACTTATAAATCGGAAAGTTATTATCTTACAAAGCATGATACCTATGAAGACGTCCTGAAAGATGTTAGCAATTATATTCGCTATTACAATAACCATCGCTATACAGAACGTTTAGAGGGTCTGTCACCCAACGAATACAGGCGAGTTGCATAAGGAAGATCCCTCAGTTCCGTTAAACAAACTGAGGGATCTAGATAAACTATTTTTGTTTTTTTACACTGTCCACTTGACAGGGGGCACTTCATTCATCTCGTCTGCTCTTTGCGTTGTTTAATTATCTACGGCCTCTTCTGTTGCGGTCATGATGACAGCCCTTGCCATGCATGCCACCCATGCCGTGATTCATTGTGCTCATGCCGCCTACACCGTTCATTGTGCTTGTTCCAGCAACACCATTCATACCATTCATGCCTGTGCTCATGCCGCCTACCACTTCTTCAGTTT
The DNA here is from genome assembly GCF_028747985.1 of Paenibacillus urinalis. Lineage (NCBI taxonomy): Bacteria > Bacillati > Bacillota > Bacilli > Caryophanales > Paenibacillaceae > Paenibacillus > Paenibacillus urinalis. The sequence goes on from NZ_CP118108.1 coordinate 4,035,271, forward strand.
CAGCAACGACCCACTCATGAACTGGAACTGGTACCGGATGATGTTTGTTAATGATTTGTACAGGGTGAATTACAGGCTGGATTTGAGGATGATAATGATTTTTCACTACATTTACAGGATCACAAACGATAGGCTTAAGAGGAGGGAAACATTTTTTCATGTGATGACCACTACGTTGAGACATATTGAACAACTCCTTTTCAAGTGATAGTATAATCTATTCCTCACTCCCTTAATGGCTTGGATGTTCGTCCATAGGTCAAATAATTAAGAAAAACGTCTATTCGTTCATATTGGCATAGAAAAAGGCGAGCTGCTACATAACAAAAAACGGTAATATGTCCTGCACTAGGCAGGCAAATTACCGTTATATCATCGCATATGCTGTGTTGCAGTTTGGAAAGTTTTACGTAAGCCGGGTTCTGTGCTCTTCGTGGTCATAACGGGAACTACCCTCCCACCACAAGCGACAATCATCTATCTAGGCCATTCATTGCTGAACAGCTCAAGCGACCAACCTAGACACACCTCGGGCTAAGGCTGCCTTCCTTACGGAAGACAGTGTCTCTTTAGGTCTTGCTCCAGATGGGGTTTACCAGGAACGAAGTCACCAGCGTTCCTCGGGGTCTCTTACACCTCGGTTCCATCCTTGCCTGTGCTAGCCATATAGCCAGCCATCGGCGGTCCATTTCTGTGGCACTATCCTTCAACTCGCGCTGACTGGACGTTATCCAGCATCCTGCCCTGTGGAGCCCGGACTTTCCTCTCGTGGCAACAAGGCCACCAGCGATTGTCTGTCAAACTTTCCGACAACATTCATATTATACTAGGACTCGCTTTATCATTCAAGTGAAATTACTGGGATCGACTATACAAATTGGAAAGGCTCTGTATTCATCTCAGATGCATGCACCTCTGTTGCATAACGGCCCTTCTCCAGCTTCTCTTTAAGCCATTTCACCGTGTTCGGCTTCATGATCTTTTCGATATTATGACCGGGGTCTATAATAGCTATCCCCGCCATCAGCGCATCCTGAGCCGTATGATAGTCAATATCGCCTGTAACTATGACATCCGCGCCTCTAAACAGCGCATGATTCACATATCGGCTGCCGGAGCCGCCAAGCACAGCGGCCTTCTTAATCTGACGATTCAGATCGCCCACAACTCGTACTTGCTTCACTTCGAACTGCTTCTTCACGATATCCACTAGCTCCTTAAGCAGAACAGGCTCAGACAGCTTGCCGACCCGTCCCAACCCAAGTGTTCTGCCCTTCATATCCATATGGTACAGATCATAAGCCACTTCTTCATAGGGATGAGCCTTAAGCATCGCCTGCACGACTTTATTCCAAATGCTATGCGGAACAATCGTTTCAATTCTAACCTCTTCTACCCGCTCCATTTGCCCTTGCTTGCCGATAAATGGCTTCGTAGCATCACCCGGAACAAAAGTGCCATATCCGTCAATATTGAAGCTGCAATGACTGTAGTCCCCGATTGCCCCCGCACCCGCGCCTAGTATGGCATCAAGCACCTTTTGGTGATGAGACTTTGGTACGAATACAACCAGCTTGTACAAATGATCCGTGTGCAGATCTTCTAGTGGTGCGACATCCTGTATACCAATCGCTTCTGCCATCCAATCGTTGATGCCGCCCTCTGCTACGTCTAGGTTCGTATGACTAATATAAACGGCGATATCATGCTTGATCAGTTTCTCATACAGCTTGCCCATCGGCGAATCGGTATTCAGCGATTTGAGTGGTCTGAAGATGATGGCATGGTGTGCGATAATAAGATCTGCTTCCAAACGGATCGCTTCTTCAACGACCTCATCTGTCACATCAAGTGCAACCAGCACTTTCTTGATTTCTTTTGCCAGCGTTCCGAGCTGAAGACCGATACGGTCATCAGGAACGGCTAGATGCTTAGGAGCAAGCTCCTCCATATAAGAGATTACGGTTTGTCCTTTTGCATACATGTGAGCACCTCCTCAATTCGTTTCAATTCCTGCTGGAGCTCCTCTGCCTTCTCTTTTGCTTCAGGAAGATCAGATTTAGATAAGGAAGTCAGCACCTTTTGGATCTTATCTATTTCGAGCTCCCATTTTTTAACGAATACAGATCCACCTTGCTCTACCAGGAATGGCCCCATCTTGAGCAGTTCGTTTGAAGTCAGCTCAATCTCATGGTCAGCTGTTCCGATCAGCTTCGGCTCATATACTTCATCATTTGAGATGTGGCTGAAATACCCGGGTACAGCTGCAATGACTTCATAGATTTTGCCGTCTTCCTCAATAATTCGTTCTGCTTCAATGACGTAGTCATTATCGAACAGCCATCTTCGCAAAATATCTTCACCAACATTAGGCTGCAAAATAAGACGTGTGACTCCCTTAAGCTTAGGCTTGCCGCGTTCCAGGATATTAGCGATCAGTGCGCCGCCCATCCCTGCGATCGTGATTGTATCCACTTCGCCGGCCTCAATCACATCCAGACCGTCTCCCCGTCTGACTTCGATTTTGGCTTGTAAACCGCTGCTTGCCACTTGTCTCTTCGCTGCCTCGTATGGGCCTTCATTCAGCTCTCCGGCAATGGCTGTGGCTGCCTGACCGCTTTGAATACAAGCGACTGGCAAGAGAGCATGGTCTGAACCGATATCGGCAAGATTCCGTCCCGGATCCATTAGATCATGTAATAGCTGCAATCTTTTCGACAATTTCAACATGCATTGCACCGCCCAACTCTATACTAAATGTAATTATTGCAAACCTAACGGTGACTTCGCGCACCAATCAGGCAATGCCACGTTTCGATGTTTGCAATCATCATCAAAAAAAGCTAAAATAATGGGTAATAAGAAATCGAAGGAAATATATCCAAAAAAAAGAAAAAAACTCCTTGATCTAAACAAAAAGACCTCCTGCCGCAAGCACAGCAGAAGGCCCTTAATCTAACTATTCAAGGAAATCTTTAAGCCGTTTGCTGCGGCTTGGATGGCGCAATTTACGAAGTGCCTTCGCTTCAATCTGACGAATCCGTTCTCTCGTTACACCAAACACTTTACCTACCTCTTCAAGTGTACGTGTACGCCCGTCATCAAGCCCGAAACGGAGACGCAGGACGTTCTCTTCACGTTCAGTGAGTGTATCAAGTACATCCTCTAATTGCTCCTTCAGCAATTCATACGCAGCAGCATCAGCCGGAGCAAGTGCTTCCTGGTCCTCAATAAAATCTCCGAGATGAGAGTCGTCTTCTTCACCGATCGGTGTTTCAAGCGACACAGGCTCTTGCGCAATTTTCGTAATTTCCCGTACCTTTTCCACACTTAGGTCCATCTCAGCCGCGATTTCCTCCGGTGTCGGTTCGCGCCCTAGCTCTTGCAGCAGTTGTCTGGACACTCGAATCAATTTGTTAATGGTCTCCACCATATGAACAGGAATCCGAATGGTACGAGCCTGGTCAGCAATTGCACGAGTAATCGCTTGACGAATCCACCAAGTTGCATAGGTACTAAATTTAAAGCCTTTATTGTGGTCGAACTTCTCCACCGCTTTAATCAGACCCATATTCCCTTCCTGAATCAGGTCAAGGAAGAGCATGCCGCGGCCTACATAACGCTTGGCGATGCTGACAACGAGACGTAAGTTGGCTTCAGCCAGTCGACGTTTCGCTTCCTCATCTCCATTCATAATTCGCTTAGCGAGTTCAACTTCATCGTCTGCCGACAGCAACGGAACACGTCCGATTTCCTTCAAGTACATGCGGACTGGGTCATTAATTTTGATACCAGGAGGAAGACTCAGATCATCATCAAAATGAAAATCATCACCTTCTTTATCCTCAGAGTCATCATTAGGCCGTAGTGGGTTATCATCATCACTCTCATTTACCACATCAATTCCTAAATCACTAAGCTGTTCATAGAACTCATCCATTTGCTCAGGGTCTTGATCGAATGGAGACAGCTTCTCCATAATCTCTTTGTAATTCAAAGACGACCTCTTTTTGCCCTGTTCAATCAGCTGGTCTTTCACTTGATCCAGCGTCAATTCTGTTTCTAGTTCAGCATGCTGATCATTCGCCATACTTCGACTCCCTCCTCCCTAGAAACATGGTATGATAATTACAATCATTGTCTCTCTAGGGTTATAATCTCACTTGCGATTTGTGCTGCACGCAAAAAGTCTCCGGATCGTTCGGCAGCAATCATTTCCTCTTTTTTAGAATCGATCTGCTGTAATACCGGATACTTTAATACCTCTTTAATACAATCATCCAGTGCTCCGTGATCCCACTGCTCAGGCGCATCCATCATGGAAATGGAGCTTACCGTTTTCTCAAGACGATCGTCTTGAAGAGATAACATAAACATCCTTAAATCCGGCGGTTTGCCTTGCGCGTAATAAGCATATAGATAAGCAGCGATAGCTGCATGATCGCTAATGTTAAAGGCTTCACCAAGACGTTCACCAACATATCTGGCCGCCTCATCATCTTGAAGCATCCAGGACAGAAGCCTTCGTTCGGCCGTATGATAGGCAGGAAGTAAATTAGGTGTAGGAATCTGCCTATTTTGTTGCCTACCATTATTCCACCTTTTGTCGTTATTATCCCCATAATGCTCGTTTTTTTGCATTTGCTGCCTTTCGAGATTGCATTCCTGCTTCAATGTCTCAAAATCCACATGCACTTCGGAAGCAAGCTCCCGCAAATACACCTCTCTCTCTGTGGGAGAAGAGAGTGGAGCAATCAGCTTGATGGCTTCACGCGAATAAGCAATTCGGCCACCTTCTTCTAGCAGTATATGGTTTTTTTTCAAGTTTATAAGTCTAAATTTTATCGGTGGAACAGCACCTTCAATGATCTGATGAGTGAAGCGGTCTCCACCATGCTTGCGAATAAATTCATCAGGGTCTAAACCATCTGTCAGGAGCGCAACCTTTGCTTGAATCCCTGCCGACTCCAGGATCGGTAAATTCTTGAGTGCGGCAGCTTGACCGGCGCGATCACCGTCATAACAGATAATTACCTCATCACTGAGAGATTTAAGCATACGGGCTTGATTTTCCGTCAGGGCAGTCCCCATTCCGGCAACCCCATTCTGGATTCCATGCTCCCAAGCAGAGATCACATCGCCGTAGCCTTCGAACAGTATAGCTTGTCCTTTCTTGCGGATCGAAGCCTTCGCATGATCCATATTGTAGAGGACACGACTCTTATTAAAGAGCCTCGTCTCCGGCGAATTAAGATACTTCGGCTGACCATCACCCATGATTCGGCCTGCAAAGGCAATGATTTTGCCACTGCTGTTCTTAATCGGGAACATGACACGGTCTCGAAACCGATCTACATACCCTTCGCCTTCATTACGGGCTGATATTAATCCGCCCTTCTCCATTTCAGCAAGCGGAAACTCTCGTTTCGTTAGAAACTGCACAAGTGTATTCCAACCGGCCGGAGCATAGCCAATCTGAAAATGGTCAATCGCTTTGTCATTCATACCCCGATTACGCAAATATTCAATTGCTGCCTTACCGTACTCCGTATTCTTCAATAAATAATGGTATAATTTAGCAGTAAGCTCATAAGCCTGCAGCAATCGTTCTGTTTCAGGATTATGATGTGCGACATCACGCCCTTGCCACTCCCCAAGAGGAATATGGCTCTCTTCTGCCATCGTCTTAACAGCCTCGGGAAAGGTTAATCCTTCGATTTCCATCCTGAATTTGATGGCGTTGCCTCCCTTGCCGCAGCCGTAGCAATAGAAGATTTGGCGTTCTGGTGTAACCGTAAAGGAAGGGGTATTCTCTGAATGAAATGGACAAAGCCCTTTCATATACTTACCTTGCTTGGTCAGATGTACAAACTTACTTACCGTGTCGACGATATCATGTTGACTCAGCACTGATTCGATAACACTTTCCGGTATGTTACCCTGTCCGGCACTCATCTTAACCACCTTCATCTCTTTAACACGTAAATAATTATTCGCTAAACTTACACAATCTCCTGCAAATCCTTCAAAAGATTTGTCAGTTTATGTTGAAATAACTTCCTGTCCTCATCTGTCATAGGCCTTGGACCCTTGCCATACTGGCCTCTCTTCCTAGCCTTCGCGTGCGAATGCCGAGTATCGAGCAAAAAATCAATATCCTGATCGTCGATTATTCTGCCTCGGAATGTGATTACGCTGCAGGATTTGGCCAGAGCTAAGGCAGCAAGTCCATAATCCTGGGTTACAACAATATCTTGTGCCTTGATATGATTAGCAATATACAGGTCAGCACTTTGGTCACTCCGGTCAACATGTACGATCGTAGTTCCTTCCCCGCCTTCGAGCCGATGGTCGTAGGAGGACACCATAAGCACATGAATCTGAAATGATGCTGCGGCAGTCTGAATTTCACGTTTTACGGGACATGCATCCGCGTCCACCACAATTTTCCTATGCAATATTCATCACCTGTCCGGGATATTATTATATACGCCTTCGTGCATCGTAATTCCTGCTCTAATCTCCACATGGAAAATAAAGGACAAATACGGAACGGAGCCTATCCCCCGTTCCGTATATTTATTTCTTACCGCATTACCTTTTTAAGCTAATATCAGGAATTTAATTACCAGACGAGCTTAGAAAAATCCGCAAAGGACTTCAAGTCTTTGTCAATGGATGCAAGAAGACCCAATCGATTGGCTCGAATGGCTTCATCTTCAGCCATAACCATAACAGAGTCGAAGAAGGAAGTGATCGGCTCTCTCCATTCAGCTGCAATGCTCAGCGCCTTCTCTGCATCTCTCGCAGCCAAAGCCTCGCGATAAGCCTGCGCTGTGGAGCTCCATGCTTCATACAATGTACGTTCACCTGCTTCGACAAAAACCTCCTCCGTCACAGAGGCATTGGATGCCTTGGCTGCAAGGTTGCCTACACGGTTAAACGAATCTACGGTCGTTTTAAATTCAGCAGCTGTCTCCACCGTATTCGTCAGTGCCGTACCACGGTTTACGACAGATACGATATCGTCATACCCCGCGCTGATCACTGCATCTACTACATCATAGCGCATCGTTTCAGACAGGAGCTTCTTAACTCGAAGGGCGAAGAACTCCTGCAGATCCTTATGGATATCATCCTTGGAACGCTTCATTACTCGCATGTTCTCATGAATTTCGATTCCGATCTCAAAAATCTCATCAAGTGTAATCGGCAGCCTATGATCCAAGGCGATCTGTACAATACCTGCGGCTTGACGACGCAGTGCATACGGATCCTGAGAACCGGTAGGAATAATGCCGATAGAGAAGCATCCCACAATCGTATCTATTTTATCCGCTATGCTTACAATTGAACCTACAACAGAAGCAGGGACAGTATCAGAAGCGCTTCTTGGCTGGTAATGCTCAAATACCGCTTTAGCTACTTCAGGGCGTTCGCCAGCACGCAGTGCATAATCTTCACCCATGACACCTTGCAGTTCAGGGAATTCATACACCATCTGTGTGACAAGATCGAATTTGCAAATATCCGCTGCCCGGCTAACCAGCTCGACTTGATCCGCAGACACCTGAAGCTTGGCTGCAAGCGTATCAGCGATCTTGCGAATGCGGCGCACCTTGTCTCCGACCGTACCGATCTCCTCTTGGAATACGATGCTTTCAAGCTTGGAGAGTGCATCCTTGATCTGCAGCTTCTGATCTTCCTCGTAGAAGAACTTCGCATCAGACAGACGGGCACGCAATACTTTTTCGTTCCCTCTTGCAATGACGTCAAGGGATTCTGCTCCCCCATTGCGAACTGCAACAAAATACGGCAGCAATTTGCTGTTCTCGTCCAGAACCGGGAAGTAACGCTGATGCTCTCTCATCGAAGTAATGAGCACATCCTGAGGAATATCCAGGAACGATGCTTCAAATGATCCATAGAGCACAGTCGGAGTTTCAACGAGAAACAGTACTTCTTCCAGCAAATCTTCTTTAATCGCAATCGTCCAATTCTTCTTAGCGGCCAAAGCTTCGATCTGACTCACTATAAGGGCACGACGCTCTTCAATGTCAACAATGACATGCTGTTCACGAAGGGCCTCTGCATAGGCAGACGGCTCTGAGATCGTCGTGTCGGAACCAAGGAAACGATGTCCTCTCGATACATTCCCTGACTTCACACCTGCAATCTCAATGTCGACAACATCCGAACCGAACATCGCCACGATCCAGCGAATAGGTCTAACAAATTTCAAGTCATACGAAGCCCAGCGCATAAATTTAGGGAAGGTCATCGCATGCAGCACCTGAAGCAGTCCGTCAGCAAGCACCTCTGAAGTCTGGATACCTTTACTGCTCTTCGTAGCATAGATATATTCTACGCCGCCCAGTTCTTTGAATGTAAACTGCTCCGGATCTACACCTTGGCTTCTTGCAAAACCAAGTGCAGCTTTACTCCAGTTTCCGCTGTCATCGAGCGCAATTTTACGGGAAGGACCTTTAACTTCTTCCTCTACATCCTCCTGCTTCTCAATAACGTCTTTGATGATAACAGCCAAACGACGTGGAGTGGCATAAGCCAGAACTTCTCCATGAGTAACTCTTACACTGTCCAGCCATTTAACAAGCCTGTCTTCGAGCTGATCAATTGCTCCCCGAACAAAACGTGCAGGCACTTCCTCAAGACCGATCTCAAACAATAAATCTCTAGACATTATTGTGCACCTCCTTGTTTGAGCAGCGGGAATCCAAGCTTCTCGCGTTCCTCCAGATAGGTAGCCGCTACTTGTCTAGCCAAATTCCGCACTCTGGTAATATATCCTGTGCGTTCAGTAACACTGATTGCCCCTCGTGCATCAAGAAGGTTAAACGTGTGGGAACATTTAAGAACATAATCGTAAGCTGGGAATACCAAATGCTGATCCATCGCTTTTTTGGCTTCTTCCTCGTACATATTGAACAGCGTGAACAGCATGCGCACATCGGATACCTCAAAGGTATACTTGGAATGTTCAAATTCCGGGTGCTTAAATACGTCGCCGTATGTAATGCCATCAACCCATTCTAGATCAAATACGTTGTCTTTATCTTGAATATAAGAGGCAAGACGCTCCATACCGTACGTAATTTCGACGGAAACTGGATGCGTTTCAATACCGCCTACCTGCTGGAAATAAGTGAATTGAGTGATCTCCATTCCATCCAGCCATACTTCCCAGCCTAGTCCTGCACAGCCAAGTGAAGGGTTCTCCCAATTGTCCTCAACAAACCGGATATCGTGCTTCTTAGCGTCAATGCCAAGAGCCTGAAGGCTCTCCAGGTAGATCTCCTGGATATTATCTGGTGAAGGCTTGATGATCACCTGGAACTGATGATGCTGGTACAGTCGATTCGGGTTCTCTCCATACCGGCCATCCGACGGCCGTCTAGAAGGCTCTACATAAGCTACCTTCCAAGGCTCAGGACCGATCGAACGCAGGAAAGTCATCGGATTCATCGTTCCGGCGCCTTTTTCCGTGTCATAAGGCTGGACAATAATACAATTATGCTGTGCCCAGAAATCTTGCAGCGTCAATATCATTTGCTGAAAGTTCATTTCATTTCTCTCCTTTGCAAGGTGAATGATTACAAGAAGCGCAAGGACAGCAAAAAGCCCCCGTCCTACGCCTGATGTTCAGACATAGGGACGAGAGCTACTCCCGCGGTTCCACCCTACTTGACTGCACTCTGTCGAGCACAATCCACTTTTCCGTATCCATTTCATGCTCACGAGTGCCATTTCCTAAACCAGACCTGCCGGACTTCCACCATCTCCGACTCGCTCATTAGCCAAAGGCCCTTTATCTAGTACTTTCTCGATCAACACATGTCTCGTAAAGAGATATTACTATGAATAATAGCTTATATGTCAGGTCGTTGTCAAGCTGGGCACAACGGTATTACACCATTAGAAGCCGTATTTGTCCATTTGATCGAGAAAATTACGGGATTTCAGATTGAGTCCAAGCTGCTGATCCATGAAAGCTCGCATAATCTTCTTTATCTCCAGCTTGGTCTCATCGCGAACAGAGACGTTACCCAGACGCTGCAGATCGACCAAGGCAAATAATCGAAGCAGCTTCAGCGCCCTTGGTGAAATGGACATTGCAGGCGGATCGAAATGCTTGCACGCTCTGCACAGTGTGCCCCCGAGGCCTGGACTTATAAAGTATTCCTCGTCCGGTCTTTCTCTTCCGCAGGATATGCAGGCCGTTAATTCAGGCGCATAACCAGCGGATTGCAATATTTTCATTTCATAAAGAGATATAATAACAGCGGGATCTTTATCCTCATTCAGTGCCGTAAGGCATGCCTTTAATTGCTTAAACCAAAAGCTTCCCGTCTCCTCATCCTGCAGCACACGATCGAGCAGCTCACAAGCATAAGAAGCATAGGCAGCTTTGACGATATCTTCACGCAGCAAATGGTGAGATTCAATAATCTCACCTTGGTTTAACGTTCCGAGCCCGTGATTGCGAAAAAATACATATTCTCCGTGAGTGAAGACCTGTGTCAACGCGGCATGTCGGCTTTTCGGTTTCTTGGCTCCACGAACCAGAACACCTATTTTGCCTCCACTTTCGGTGCAAAGCGTAATAATTTTGTTCCCCTCACCGTAGTCCATACTGCGGATGACGATGCCTTCCAGCCTATATAGCATGTCTCATCCCCCAATAGAAAGTCATGCTGTACTCTTTTAAGATTCGGTCTGTAATTCATCATAAGCCTCTCCCTCTGCGTCAGCTTCTGCCCCTGCTTCCCCCGTGCATGCACAGGATTCCTTGTATAGCAGATAGGCATCGACATCTCCAGTCTTTGCAAAATACGTCCACGAAAAATCTCGCACAAGTATTCATCCTCTCTTCGGAAATGACGTGATAAGCATCTACGAATAGGATGTGCAGGGCTGTTGTTTCTATGCGATACATTAACTGGAATTGCTTGCTGACGAGAGGCTGGGCTGACATGCATGATGACCGAAATTATGCGTCCCGATGGAAACCTAAATCTTTAAGTACACGCTCTTGATTACGCCAATCCTTCTTCACCTTTACCCACAGCTCCAAAAATATTTTGGAACCGAGCAGTCTTTCAATATCTTGTCTGGAACGCTTTCCGACCTCTTTGAGCAGTGAGCCCTGCTTGCCGATAATAATTCCTTTTTGCGAATCGCGCTCTACGAAAATGACAGCAGATACCTGCACCGTTCCATTCTCTTGCACGCGCATATCCTCAATGGTGACGGCAATGGAATGCGGCACTTCCTCACGAGTCATATGCAGAATTTTTTCACGAATGAGCTCTGCAATGACAAATTGCTCCGGGTGATCTGTAATCTGATCGTCAGGATAATACTTCGGACCTTCAGGCAAATACTTTTTGATCTGATCCATTAGTGTATTGACATTATTTCCGAATTTGGCTGAGATCGGCACAATTTCTGCAAAATCAAGCAGATTGCGATATTGATCAATGAGAGGTAGCAGTGCTTCAGGCTCTACCTGATCAATCTTGTTCAGTACGAGGAACACAGGCGTCCGGACATTTTTGAGCTGTTCGGCAATAAAGCGGTCCCCGCCGCCCATGCCTTCAGAAGCATCGACCAGAAATAATACGGCCTCTACTTCGGAGAACGTATTAAATGCCGTTTGATTCATGAAATCTCCCAGCTTGGACTGACGTTTATGAATTCCGGGTGTATCCAAAAATACGATCTGGTTATCCTCTGCCGTATATACCCCGTGAATTTTGTTACGCGTAGTTTGAGGCTTATCCGACATAATGGCTATTTTTTGCCCGATGACTTGATTCATCAGCGTGGATTTTCCTACATTGGGTCTGCCAATGATGGCAACAAATCCGGATTTAAAAGCGGTTTTAGACATATTTTCCTCCAAAAAGGGTCAATACCCTTATCCTTTTTATGCTTTCTCCAGAGCTTCCGGTCCAAAAGCGCCGGGCAGCAGCTCGCTAATCGTGGTCTCCTGAATTTCGCCCTTGAGGTTACCCAGGTATACAGGCATATTGCTGTCACACAGTTCCAGTATAACCTGCCGGCATACCCCGCAAGGTGCAATAGGGCCTTCCGTGTCGCCTACGACAGCCAGTGCTTTGAACTTGCGGGGAACATGACCATTCGCAATCGCACTGAACAGTGCGGTACGCTCTGCACAATTGCTCGGACTATAAGCTGCATTTTCAATATTACATCCATGATATATATACCCATCTTCTCCTAATAGCGCAGCACCTACGCCAAATTGGGAATAGGGAATATAAGCTTTCTTTCGTGCTTCAATCGCTTCCTGCATGAGCTGATGTGCATCCATATTTGTACCTCTTTTCGATTATTGTGGACTTATATGACGATAGATATGAATTACATAATCCATCTGAAGAAGGGTTTAAGGTAAACAAAAAATCCGATAATGACGGCAAAAACCGCCGCCAGCAGTACAGCTCCGGCAGCGGTATCTTTGGCGGCTTTGGCCAGCGGGTGAATCTCAGGGGATGCAAGGTCAACAACGAGCTCAATCGCTGTGTTGAGCAGCTCGGTCACCATTACAAAACCTATTGCCATACAAACGAACATCCAATCCGTACGTGAAATATCCAGAAGCCATCCGGCAGTAACGGCGATGAGAGCAAGAACCGCATGAACCCGCAGGTTCCTTTGGGTTCTAAAACCATACATCAGCCCTTCCATCGCATTTCGGAATACATCCACTATGGACCGTTGCTTCATTAGCGTGTCAACCCGACACTTGCCAAGACAGCTTCTTGTTTACCCATCATTTCCGCTTCGCTCGTTTCATCCTGATGATCATACCCGAGCAGGTGAAGAAAGCCATGCACGAATAAAAATCCAAGCTCTCTTTCCACAGAATGACCGTATTCCTCACTCTGCGCGATGGCCGTAGGGACTGAAATGATGATATCGCCAAGTACATCTGGAACGTCCATTGATTCGCCTTCCTCGAGCTCGTATACAATATCAAGCTCTTCATCCAGCGTTTCATTCATCGCAAATGAAAGCACATCGGTAGGACGGTCAATTCCACGGTACTCCTTATTCAGCTCATGAATTTCCTCATCATCGACGAAGGTAAGGGCAACCTCACCTTCATCTACCCCTTCCATCTCGGCTGCTTTTTCAAGCAGCTGAGTGAGAAGGGAGATCAGCTCGTCACTGATATTATATTGTTCTTGATTATTATCCCATGCAAGCTGCACACTCATATGGCATGCTCCTTTGTTTCAATGAATGATTGAATCCATTTCATAACTGCAGAGCTAAAGGTATTATGAAATGGATTCGATGTGTATTAACTTTCTTTTGGCTTCTTAATCTCTTCAGGATACTCAATTCTCGAATGAAAAATCCCCATGACCGTCTCTTTCAGCGTCCTGGAAATAATATCAAGCTCCCTCATGGTAAGGTCACAGTCGTTAAGCTGATGATCGTCCAATCGACTCTTAACAATCTTCTCGATCATGGATTCAACCTGATCGACCGTAGGTTTCCGAAGTGACCTTACTGCAGCCTCCACACTGTCAGCGATGCCTACAATGGCCGCTTCTTTGGACTGAGCCTTAGGTCCCGGGTATCTGAAATCTTCTTCCGTAAAATCCGGCTCTACGCCAGCTTCTTCGGCCTGCTTCAGCGCCTTATGATAGAAATAATGGAGGAACGTTGTCCCATGGTGCTGCTCCGCAATATCTCTTATTCGTTTAGGAAGCTTGTAATCCTTCTGCATCTCCACACCGTCTCTAGCATGCGAAATGATAATGGACTTGCTAAGCTTCGGATCCAGCGTATCATGCGGGTTCTCCATATTATTCTGATTCTCGATAAAATAAATCGGTCTCTTCGTTTTGCCAATATCATGATAATACGAACCGACTCTGCATAGCAGCCCGTCTGCACCAATCGCTTCTGCAGCAGCCTCTGATAAATTACCGACCATTACACTATGATGATAGGTTCCTGGAGTTTCTGTCAGCAGCTTACGCAGCAGCGGATGGTTCGGGTTCGACAGCTCCACCAGCTTCAGCGCTGACAAAATGCCGAATAAAGATTCGAAGAATGGCATCAGTCCGATGGCAAGGACAGCCATCAGAATACCGCCAGCAAAAGCAAAGCCTACACTGTACATCGCTGCCGTACGATCCCATTCTGCATTACCAAGGATGGCCAGCATGAACACAACGAGCGAGCCGATGAGTGAAACGATGATACCGCTCTTGAGCAGGGTCGAGCGCTGACTCGCCTTATCCGTTGCAAATATAGCTGCAAAGCTGATAATAATCGTAAACATCCCAAAATTAAAATCAAAATTCTCGTTCAGCTGTGTATTCAGAATAATGCTGCTCAGTATGCCGAAAATAATAGCACACACGTAAGCGAGCGGAATATCCAGCAGCAGCGTAATCAACATGACACCAATCCCTACGGGAGCCAAATAGCCGACATAGGCACGGTTATCATTTTGTAAGAAGCTGACGATGTGCATGCACCCGATCGTAATTGCGAAGATGCAGAACAGCATCAGAAGCTGAGCGTTATTGTATTTGAATTCTGGACTGCTGATTTGTTTCATGTAGATCATAATTCCAAGTGACAAACCAAACGATAAGAGCAGCAATCCAAGCTGAGGCCAATAGTTGACTTCGTCGCGAAGCAGCTTGTTGTCTTCCAATAGCTTGTACACTTCTTCGGTAATAATCTCACCTTTGGCTACAAGTGTTTCGCCCTCTTCAATGAAGACCTGAGGTGTGTTCTCTCTTGCCCTTGCCTTGGCTTCCTTCGTTGCTTCTTCATCATAGAACTTGTTTGCCGTTATAACAAACCGAGTAAGCTCCTGTACGACCTCACGTGCAGTTCTATCCGTCAAGGAGCTGGTATTCACCATCTCAGCTACCTTGGCTCTCGGAGTTGAAGCATCCGTAATCTGATCAACCATCAATCTCGATACGAGCTCACGGGCAACAGGCTTCATTTCCTGAATCTGTTCCGAGGACAGCCGGGCAATCTTGATATACGTTTCCTCCGGTATCCGGTAGGACTGCTCCTGAGTTACTCTATGAATCTCATCAAGAAGTGCATCCGAATAAGTGCCTGTTCCCCGGTTGTTGTTGATATAATTCGTAATCGAATCACTAAGTCTTTGGGGAATTTCATCCTTATAGATCCCAATTTTATCTTCTCGGGAAATATCATCCTGATTGAGCCTGTCAATCCGGTCCAATATGGAGGTCACTAAGTTCTCATTTCGTAAGGATACAATCTGATAAACCGGCTGAACGGCTTCTGCCGCTTCCTCAGCTGCAATCGCTCTTGCCTGATTATCCTGGATCTGCATCGGAGCCTTAATTTCCTTCTCGCTGCGAGTTCCCTGCGCAATATCGTATCTTTCAGGCAGAAGACCAGGAGCCAGACTGACGTAAAACAGAATCATCAGAAACAAAAACAGAAGATAGCGGATCCCTCTGCTATTCTTCCATCCAAGCTTTCTATTCTGAAAAGATTTGTCCTTCGACAATTCCTTAAGGGTCATCCCACGACAATCCCTTCCTATTCTTGATTTTCGGCGGCTCGGTCATATGCAGTAATAATTTTTTGTACAAGTGTGTGCCGCACGACATCCTGCTCAGTAAAATAGACAAAACCGATCTCTTCTACACCTTCGAGAATTGCCTTAGCATCAATGAGTCCTGATTTTTTCCCGCGGGGAAGGTCGATTTGCGTCACATCACCAGTAATGACCATCTTTGATCCAAAACCAAGCCGTGTCAAAAACATCTTCATCTGTTCCGGCGTTGTATTCTGCGCCTCATCGAGAATAATGAATGAATCATCAAGTGTTCGTCCACGCATGTAAGCAAGCGGAGCGATCTCGATCAATCCGCGTTCAAGCGCTTTGGCTGTCTGATCGGGTCCCATAACGTCATACAAAGCATCGTACAAGGGTCTAAGGTAAGGATCCACCTTCTCCTGCAGATCACCTGGCAGGAAGCCGAGGTTCTCGCCCGCCTCCACGGCAGGACGCGTCAGCACAATCCTTTTGACAGAGCCTTCCTTCAGCGCTGCAACCGCTAGAACAACAGCAAGATACGTTTTACCTGTACCTGCCGGGCCAATGCCGAACACGATATCACGTTTTTTGATCGTCGTTACATAATGCTTCTGGCCAATCGTCTTTACTCGAATCGGCTTGCCGCGATATGTATTCGTAATCTCACCTTTAAATAGATCAAGAAGCTGATCTGCCCGCATATCCTTAGCAAGTTCAATGGCGTACTGGACATCTCTTTCGGATAAGATGTGGCCATTCCGGATCAACGCAAGCAGCACCTCAAACAGCTGTCCCATGATCTCTACTTCTTGTTCCTTGCCTCTAATTGTTATTTCTGCTTCCCGGGAGTCGACAGTCGCCGGAATCTGCGATTCCATCATCTTAAGAAAAGCGTCCTGTGGTCCAAATAACGACTGCCCTTCTCCCGCGTTCTGAAGCGAGATTCGAATGCTGTAATTATTTACTGACAAATAGCCTCATTCTCCTTGACTTGGACTTGGGTTATGAACGAGCGGAAGCTCTTCCGCTATACTTTCTTCTACTTCGAAAAGCACTTTCATATAAACTTTACCATTCTCTTTCTTCTCATGCAAAATTTTTTCGCTTATCACCTTCGTTCCTTTCCCATTTTTCGCTAAAATATCGTTTTTTGCCGCTGTGATTCCATATTGTTTAGCCTCTTCCTCACTCGGAGTAAGCTCTCTATAATTCGTCTCCCTGTCGGTCTCCGTCATCCAGCCAATCGGCAGCTTGAACGACCTCCACGTAAGCGCCTCAACATCCGTGATCGTCTCGTATTTACTGTACGGGGTTTTATCATACCCCCAATACTGAATCGCCCAGTCGCCAATGACGATATATCTCCGCTCCTTGGATTCACCTGAATAAGTGACCTGCTTCTGAACGAGCGGTACCTCAATGTTATATTCGTGCCATACGAGTCCCTTCACATCACCTTTGGCTACAACCAATTCACTGTTCTCTTCGTCACCCAGAATGCCGGAGATGAGAACAGCCCCTTTTTTAACACGTGTATTCTTCTGTACTACAGGCCGACCCTGCTCAGCATAAATTTCTGTAATTACCGCATCTGCTTTGCTCACAATATGCCTGGGACTTAACAAGGGCTGCTTCTCAGGCTCGTCTGCCTCGACAACTTGTATGGTGAATTTGGTCCCTTCCCGGTCCACTCCGATCCATGCCGCAGCCGGCAGCTGCTTGATCAGATCTCTAGCCAGCTTGTCCTGCGTCGGGAGCCGAAAGGACCACTGAAACGGATACAGCCCCTCTTGTTTGGCTGCAGCCAGAATCTCTTCCTCCGTTATTTTCACATTCCCCTTCACCTCTACATCCCATACAAGCGATGACATCGAGAACAAGATGGCAAAGAACAGAAAGGCCCCCGCAACAAACATCTTTCTTCTAAGTAATCGAGCCAGGAAAAAAGGAAAGCCGATACGCTTCTTCACACGAACACGGCAGCCTGTCCGCCGTAAAAGCGGGCGCAGCTTAAAGAAATCCCGAAGTAGAATATTCATGCTGGCGCTGCTCTCACCTATCGAACGAATCTCCCAAACCTGAAGACCTCTGACAGCCATCTGGTTAATCATCGCTTCAAGGTCTCCACCCAGGAGAACAATATGAACACTTCCTCTTAAGTTAGCTAGACTCGGCGTCTTCATTTTTCATCCCCCGTTCCCAGGTACTGTATATTCGTAATTCGCCCTTCCACTGCTACTTCTTCCGGGAGAATGGTGCGAATCAACAGATTATTCCCGCTGATCTCAAGCCTCCCGCTTGATAAATCCAGCACGAGCCGTTCTTCAGAGAAGTGAACCACACCGCGATGATTCTCTATGTATAGCTGATTACTTCCAATCAGGGTTAGCCTGGGCGTATCAAAAAGAACATCCTGCGGCAAATCGAGTACTTCGCTGGTCCATTTGCGCAAATTGCGGCTGATTCGGGTCATTGGGCTGGTCTTCCCCCTTCCTGTACTCTAAACCATATGCAGTGAATTTCTGTTTTATGAAAGCATCGAAACACAAAAAAGCCGTCTTTTCTCATAAGAGAAAAAACGGCTTAATCTGCCTTATTTCCGCTGCCTCGTAAAGGACTGCTTAGCACGCGGCGGCCCTAAGATCTCTGCCCATATGATTCCTTTACGGATCTCATCTGAGCTTAAAGGGGCATCGTTCTTATTAGACTCTGTTGCCGGCGCAGCAGCCTGCGTCCTGGAGGCACCCTGACGCTGAGACTGACGCTGAGCCTTATGCTCCAGCTTCAGCCTGGCACGCTCCATACGCATCTTCTCGACTTCAAGCTCTCGCAGCTTACTCTCAAGCGCCTCATTCTGAGCTGCAGCATATGCAGGCTGAGGCTGATTGGAATAAGGAGACGAATCATCCTCGTAAGCCTCATCCTCATCTTCTTCATCGTCTTCCTCATACCTGGAATCAGACTGATGTTGCTGCTGACGAGTGTCCTGAGCAGGATGGGGACGTGGAGCCCTCTGAGAAGGATGCTGTTCGTCATTCGGCTTCTTACTCTTTCCTATAAAGGATACCAATGCGAATATAGCACCCAGCACAAAAATGAAGTTATTCATCACCCATTCGATAAGGTTCATTTACATCCACCACCTTATTTATTAGGGTTTGATTCGTCGTTATCTCCCTGGCGATCCTCAGGTCTTGCGATGGAGCCGCGCATTTGAGTATCTGCTTCAATGTTGCGGTAGTTCATATAATCCATTACACCGATCTGGCCATTACGGAAAGCCTCAGCCATCGCAAGCGGTACTTGAGACTCGGATTCAACAACGCGCGCTCTCATCTCTACGACGCGAGCCTTCATCTCTTGCTCTTGAGCAACGGCCATGGCACGACGCTCTTCTGCTTTTGCCTGGGCAATCCGCTTGTCAGCCTCAGCTTGCTCCGTTTGCAGATCCGCACCAATGTTATTTCCTACGCTGACATCAGCAATATCGATAGATAGGATCTCGAACGCAGTACCCGCATCAAGTCCTTTTTCAAGCACAGTACGAGAGATCCGGTCCGGATGCTCCAGCACATCTTTGTGAGAGTCTGAGGAACCATTCGTACTTACGATCCCTTCCCCTACACGGGCGATAATTGTTTCTTCACCCGCACCACCGACGAGTCTGTCAATGTTCGCACGAACGGTAACACGTGCTTTAACCTTCACTTCGATCCCGTCTTTTGCTACGGCAGAAACGACCGGTGTCTCGATAACACGCGGGTTAACGCTCATTTGAACCGCCTGCAGAACGTCACGTCCTGCAAGGTCAATCGCTGCAGCACGTTCAAATTCTAGCGGAATGTTCGCACGCTGAGCAGCAATAAGGGAGTTCACGACACGGTCTACGTTACCTCCGGCCAAGTAATGGCTCTCCAGCTGATTAATATTGAGTCCCAGACCCGCTTTGGTTGCCTTAATCATTGGATTTACGATCCGGCTCGGCGTTACCCGTCTAAGTCTCATGGCTACAAGCGTGATAATACTGATACGAACGCCGGATGCAAGAGCCGAAATCCAGAGCATAACCGGGAAGAAGCTGAAGAATACACTCAGAACGATGATCACGACAACCGCGATCAGAAGAATAGGTACGATACCTGAATCCATCATTGATTAAATTCCTCCACAAACATATTATTTTTGACTTTACTATATTACCTTTTGCATGGTTATCAAGGCGGCCCCATAATTAAAGGTTTATGCGCTTAACGACAACCCTTGTTCCTTCTACTTTGTGAACGGTTATCTGTTCATTCGCTGCAATAAAGCTGCCTTCAGTGACCACATCTACATTCTCCCCATCAATGACAGCTGTGCCGGCAGGACGAAGTGTTGTCAAACTTATTCCGTTCTTGCCGATCAAATCTTCTCTAGTCCGAATAGAAGAGTAGCCTTGCTCTGCTGTCATGCTGTCTCTGAGAATAAATCGGTTCCATATCCCGCGTTCCTTGAATATAATTGCGACAATAATAACAACCGCTATCGCGGCCGCTGCAGCAATCCCAAGGGAGAACAAAGCCGTACCCGTATCGTACGCGGCTCGAACGACACCTGCAATCAAGCTTACAGAGCCTAATATGCCCAGGATACCGAAGCTTGGAACAAACAATTCAGCGATGAGCAATGCCAGACCGATGATAAAGAGGAACCAGGTCTCCGATCCACCGATGCCCGCTACGTAGCTGCCTCCGAAGTACAGTGCAAAGCTAATAACGCCCACAATACCTGGAACACCGAATCCAGGAACAAACAATTCGATCAGTATACCCGCGATACCGAGGAACAACAGAATGGTCGATACCACCGGATGTGTAAGGAAAGTAGATATCTTCTCAAACGTGGTCTGCTCCATTACAAATAGATTATCCGAGGAATATTCAAGCCATGCAGCAACCTCAGCAGGGGTCGAAGCAATCTTATCTGCATATCCTACCTTAAGTGCCTCATTTGCGGTCAGAGAAATAACCTGTCCTTGCTGCTTCGTCTTGTTAATCTCCGGCATTTCAACGACCATGTTAAGGTCTGTCATGCCTTGTGCGATTTCTCCGTTCCGATCGTTCTTCTCCGCAGCTGCCTGCATATTAGCCTTCCATGTAGCGACTGCTTTCGGATCCTCGATATAGTTATTGCTGGCATCCACAAGTGCTGCTGCACCGATTGTGCTGCCAGGTGACATTGCGATATGATCCGCCGTTAATGCAATATAGCTGCCTGCCGATGCCGCATCACCATGTATAAAAGCCGCCACCGGGATACTGCTGTTCTGAATCATATCACCGATCTCTTTCGTCGTCTGAACCAATCCGCCCGGCGTATTAATCTGCAGTACAATAAGACCTGCCTCCATCTCCCCAGCTTCCTTGAACCCACGTTCCATAAACTTGTGGAGCCCGCGTTCAATAGGCTGATCAACCGGTATCACATACACGGCTCCCGATTTCGCAGCCTGTGCAGTTGGAGCCAAGAATAGAGCGGAAAACATAGCAAGCAATACAACAGCCATCATGACAACAGAGAAATTCCACTTTTTCAAAGTGACTGCCAAATTTATAACCTCCCTCCTGTATAAGTCTATAATGTCACCATATGTCGTATATTACGCTTCATGCAAGTGTTACGTTTCAAAAAAAGAAAAAACACTCCCTGAAACAGGGAGTGTTTACGGTTATGTTATTGCAGAAATTGTTGAACTGCTTGGCTCACCAGCTTGCCATCCGCTTTGCCTTTAACCTTAGGCAAAAGGGCTGACATCACTTTACCCATCTCGGCTTTCGAAGAAGCACCGGTTTCCTGGATGGTCTGCTGTACAATGACTTTAATTTCTTCTTCGGTAAGCTGTGAGGGTAGATACTTGCTGATTATATCAATTTCCGCTTTGGCATTCTCCGCAAGTTCTGTGCGACCCGCTTTATCAAATTCTTGGAGGGCATCTTTGCGCTGTTTGATTTCACGACTGAGGATATCAAGCACTTCGTTGTCATCCAAAGTTCTTTTCAAATCTATTTCAAGATTCTTAATCGTCGAACGAACCAATCGAATGGTGGAGAGTGTGAACTTGTCCTGACTCTTCATCGCTTGCTTCATATCTTCGTTCAATCGTTCGCTAAGATTCATGTTGTTCTAATTCCTCCTAAAACTTTCTCTTACGAGCAGCCTCGGACTTTTTCTTGCGCTTTACGCTTGGCTTTTCATAATGCTTGCGTTTCTTCACCTCAGCTAAAACACCATCTTTAGCGATGGAACGTTTAAAGCGACGAAGTGCAGCATCAATTGTCTCGTTTTTGCGAACTTTAGTTTCAGACACCAGTTTTCCCTCCCTCCGACCAGACCGTCCAAGAGCATATAACACGGTTCATCAAACTTAATTATAGGTGAAAATTCGTTAGTGTGTCAACCTCTATAAGAATACACGCTGAAAAAGTAGTTTTTTTGGCTTAATGAGGCCATTTCTCGATGGATTAAAACAATGGTTTCAAGACTATATATAGACAAACAATGTCGATTTGCATCTATATATCTACATTAAGTCTAGATTCAGGAATAATCAAATCCTTCAAATCCACGTTAGAATTAGCTGTGTGATTTAGAAATACCTGTAAGCGCCCCGAGACGTGCACCGCCAAGCACATGATAATGCAGATGATGAACGGTCTGCTCACCATCCTGGCCGCAGTTGTTGATCAGGCGATAACCTGATTCCGCAATGCCCAGCTGCTTTGCCGCTTCTTGAGCTGCTTTGTGGATCTCTCCGATCAGAGCAAAGTCTTCCCCTTCCACCTCATTCATGGAAGCGATATGCTTCTTCGGAATGACAAGCACATGTGTCGGTGCTGCAGGCTGGATGTCGTGGAATACAACTACCTGCTCATTCTCCAGTACTTTATTTGACGGAATTGTGCCTTCAACGATTTTGCAAAATAAACAGTCCATAATAGTTACCTCCATCTATAATTTTGAATTGGACGATGAGAAAGCCCGTTAACCACAAGTACAAGTAATGTGGACTTATATAACCCACAGGCTTGAACGGTATAAAGCCGTACCAATTGCAGCGGATCTCACCACCTGTCATCTAGCTGAGCGGGTCATTTCAATCTAGGTACAGCCATATGTATGCAAGTTAGAATGAACTATCGAATTGTCCATTAACACTCGATATTGAGCCGAGCTTAGGGCATAGTGCAAGGACTCATTAGTTCATTCTATCTAATAGACAAGTTTATCATACAAGTTCGTGCCTCTCGTTTCAAGAATTGAGAGAAGCACAAACCGTCCCAATTCGAGTCCGTCATCAACGCGTCTTCATGAATAGAAAAACCCCCTGCATAAGCAGAGGGCTCTTTGTCTGTATACAAGCTGTAGCAAATGATGAGAGCTTTTAGTAATAAGGCAGTAAAGAAATAGCAGTCAGTGCAAATAGTGGAAGGATCAGCCGATTGAAGCGGCGGCGTCTGCCGTAACCATATCCACCACCGTATGGAAAAAATCCTCTGTAATCACCGCACGGGGAAGGCATACATCCACAATACGCATGCATTCCGTGAGCAGGTGCTTGCTGATAAGTATCACAAGTCATCGGCACGGCCAAATATACATTTTCTTCGTCCACACTTTCCACGATGCCGTCATGCACAGTTCCATCCTCCATCCACACCGACACATAACGATATAGATGATCGGAACACATTTTCTTCTTGTCTTGTTTCTCCATGAGACTAACACTCCTCCTTATAAACAATGGACTCTTACCCATAACATATTCAGAGCTGGGCGAGTTGCCACTGTTTAAGGAGAAGAATAGACATTTTACATCCATTAATTCATGCTTAACCCATGATGGTCAGATTACAGCTGTTCAATAGCCACTTTGGAGCCGCTGCATGCCTCTTCTGCCGGAATCACAATCAGCTTCCTGGCTAGTCTTGCCCGAAGCTCAGGGACGTGGCTGATAACGCCGACCGCAAGCTGATCATTATGAAGCTTCTCAAGAGAGGTAATCACCGTATCGAGCAGCTCGGAGTCCAACGTTCCAAATCCTTCATCGAGGAAAAAGAATTGGAGCGGATATTGTCCGCGAAGCTGGATCTGTGCGGACAGTGCAAGAGCTAAAGATAGAGCGGTCAGGAACGTCTCTCCTCCAGACAAGGTGGAGACCGGACGCTTCACACCGCCATTGGCATCATCCACAATGACGAAGCCGCCGCCTGAATCCACTTCAAGCGCATAACGCTGTTTGGTCAAATAGCGCAGCCTTGCGGACGCATCTCTGCTGACCTGTATCAGCTGTTCCTCGGCAACATATTCCACGAAAGTATTCCCCCGGAATACCGATTGCAGCTTGGACAGCTGCTCGCCGTACTGATCCAGCTCACTACGCCCTTCTTCAAGCTCCATCCAGCGCGTATGACGACGAGTAATATCCTCAAGATCCCGCTCTGCCCTGGCTTTTACTCGCATCGCTTCTTCATCTTGAGCTTTGGCAAAGCGAAGCTGCTCACTCATGGACAGCCACTCTTCTTCTGTCAGCATGGCACCTTGCAGCTTATGCTCAAGATCCTTCAGTCGTAAGGTCAATTCTTTCTCCCGTTCACGGAATTCCTGAACGGCAGCTTCAGTTTTTTGAACCGTCTCCAGCAACATGTAAGCTGATCTTACGTCCCTGTCTACTGTAAATGGCGAACGGCCAAGCTCCGTTTCGTACCTCCCTGAAACAACTGCCAGCTGCTCCTGAACGGAGTCTGCTGCCTGTCGGGACATGACCGCCTGCTTCATCGCATCCTGCTTCTTAAGCTCTGCTGTGACAAGCGCGGATTTGGCGGATTTGGCAGCCTCGCGTATGGCAGTCAGCCTTGCTGCCGCTGCCTTAAGAAGGGACTCTGCGCGTTCCTCCTGCACTAAATGGCGGAGACGCGTTTCCCGTTCGGTGAGCAGCTCCTTCTTGCCCTGCCATTCGGCCTCGAGCTGCGCGCGCCGTTTGTCAATGGAGGCCAGCTGCTGCTGAAGCTCGTTCATGGCAGATGCCTTCTCTTCAAGGAAGGAGACACTCTTATCCAGTCTGAGCTTGATCTCCTCTGCGGCAGCATCCCTCTCCTGAAGCAATTCATACCTCTCTATCGCTTCCTCTGGTGCGATGCCAGGCCATTCACGCGCCCAATCTGCGCGAATGGCCTCGTATTCGGCGGTGTGCAGCTCGATGCGTGCTGCTGCCTCCGCCTGCTGGCTGATGCAAGCGTCATATGCCGCTTGCGCCAGCCATTTGCGCTGCCGTGCCGTGGCAGCGCGCGTCTCCTGCTGCGCGGCTTCTGTGCGCAGCGCGGTCAGGGAGGCGGCGAAGTGATCCGCCGCCTCGCGGTAAGTGCGGGTGCGTGCAGCATAGCCGCGCACCACCGCCTCCGGCGCCGCAGCAGCAAGCTCCGCTGCGGCGATCTCTGCCGCAGGCGCGGCTTCCGCCTGCGGGGCAGGGACCGCGTCCATGTCCGCGGTCCCGGGGTCTAGCTGCGCGAGGAGTCCGCGCAGCTCATGCAGCTGCTGGCGCAGGCCGAGGCGGAGCTCGTAGAGCTCAGCCGAGATGGCGCGCAGCTGCGCGAGGTCCTCTTCACGAGCATCTCCCGGCTCGTGAACAAGCTCCTGCGGGTTCGGGTGATGGACCGAACCGCAGACCGAGCACGGCACGCCATCCGTCAGTTCAGCTGCCAGACGGGCGGACAGATTTCTCCGCTCATTCTCCTTCAGTTCATTTCGCAGTCGTTCTTCAAGCTTACCGAGCTCCTCAACATCCCAATCAAGCTGTTGCCCGCTTAGAGCAAGCGCTTCTTGAGTCTCACGCAGCTGAATAGTCAGCTGTGCTTGCTCTTCAGCAAGCCTCACTTCCTCAGCAGCCGTCTGTTCCAGCTCATCTTTTGCGGTGGTCAGCTTATGGTCAGCCTGCTGTCCCTGCGCACGCGATTCATTCAGCCTCTCGGCAGCCGTATCGAGCTTATGCTTCGCGGATACGGCCCCTAATACTTCCTTTCTCTCCTGTGCTTTCACTTCACAGGAGGCAAGTCCGTCCTGCAGTTCCTTTCGTCTCTGCTGTCCACGTGTATGAAGGTCCTGCTCTTTTACAAATGCCTGACGGGTCTGTTCATATAATGCTTCCTCTGCATTTCTCTGCTGCTCAAGCTGTGCCAATAATTTCTTGGCCGCGTCTGTTTCCCGCTCCAGCTCCTGTGCTTGTTCAAGCTGCTCCAGTCGAACCAGCAGCTTGGGCTCTTCTTCAGCCAAGTCCCTCGCTGCCTGCTCCTCTGCGTTCGAACATTCCAAGACAGCCTGCTCACACTGGTCAAGCTGCAACTTGGCTGCCTCCGCAGCTGCTTGACGTTTAACCGATTCGGCCTGTGTCTTCTCAAGCTCCTCCAGGATGGGAATAAGCACTGAGGCTTTGGAAGACAGATCAAGCTGTTTCTCAAGCTCTGTAATATGAGCCTCCTGCTGAGACATCCCATCAAGAAGCTGCCGATATTTAGTGCGCTCCAGCATTTGCTCTCTTACTTTGCCCATACCTTCAGTCGCTGTGGTCAGCTCTTCCAGCTGTTTGCGGGCATTCTCGGCCAGGAGTACAGATTCGCTGAGCCTGCGCTCCGCCTCTTCCACCGCCTCCCTGCTTGCAAGACCCAGTCCTTGCTGCTCCGCTTCAAGCGTTTTTCGTGCACTGTCATTCTCTTTTACCTTGCGGCTCAGCTTGATCGCAAGCTGATCTCCATACTTCTCCAGATGAAACAGGCGCTGCAGCATTTGCCTGCGCTCCGCTCCTTTAAGGGATAGAAATTCTGCAAACTTGCCCTGAGGAAGAACTACAGCCCGTGTAAAATCATCCATTTTCAGCCCAATCATCTCTTCTACCGCTCGATTGACCTCCGCAAGCTTATCTGCCAGTACTTCCTCGCCTTCCTCCGTAACAGCAACAAAACGGCTCACGGTATTGCTGATCGAGACGTCCCCCGTCCGCTTGAACCTTCGTTCTACACGGAAATGCTGTATGCCCTTCTCAGACTGCAGTTCAAAACTGAAGGAGACAAATAGTGTGTCCTCCGCCTGATTCATAATTCCCTGTGTTCCGTTCACCGCCCGTTCCACTTTACCGTACATCGCAAGGGTGATCGCATCAAGAATGGTGGATTTACCGCTTCCCGTCGGACCGAATATGCCGAACAGCCCCGTTTCTGTCAATGTTCTAAAGTCAATTTCCTGCACTTCACGATAGCTCTGCAAACCAGACAGCTTCAATTTGACAGGTCTCATAACACGGCACCCTCTTCCCCTTCTGCTGACGACTCCTCCTCATGGACCAGTTCAAGGAATAGTCGAACCAGACTGTCATCGGGCACGGCCCCCCCGGTTTGCCGCTGGTAAAATCGGCGGAACACCTCATGCACAGGCAGCTCGGAACGAACTGAACGCAGCTCCTCTGTCAGCATTTCGGGGTATACCGGACGGATGTGAATAATCCCCTCACGGGCCTTGCGAAGCTTCTGAATCTCTCCGAGAGACATCGCCTCACTCAGCGAAATCTCCAGATCAATATAGGCATTTGCGTCTCTGCCCTCTTCCAGCCAATGATATACCTGAGCGAGACCTTCCTGAGCCTTCCACCGTACAAGCGGCTTGCCGCTGCTCAGATATACCTCACTTGCTGCAGGTATACCTCCGGGTGCAACATCAACCATAACAACCGATTTGGTCTGTCCGGATTCGGAGAAGCTGTACGCAAGTGGAGATCCGCTGTAACGCATCATCCCTTCACCTTTGACCATTTGCGGCCTATGCAGGTGTCCGAGCGCAGTATATTGTGCGCCTATGGCCAGTGCCGAAGGATCCACCGTGTACGCACCGCCTACCTGAATAGGTCTTTCGGAGTCGGATTCAAGACCGCCAAGGACATAGATGTGGCTCATCGCTAAATTAACAGTATCCTGCCGAAAAGAACTGCCCAGATGCCGCATCAGCTCACCGACGCGTTCACTATATGCCTTACGCATTCCCTGCTCTTCAGCGTCATCTGTGAGCAGCTCGTTTAGCCTCGACTCCGAAGGATAAGGAAGTGCCGCGACTCTTGCGACTTCCCCCGTTCGCGCGGCATTAACCGTTATAATCTCGGAGGTTGGCATCCCAACCAGAGTAATGCCTCGATTGTTTACTAGAGGAGAGACCGAAGCGACACGCTCCGGCTGATCGTGGTTCCCTGCGATGACCACAAGAGGTCTTCCTCCTGACGTAAGACGGGCACAGGCGTCGTAGAAGAGCTGCTCTGCCGCCGCAGGCGGATTGACGGAATCATATACATCACCTGCCATTAGGATGACGTCTGCCTGTTCCTCATCCGCAAGAGTAACCAGCTCGTCCACAAATGCTTCCTGCTCTTTAAGCCTGCTTCTGCCTTCCAGCGTCTTACCGAAATGCCAATCCCCCGTATGCAATATCCGCATATTGTCTCTCTCACTCCTTTACGCCGCATTTCTAGAGCTTCACTGCCGTATCCGCATCAAAGAAATAAAGCCATTTTTCATCAATTTCATAATCTAAAATATCCTTTAACGCTCGTGCATAGAGATCAAGCTGGAATCGGTAGCCATGCGCCAGCTGGGCAACACCGCCCTTATGCTCGAGCACCTTGTCTGTCTTATAATCCAGCAGCACACGTTTGCCATCCACCTCATACAAGCAATCCACAATACCGCGGATCAGAACCGTCTCTTGACCTAGCTCACTCTGCAGCCTTGAAGCCTCCTCATGAGAGGAAGGCATGAATAGACCTTCATCTGTCTCATCTGCCGGAAGCCCGTAGCTGAACGGCATCTCTCTTCTAATCCATGCCGCTCTTGTCAGCTGTTGTCCAGGCTCACTCTCGTAGAACCTGAATATTTGTTCCGGCTCAACGGCTTCTGCTTGATGGGGCAGCAAAATATTGATCTCTATCAACCTTCCGATGGTCTCCTTAATCAGATCAAGATTCATTTCTGAGATCATCGGCATGTGTTGCATAATCGTGTGATAGACCGTACCTCTTTCGGTTGGTGTGAGCAAAGCCTCGCTCATAAATTTCGGCCGCCGCAGATGGAGTGTCTCTCTGGACTCCGCGCGAGCACCATGGAGCTCCAGCTCGTCCATCCACTCCAATGAAGGGCGGTCCTGTGATGCCAGAAGTGCCTTCATCTCGGTAACAGAAGTACTGGCCGGAGTCCTCGCTGCTGCCATGTATGGATACGTCCAGGAGAGAGCATGATCGATCATCTGAGCTGTGTCTTCCTTCTCCTCCAGCTTAGTCAACACAGGTCTGCGCTCCAAAAGTGCGGCTGTGCGAAGCATCCGCTCCTCATCGATTCCTTCTTCATCAGGCAGCACTCCACTGGCTAAGCCTTGAACCGATTGGCTGGGCACAATGGAAACGATCCAATGCGCTGCATCCTCGCCGAAGATCCGATGTGGCATATTCTCCATATTCTCCATCCCAGCCATGTCCCGAAGCGGCTTCCCGTCCGGATGACGGAACAATGCCGGACCTACCCAGTCCATATAGCTTCTTCCCGAAGCAAGAAGAGTTTCCGGCAGGAGCATCGTTGGCAGATCCTTGATCTGCGACCAGGCAAGTGCCCGGGCAGCTGCATCCTTGACTGTTCCGATCAGAATCATCTTTTCCTTAGGACGAGTGAGCGCCACGTACAGCACCCGCATCTCCTCGGCCAGCAGCTCAGCATGTGCACGCCTCCGGATCGCCAGATTAGCGAGCGTTGGATAGCCGACCCGATTATCCTCATCAATGAATCTCGGACCAAAGCCCAGTTCCTTATGCATCATGAATGGAGAGTTCAGATCTTGCTGATTGAACATTTTGGACATTCCTGCTACAAAAACGATCGGAAACTCGAGGCCTTTGCTTCGATGGATCGTCATAATGCGAACTGCTTGCTCTGTATCCCCTGATCCACTGACTGTACCGAGATCACCGCCGTGGTCCTTCAGTCTGGCAACGAACGTGAGAAACCGAAATAGGCCCCGATTGGAAGTCGAGCTCTCGTACTGCTTGGCCCGGTCATACAGTGCCTGCAGATTGCGGCTGCGCTGCATCCCGCCAGGCAGACCCACGACCCAGTCCAGATAACCCGTGTCCTGATAAATCCGCCAGATCAGCTCACTCAAGCTCCCATTACGTGCATCATTCCTCCATTGCTCAAGCGATTCGCTAAATTCCCGAAGCTTGTCTACTAGCGCGACACCAGCTGCAGGCGTACGTTCATGCAGAGGAGGACTATCTTCAGCCTCTTCCCCAGCTTTCGTTGTATCCAGCAGCGCAGCTGCCTGTTCATTTACGAATCGTTCTGTTGACGGTTCTTCAATAAATCCATCTGCACGATCTTCCTTACGATCTACTGAAATATCTATCGCCTCTGTCGCTGCACCAGCCTCTCTGAGAGCGAATTCCATTTCCAGCTGTGCTGTCTGTCGTTCACTGTTCTCGCGAATCTCGGTTATCGTATTATCGTTCGCCTGAGCTACACCTGAATTTCCTGCGTCTGCAATGGTCTTCATCATCGCATCATAGAACGATATATTTTTGCCAGACAGACGAACCAGAGCAAGCTCCTCTTCATCCAGCCCTACAATTGGAGACCGAAGCACCGAAGCCAGCGGAATATCCTGCTGGGGATTATCCACAATTTGCAGAAGAGACAGCATAATTTCTACTTCCGTAGCTTCAAAAAATCCCTTGCTCTGATCACCGGTAACCGGTATTCCTTCCCGTTTCAGCACCTCCATCATCAGAGGCGTCCATATTCTGGCTGATCGAAGCAAAATAACGATATCTCCATACTTCGCCGGTCTCATGAGTTTGGTATGCTTGTCATAGATTTGCGCTGCTTCTCCCGTATTGCCGACCATCTGGTGAATGCGGGCCGCTATATAGGACGCCTCCAGCTCCGCCGTTTCCATCTCCAGCTGTTCAACTTGCTCAGACGAGGCATCTGCTGTATCGCTTTCTATCGTCTCGGCCTCTTCCAGAGAGCCTGTTCCGGCACGATCAATGAGTACAAGCTCCGGTGTATACTCTTCTTCTAACGATTCGGATGTCTCTGGGAATGAGGCACCAAAGGTCAGTGCGGCAGCGTCATCGTATTCAATCTCTGCCACACCGGCATTCATAATCTGTCTAAACAGCATGTTGACCGCATCGACGACTTCCTTGCGGCTTCTAAAATTGCGTGCCAGATCAATACGCAGACCTTCTCCGCCTCCGTCATGGTCATACCTTCTGTATTTGTCCAGGAATAAGCCGGGCTCAGCTAGACGGAAGCGGTATATGCTCTGCTTGACATCACCAACCATGAACCTGTTCCCGGGATGCTCACGGGAGATGAGGCTCACAATATCCTCCTGAACCGTATTGGTATCCTGATATTCATCCAGGAGTACTTCGTCAAACTGCTGCCTGTATTCTATTGCTGCATCCGAAGGATACGACTGTTCAGGAGTGGAATCGGTATGACGCAGGATCTGGAGCGCATAATGCTCCAAATCGCTGAAATCAACGACCCCTTTGGATTGCTTCTCTCGAGTAAATCGTTCTCCGAATAGGATGACGATCTCGGCAAGCTTTTTCATCAGTGGTGCAATCTTCGACAGCTCGATCAGAAACTGCTCCGGTGTTCTGCCGAACATGACCGATTTCAGCTCCGTCACGGTCTTCTTCACCGATTCTCTCAGATCCTTCGCTCTCTCCTGAAGACCCGGATCAGCCTGACCTTTACGTACCGATTTGAGCTTGCCAAAGGCTGCGCTGTTGAACACATCATACAGTTCGGACCATGATCCGCTCCGAACCTGATTCAGCAGCCGCTCCACCATCTCCAGATCCTCGGTAAAGGTCTCCGCATAAGCTGCCGGACCCTCCGGCTCCTGTGCAATAGCAAGTGCCTGCTTGAGCTGATCTGATGCTCCGCCCAGAGCCAGCTCTGCATCTCTCATAATGCTTGCTACCCACTCCGTATTGCTCAGCTCATCCAATGATTGCACCTCAAATGCGGCTGCCATCTCGGAGAGCCAGTGTTCGGGCCATGAATGACTGCGGGCAAAATCATACAGCCTCTGGACAAGTCCATACATGGCGTCATCGCTGCGCTCTCCACTGAACCAATCCACAAGCCTGCGAAAATCGCTTCCTTCGCTTTCCTCTCCGTACTTTTCTTCAAACAGCTCCATCAGCAGCTCCTGACGCATAAGCTCTGCTTCGTATTCGTTCAGAATTCGGAATGAGGGATCCAGAGGAATCAGCTGATAATATCGCCGAATGATCTCCATACAGAAGGAATGAAGCGTAGTAATTGGAGCTCTGCCAAGCAGCGTCAGCTGTCTGGCTAGATGCTCGCTTCCTGGGCTCTGCTCCTGCGCTGCTTCCAGTGCTTCACGAATCCTCTCCCGCATCTCCGAAGCTGCTGCCTTGGTAAAAGTCGCAATGAGCAGCCTGTCCACGCTGTACCCTGCTTCAGGATCTGATATTTTACGAATGATCCGCTCGACCAGTACAGCGGTCTTCCCTGAGCCCGCAGCCGCAGCCACGAGCATGTCTTCTCCAGAAGAAGCAATCGCCTTCCATTGGTCGTCGCTCCAGAAGCTTCCTTCCGGCTTAGGAATCATGTTCATATGCTTGTTCTCCTCCTTCCCTGTTAAATAAATCCCAAGCCTGCTTCTTGTCCGGTCTCTTGAGTAAATTGTACTCACTGCCTGGCATGCTCTCATCAAACTGGCATACCGATTTCAACGGACAGAACGTACAGGCACTTTGCTGCTGCATGCGATAAGGAGATATCGACACATCTCCATTCGTTATTCGTGTTCCGATATCTTGAATCGTCCCGCGTACCGAGCTCAGCAGCATATCCCACTGCTCCTCTGTCGCAACTGACGAGCTGCTGTAGAATCCACCATCCGTTTTTACGGCGACCGGAAGGATTGAAGAGTATCCTTTCTCCAGAGAGGTATCCATCTTCCCGATCACTTCCCGATCCGCGAGCAATAATCCCTTCATCTTAAATCGCTTGAGCAGCTCCTGTTCAGCTTGCTCGGAGCCCATGCCATTGGCAGATTGAAGGAGAGGATTATGCACATGGAAATAGAGCACGCCCGCAGGATGAGCCTCTGTTCCGATCCACTCCTCCGCGTAAGTCAGCAATACATCCAGATATGTGAGCATCTGCAGCGACAGACCGTAAAACACCTCATGCAGCTTCAGATCGGTCTGGCTGGATTTATAATCAATAACCCGAAGTAAAATTTCGCCATCTTCTCCTTCGGCTACATCTACCCGGTCAATTCGGCCTACAATTTGCATGACAACGCCATTATCTAATGTAAATGTCAGCGGGGGCAGCGGCTTGTCCGGACCAAAATCAAGCTCCAGTGCCAAGGGTTCAAAGCTGCCCCTTCTAGACTGCTCACCCAGTATAATGGAAGCTCGGCTTACGATATTTTTGAGCTTGCGAAAAATATATCCATAACGCTGTGTACTCAGCAAAATTTCACCTTGCAGCTGAGGTGCTAGTACATCCACGGTCTCCTCTGCATAGGAAACGCACTCCTCACGGCTGAGGTTCGCCCAGCTTAAGTTCTGCTCCTTCAGCTTCATCGCCATTTTGCTGAGTGCCGCATGAAACAGCTGTCCGATATCAGGGGCCTTAAGACGATACACTTGTCTCTCCTTCAGCTTCAGACCGAACGAGACAAAATGAGAGAAAGGGCATAAGGCAAACCGTTCCATACGAGATACACTGGTCTTGAGCTGTGTTCCGTACAGCTTGAAGCTCGTCTCCTTCGTGAGCGTGCGAGTACGGTTCTTATAAAATACAGATTCGAGCATTCGTTCAAGTCGAACCTGCATTTCCGGATGTGCGAGGTACCAGTTATATACCTCCCACCAGGACTCCTCGATGTTCTTTCCTCTTCGCCATTCCCGAAGCTCACCCATCAGATAGGACATTGTTAGGTCGGGACGAAGCAGGAAGCCTGCTTGCTCCTTCCATTCGGGTGCTTGTCCCGGCCGGGAGAGCAGCGGACGCTCCTCCAGCCCAGGAAACATCCGCTTCAAATGACGAATCATTTCTGAAGGGTGGAGGGACTTGCCGTCTTCATCTGCAAGAGGATAGCTGATCCATAGACTGTGGCTCGCTTGGGTAAACGCAGCATAGATTAAGAAGCGTTCATCCAGCATTTTGCGTGTCACGTCAGGACCTAGCTGCATGCCATACTCCGTAAGCACGGATCTTTCCGAAGCCGTTAGAACTCCTTCCTCCTGCTGGATTTGCGGCATGACACCGTCTGTTGCACCAAGAATAAATACATGACTGACCTTACCTGTCCGAGATCGATCCAGACTTCCGACAAGCACTTGATCCAGTGCAGGAGGAATCAGTCCCAGCTTCAGCTCAGCCAGTCCTGTCTCTATGACTCCTGCAAACAGCTCGGCATCCAAATGCTCGGTGCCCATCATTTCCACGACTTGATCCAGCAAATCCAGAACCGCGGTCCAGATCCCCCGATGCTCCCGAGCCTGCTCAGGACTTCCTTCCTCCAGCGCCTTGCTGCTCAGTGCATCCAGTTTACGAGCGATGTCTGCATCCTCTAGCAGCTTGAATAGAGCGATACATTGCTCCTTGGCCGTCTTCGCTTTTTTGAACCTCTTCTCAAAGGTAAACAATGGGGATACAATCGTCTCACGACATTTCTCCATTAAGTACAGGAACCGGCTGCGATTAAGCTCAGAACCAGCTGGCCCATCTTCTTCGAGGGACAAACTCGGCACTCCCTTCCACGGCTTGCCGTCTGTCCATCTATAGCCGGAAATTCCGGATGCCAGCACGTAGTTCTCCAGCATATCCATATCGTATCGACTAACGGACCCATCGAGAGGCAGCAGCAGATCCGTCTTCACCGCCCGGAATACGTCCTCATACTTCCATCGTCTATTGATGACATCCAGAGCGGACCTGATCAACTCGGCAAGCGGATGATGCAGCTCATCTCTGCGCTCGTCCAGGAAATAGGGAACATCGTAATCCTTGAACAAGGGTGCGACGATATGCCCATAATCACCGAGATTGCGGACAAGGACTGCCATATCCCGGTAACGAACTCCTTCTTCTCTTGCCAATCGTCTGATTTCTCGCAGGACGCCTTCGACCTCAGCTCTTCTGTTCTCGGCCGCAAAAACATGAATTCCTTCATGACCTGCATCCTTCATACGGACGCGGCGGCCCTCGAAGCCTGCTTCCAGATGCGCAAGCGCCGAAGCTGCATAACGAGGCGAGGGAGAGGGATCGGTCGGTAAGTGATCTGTAGTACATTCTATTGCTGTATCTTCAGCGATTCCTTTCAGTTTGACGTAAGACATGCCTGCAGAGTAGAACAAGTTCATTTCATTCGGCATATTCATCGCATCATAAGGCTTGTCCAGAGTCAGCGATATGGTTACGGAGTTCGCATTCAGCAGTAATTGTCTGATAACGGAGAGCTCCTGCGGAGTAAAGCTGCGGAAGCCGTCAATCCAAACATCAGCCTGCTTCACATAATCCGAGGACGGGATTCGCTCTGCCAATTTGTCCAGTGTATCTTCTTCATCCATGTATAATCGGGATACTTCTTCCTCGAAGTCCCGGTATACGGTTAAAATATCATGAATCTTGTGATGCAGAATCGCACCTGCGAAAGGCACCTCCATTACTCGCTCAAGCTCTTCCTTCAAAGATTGTTCCTGAGTTCCGTATCGCTTCATTTCCGCATACAGGGAACTTAGTTGATGGGCAAATCCCATTTGTGTACCCGATGCAGAGAATATTTTAAGCTCATCCTTGCGCTTTTGCATAATTTTGTAGAGCAGCATTTTCTTGCCTTCGGCCCGAATCGGAATAAGAGCCGAGCCTCCCGTTTCCTGCATTACTCTCAAGCTGAGCCTGCGAAAATCAAGCACTTGGGCTCGGACGGAGCCGTTCACGCCTTGAGAACGAATCATTTCGGATTCTGCCTGGAAGGAAGCCTGTTCCGGAACGATAAGGATTATAGGATTTCCTGCAGGGTTCTCATGCAGCTGAGCCGTAATTTGATTCATAATGGCCGTGCTTTTTCCACTGCCGGCTCGTCCAATCATCATATGAAGCGGCATTTATTGAATTCCTCCCTTTCTATATTCGAAGCTATATTTGAAACTACATCATCAGCATACTGACATGTATGTATTTGCTATCAGCCTTTTTGCACCCTAAATATTTAACTAAAAGAGACCAAAAACCTTATAAAGTCTAAGCACAAGTATAACATATCTCACTCAACAGGAACATGCGTTTGGTAATTCTAGTAAGTCAAACCATGCTAAATTTCTTCCAATCGAAGCACATGCATAAGTTCCTACAAACTTTCAATTTATCGTCGTTACATCAACATACGTACAGTAAAAAAAAGCATCCGAACACTCTTTCTACAAAGAGAATAAGGATGCTTCTTCTATGATTAATTTATGCCGGATGGCGTTTTCGATCGAACCTCGAAGATAGCAAATTTTAAATAATGCCCCTCTTCTACGCCCAAAATTTGAGGATGGTCTTTACCCGCAGCACGCCAATCTACAAGTCTTAATATTTTGCCTGCATCGGCAGCTGCATCCTGAATCGTTTCAAGGAACAAATCGGGACGCATATGGTAGGAGCAGCTTGCTGTTACAAGATAGCCGCCTTCATTAACGAGCTTCATGCCATGCAGATTGATATCCTTGTAGCCCCGAACCGCGCCTTTGACTGCCCCTCTTGTCTTGGCAAAAGCAGGAGGGTCGAGGATGACTACATCAAAGGTACGTCCACCTCCTGCCGTCATGGCAAGCGACGTATCTACCTTTTTGTCAGCTTTTGCCCTTGCAGCACGCTCCTCCAAACCTTTAACCTGATTTCTTAAATACTGAAAAGCGTCATCAACTACAAATTCAACACGATCCTCAAAGCCATTCAGCTTCACGTTATCTCTGGCACTTTCAATCGCATGCTCCGAAATATCAAGACAGGTTACCCGCTTAGCTCCGAATTTGCAGGCATTCAGTGTAAAGCTGCCTGTATGCGAGAAGCATTCAAGCACATTTGCACCGTCCCAATAAGGGAAGGTTACGACTTTACCGCTCTTGTTGATTGGAGCGAGGGTCTTCACCCCATCTTGTTCTACCTCTTGAATTGTAATTCCACTTCTGCCACCCCAGCCTGTCATCAGCGGTTCAATGGCTGCGCGGTTCTCCCGTTGATCGAAGAAATAACCGGTCTTCTGTCCCTGCTCGATATCAACCTTTATCTTAAGTCCGTTCTCCGTAACGGTTACATGTCTTGGGCATTCTCCATAGAGCAGACCTTTGACCTGTTCAAGCCCCTCCAGCTCTCTTACACTGACATCGCTTCGCTCATAGATGCCCTTCGGCTGTACAACCTCGACCAAAGCCTCGACGATCGCCTCACGGCACAGATCCATACCTAGAGTCAGGATCTGAACGACAAGCACGTCACCGAATCGATCCACCACAAGCCCGGGAACATAATCTGCCTCTCCATAGATGAGACGATAAGCATCACCCCCGGTAACAAAGCGGTCACGATGCTGCAGCGCTTGATCAAATTTACGGACAAAGAAGGCCTTGTCCATCGTCGTGACCGGTTCATAGGAAACGACCCGTACAGTAATTTGGGATGCCGGATTATAATACCCTGTTGCCAAGTAACGGCCTTGATGATTCTTCACCTCAACCAATTGTCCTGGCTCCGCACTTGCCTCTACCGACTCAATTTCATTTTTGTAGATCCAGGGATGCCCCTGCTCTACTCTTTTTTTACGGCTCTTTGTAAGAATAACCGATGCCAAAATGCCTACAACTCCTTTTATCATCAAGTAACCCCTCACTCACACAAGAAAGTCATGGTTGTCCTGCTACAAACATAAGATGGACAGTAGACAAAGTCATGATTAGAGAGAAGGTGCCCTTGTAATATCATGTTACATTCTATTGTGTTTCCTCTATTATATGGATTAACCATATTCTTTCTAGGCATGAAGCTGATGGAGGCTTCACTCTATAAGCTCAGCGGCCCGCTACTATCAAGCTCGCTTGACCGGGCCACCGCAACTCCGTTAAAAGGCATGCTCTTCAGCACAGGAATAACCGCCCTGCTGCAGAGCAGCACAGCGGTCACCGTACTGACCATCGGCCTCGTAAATGCAAATTTGCTTGGATATGCTCGTACCCTCGGTATCATTCTGGGCAGCAATGTCGGGACTACGGTAACGACCGAGCTGCTCAGTCTAAAGATTGGCAAGTATGCATTACCCATGCTGCTCTTCTTCATTAGCTGCTGGATCATCTGTGTCATCCTCGGCGAATTAAAATCGGTCGTACACAGCCGGCATTCCCATGCCGTACATACAGCTGGATATATCAGTCTCGCTGGAGCCGGATTCTCCATGGTTATGCTCGGTATCGTCATGATGCAGCGAATCGGGCCCGCCCTAGAGCAAGGCGGGTTATTCCCATGGTTTGTCCAGCAGGCCAGCCACAGTGTATGGTGGGGAATGGCTGCTGGTGCATGCCTGACTGCGCTCGTGCACAGCAGTGCTGCCGTTATCGGCATGGCCATCGGCCTTGCTGCCACCGGCACCCTGCCTCCCGAGGTCGGAATTGCTATTGTACTCGGCTCCAATGTCGGCACCTGTGTTACCGCTTGGATGGCCGCCATAGGAGGCAGCAAGGCAGGTCAATTCGTAGCATGGTCCCACATTATTCTGAATGTTGCAGGAGCTCTGCTGTTCGCTCCTCTGATCTCACTACTCTACCAGGCAGCTGCCTTGTTCACGACTGAACCAGGCGCACAAATCGCACATGCGCAGACGATTTTTAATATTGTCTGTTCCTTACTGGCTCTCCCGTTATGCTACCTTAAGATTTGGAAACGGCTGGAGCCTAAGTCCTAGCGCTAAACCTGAATACCGAGCTGCCTCAGAGCTCTCTGCAGTATTCGATCATTGTTATCGTAGCCTTGATGCTGCTGTCTGCTCCATGCTTCAAGGGGAGCATACCATGCAACTGCTTTGATCTCCTCAATCTGTGCTCTGTGCTTCCCGCCCACAGCTTCAACCAGATAGTAATGCACTTCTTTATCTACTTTGCCGTGTACAGCATGATGATAGGTATATTTTATAATGTCCACAGGTGCAACGATTCTTCCCTTAAGTCCTGTTTCCTCTTCAATTTCACGAAGCGCCGTTTGTTCAACCGTTTCACCCGGCTCCATCTTGCCTTTTGGAAGAGATATTCTAGCATAGCGGTCCGTAATAAGCTGAATCTGAAGCTCATCACCCATATGCCGGAATACGACGCCGCCGGCGGAAATCTCTTTTCTTGCCATCTGAAACTTAGCTCCTCTCCTTGAACAACAAGGATTCCGAATTCTTTCCTCAGGGAACCTCATCCAATAGCCCTTCAAAAGAAAACGAAATCCTTGTTCGTCTCCGTGATCCAATGCTGTCCGTATTAACTTAGAGGGCTGCTTTTTGTGGCCCATTTTCCATAACCCGAACAAGCTGACCTTCACTTGAATGAAGTCCGGCCTTCGTCATCTTCACACGGCACACCTCACCAACGAGATGATCGGCACCTTCAAATTCAAGCTGGATATAGTTATCGCTATACCCATGAAGATGACCTTCTGCCAGGTCTCCTCTTCCTTCCGGTATAACCTCCAGCACTTGTCCAACAAATTTCTCAGCATAGCTGAGCTTCATTTGATCTGACAACGCCAAGAGCTCTGTTACACGCTCGTTCTTCACTTGATCATCGACCTGATCCTCCATGCGTGCTGCGGGAGTCCCTGTCCGCTTGGAGTAAGGGAAGACATGCATTTCCGAGAAATTAATGGCCTTCATAAGGTCATAGCCGTTACGATACATCTCATGAGTCTCTCCAGGGAAGCCGACGATCACATCGGTTGTAATGGCCACATCCGGCATCGCTTGACGAATCAGCCCCATTTTATTATAGAACTGCTCAGTCGTATACTTGCGGCGCATACGCTTAAGAACTGCATCGTCTCCCGCTTGAAGCGGGATATGGAAGTGACGGCACATCTTCGAGGAACGGTTCAACACATCCAGCATCCGCTCATCAATTTGGCTGGCTTCGATGGAGCTGATGCGGATTCTCTCCAGCCCATCCACTTTATCCAGATCCCACAGAAGACTCGACAAATCATAGTTATCCAGATCATCACCGTAGCCGCCGGTATGAATTCCTGTCAGGACAATCTCCTTGTACCCTGCTTCTACCAGCTGATGCGCCTGCGTAATAATGCTTCTTGAATCCCGGCTGCGAGACAGTCCGCGCGCCCATGGAATGATGCAGAAGGTACAGAAATTGTTGCACCCGTCCTGGATTTTAAGAAAAGCACGCGTGCGATCGGCAAAATCGGGTACGTCCATCTCTTCAAATACACGGTTCTTCATAATATTTCGTACTGCATTTACCGGCTCGCGTGTTTCTTTGATCTGATTGACAAAAGGAATGATTTTGTCCCGATCCTGATTACCTACAACGAGATCGACACCAGGAATGTCCATAATCTCTGCCGGTGAAGTCTGTGCATAGCAGCCTGTTACTGCCACGATCGCATCCGGATTCTTGCGAACCGCACGCCGTATAATTTGACGACTCTTCTTGTCTCCCGTATTGGTAACGGTACAGGTGTTGATCAGGTACACATCAGCCGTCTGTGAATCAAAGTCCACCTGCTCATATCCTTGTTCTTTAAATTGCTGCCAAATGGCTTCAGTATCGTAGAAGTTTACTTTACATCCCAAGGTGTAAAACGCCACGGATGGCATAATTACATTCCTCCCATTTCATCAGTTTCATATAAAATACAAGTCAAAGCGACCATGCCTGCTGTTTCGGCACGAAGAATACGTTTGCCAAGACCGACGGATCTCGCTCCTGCGGTCTCTGCCGCCTGTACCTCCCCTGTCGTAAATCCACCTTCCGGACCCACAACAACAAGTACAGAGGCACTCTCATCCGCAGACAATCCGGCTGCTAACGGCTTAATTACATCTCTCAGCTGCAAGCCGTCTTCTTTCTCATAGCAATAGCAGACGAGATCATAGCTGTCAAAAGAAGCAAGCAGCTCTTTCCACGACCTCGATTCGTATACGGCCGGGATGCGATTGCGGTGGCTCTGTTCAGCCGCTTCCTTCGCTATTTTGCGCCAGCGCTCCAGGCGTTTCCCTTCTTTTTTAGCGTCGTATTGGACGATGGTCCGTTCGGATAAGAAAGGGATAAAACTGACTGCACCGATTTCCGTACATTTTTGAATAACGAGCTCCATCTTGTCGCCCTTCGGCAAGCTTTGTGCAATGGTGACTGATACTCGCGGTTCGTGGTCCATAGGGAGCCACTCCACGACCTCTGCCTGCACCTCTGAAGCCTCTATGTGTGTGATCTGGACCATAGCTTCACGGGAAACTCCGTCACTCACAATGAGCTTGTCCCCGGCTTTGCCCCGCATCACCTTGGTAATATGACGGGCATCATCTCCCTGAATGGTGACTGTCTGTCCGTCGAATTGATCCTGTTCAATAAAATAACGCTGCATGGATCGTTAGGCCCCCTGCTTAACCAACTATCATTCTCAAAAACTAGAAAATAACCACATAACATCTTACAACTTTTTATCGTCGCTGACTACCCGCCAAACAAGGTCATCACCATCTGGGCTATACCTGTATACCAGCTCATCGACAATTCATATAGAGGCGTTATGGTCCATCGGTTCAGCGGCGTAATGACGATAATGAGAAATATAAGAATTGACCATTGCTCCAGCGACTGCAGCTTGATTCGAATACGTGTCGGCACAAGCTCCTCTACAATTCGATATCCGTCGAGTGGTGGCAAAGGTACGAGATTAAAGAAAAATAAGAAAAAGTTCGTTACGTTAAAAATAGAAAAGAAGGTCGAGATGGCAAACACTAAACGCTGATTCTCAATGGAATCCATGACTCCGAACTGGATCAAGAGCGCATAAATAATGGTACCGATCACGGCAAGCAGCAAATTGCTCACGGGCCCTGCCGCAGAGACGACCACACTCATCATCCGTCTTCGGTCAAAATTATCCCGGTTCACCGGAATCGGCCTTGCCCAGCCGAAGCCGGCGATTACAAGCAGCAGCAAGCCGAAGAAATCGAAATGCACCGCCGGATTCAAGGTCATTCTCCCCAGCATTTTCGCTGTAGGATCACCGAATTTATTGGCAAAGTAAGCATGAGCAAATTCATGCACCGTAAACGCAATAAGAATCGTCAGAATAAAAAAGGGCAGCTGTTCTAGCGGATAAAAGAAAAACTGATCCATACTCATCCCTTATTTCCTCGAAACAATCGCTAGCCAGTCTTCGTCGCGCTGAATATCAATAATCTCAAAGTCTGCTTCCCGCAGTGCGGTAAGAACAGCTTCTTCTTTGTTCTTCCAGATGCCTGAAGCAATATACAGGCCGCCCGGCTGAAGCGCTTCGTAAACATCATTAATGAAGAGAAGGATAACCTCTGCCAAGATATTCGCGACAACGATATGAACAGGTAATGTAACACCAAGGGAACCATCCTGCTTGTTCAAAATGGACAGAAGGTCACTCTCGTATACCGTAATGTGATCAGATAGACCATTTAGAGCACTATTCTCTCTCGCGCTAGACACCGCCACAGGATCGAGATCAAGTGCAAGCACGTGCTTCGCCCCCAGCTTCATGGCGCCGATGGCCAGAATACCCGAGCCTGTTCCTACATCAATGATCTCTTCTCCGCCTTGCACATATTTTTCCAGTGTA
Organism: Paenibacillus urinalis; assembly: GCF_028747985.1. Lineage (NCBI taxonomy): Bacteria > Bacillati > Bacillota > Bacilli > Caryophanales > Paenibacillaceae > Paenibacillus > Paenibacillus urinalis. Next base: position 4,077,835 of record NZ_CP118108.1, read on the forward strand.
CGAAGGCATAGAGAGGTGGTAGGATGCGTTCCAGTACCAAATGCCATCCCAGGGTCAATTTCAATTAATTTCTCCGCAGCGCTTTCGGGCGTATACTCTTCCCAGGACGGTTTGATCGTAAGCGTCTCAGATACTCTAAGCGGTTTAAAATACTGCTTCCACGCTGTAGCCCAGCTCTCTTCATCCACTTGCTTCACGGTAATCTCAGCCTTGCCTGCATCAATTCCATAATCCGCAAGCTCTTTGATTCTCGGCTCAATCTCAGCAATCACGGCATTCATATCCGTCGTATCGGCAAAATACCCTTGGATAATGGCTTCGCCCTTGGGAATATCATTTAGAGGGTATTCATACCATTCCCCATACTTTGTCGTTCTGATCTTGTCCAGCGTGCCTGATTCTTCAATGGCTACTCCGCCTGCACCTGCTTCATGCAAGAAGTTCGAGATCATCTCCTGCGCTATTTCCGTTGTATGTATTGTTATTTCATTCCATATCATAATTTGCTGCTTCCTCCCCTGTATTCATACCCTCTATTGTACTATACAAACAATAGCGAGCACAAAGAACGAGAGTACACTCATCCTTATTTCTCCACAGTTATTTCCATTTTCCAACGAAAATATAGTGCTCCTCTGCGCAAAAGCACACAAAAAAGCATCGGAGCTCTCTACCCGAGACTCCGATGCTTTCATGCATTATTCATATCTGTAATCGTCCAGCTTTTTTGTCTGCCGCTGATCTGCCGCCTCACTGCGGCGAAGAGCTTCTATATCCTCTTGATCGGCCTCTGCACTACTGAATTCAACATCCTCATTCTTTGCGGAAGCAAGCTCACTGATCTTCTCGGATTTTTTTAACACTCTATCTTTTCTGCGATTAGAAGACATTTCTTTATTCCTCCTTAATTACTGAATTAAATAAGACCACCGTATTCCTCAATAATTCGCAGCGCCTCATGATGCACGGATTCATCTACAACGACAGTGAGCAGAATGTCCTTGCCTGTCGGACCACCTGCACCTCCATCACTCATACCGCTGGCCGATGGGTCTGCAGCAGCCAGTATTCCGGAAGATGCACTTGTAAAGGAGCCGTGCAGTGTCGCAGAGGACAAACTGTCCATTGCACTGTTTAATATGGGCTCATTGCTTCCTTCGCCTGGATAGCGGCTGAAACGATCAATTGACATACTCTCCAGCTTCAAGCTGCTCAGCTTGGCTGCAACCTGCTGTGCCTGCTCCGGGGTATTGAAATATGCAAGAATGTTTTTATCCATAAGAAAACACCGCCTTTAGTCACTTCACATTAAATGAAATCGCCGCAGCTCGAAGCTGATGTTCGAGCCATAATATAGAGTGCCGCAAATGGATGAGAGCTATACAGAAGACAACGCAAAAAAAAGGACTGCCCATGAACCATGGACAATCCTTCTTGCTTATATCAGTCACCTCTAAAAGCACGTTTAACCCGATCAAAGAATGATTGCTCGTGCTCATCCATCTGTTCTCCGCCGAGCGCAGCAAACTCCCGAAGCAGATCCTTCTGCTCATCGTTTAATTTGGTCGGTGTAACGACGACCACTTTAACATGCTGGTCTCCCTGACCAGTGCCTCTTAAATGCGGAACTCCCTTGCCCTTCAGACGGAAATAGGTTCCTGTCTGGGTACCTGCCGGGATTTTAAGCTTTACTTTCTCGCGAAGCGTCGGGATCTCAATCTCATCACCAAGTGCTGCTTGTGCAAAAGTAAGCGGTACTTCACAATAAATGTCATTGCCTTCCCGGTCAAAGAAATCATGCGATTTCACACGGATAACAATGAACAAGTCCCCTGCTGGTCCTCCGCGGAGTCCGCCTTCGCCTTCACCGCTCATACGCAGCTGTGCACCATCATCCACTCCTGCCGGAATCCGGACATTGATCTTACGCTGTTTACGAACTTTGCCGCTGCCTTGACAAGTTCTGCACTTATCCTTAATCGTCTTGCCTGAACCACCGCAGTTGGAGCAGGCACGACGGTTAACCATACGGCCAAACGGGGTATTCTGCACCACTTCTTCCTGACCGCTGCCACGGCAGACAGTACAGGTTTCCGGATGAGTTCCTGGTTTCGCTCCTGAACCATGGCAAGTATCACAGCTCTCTGTGCGTGGAATGGTGATATCCGTCTCTTTGCCGAATACCGCTTCCTTGAATTCAATGGTCATCGTATATTGAAGGTCATTCCCCCGCTGCGGAGCATTGGGATCACGCCGACCTCCGCCACCGCCGAAGAACATATCGAAAATGTCGCCGAAGCCGCCGAAATCCTGACCGCCAAAGCCGCCGCCCATTCCTTGGTTCGGATCCACATGACCATATTGATCGTAGCGGGCACGCTTCTGCCCATCACTCAGAACGTCATATGCCTCTTTAACCTCTTTGAACTTGGCTTCCGCATCTGCTTCCTTGTTGACGTCCGGATGATATTGCCGCGCAAGCTTACGGTAAGCCTTCTTGATCTCATCTTCGCCGGCACTTTTGCCAACACCAAGCACCTCATAATAATCGCGCTTATCTGCCACTCTTCCACCCCCATAACTTTATAACAATACCGCATATACGTGACAAAAGGAAGGATCAAAGCGCGAAGAACTCCGGCTCTGACCTTCCCATGCTTGTCACTTGTAAGGCTTATAACATCCTGTCATCCTTTATTAAGGACTTCAAGGCTTATTTATCTTTTTTGTCCTCGTCAACCACTTCGTAGTCGGCATCTACGACATTGTCGCGTCCGCCTGCACCCGCACCTGCGTTCGCATCGTCTCCGCCTTGCGCCTGTGCATCCTGTGCAGCCTGCTCATACAGTTTAACAGACAGCTGTTGAACGATTTCGGTAAGCTCTTCCGTAGCAGACTTGATGTCTTCCACGTTGTCAGATTCCAGCGTTTTTTGCAATTTTTCTTTTGCAGCATTCGCTTTCTCTACTTCACCTGCATCGACCTTGTCGCCAAGATCTTTAACTGTCTTATCCACAGTGTAGATCAACTGGTCAGCTGCATTTCTCACTTCAACAAGCTCTTTGCGTTTCTTATCTTCCTCCGCATGCAGCTCTGCATCCTTCATCATTTTCTCGATTTCCTCTTCGCTTAAACCGCTTGAAGAAGTAATCGTGATTTTTTGGGATTTGTTCGTCCCTTTATCCGTTGCAGATACGTTAACGATACCGTTAGCATCGATGTCAAATGTAACTTCGATTTGCGGTACGCCGCGTGGAGCTGGAGGAATATCACCAAGCATGAAACGTCCAAGCGTTTTGTTGCCCGCAGCCATCTCGCGCTCCCCTTGCAGTACGTGGATCTCAACGCTAGGCTGGTTATCCGCATAAGTCGAGAATACTTGAGACTTGCTTGTAGGGATCGTTGTATTGCGATCGATCATCTTCGTGAATACGCCGCCTGCAGTTTCAATACCCAGGGACAATGGCGTTACGTCAAGAAGAACGACGTCTTTCACATCACCTGTCAAGACACCCGCTTGTACTGCAGCACCAAGTGCTACTACTTCATCTGGGTTAACGCCTTTATGAGGTTCTTTGCCAGTCAATTTCTTGATCGCTTCCTGAACGGCAGGAATACGAGTAGAACCACCGACCAGAACAATCTTGTCGATATCGTTTGCTGTCAGACCAGAATCGCTAAGCGCTTGACGAGTAGGACCCAATGTGCGCTCAACCAGCTGAGCAGAGATCTCTTCGAATTTCGCACGAGTCAGGTTCACTTCCAAGTGCTGTGGAACGCCATCAGCAACCGTGATAAACGGAAGAGAGATTGTCGTAGTCAGTACGCCGGACAATTCTTTTTTCGCTTTTTCCGCTGCATCCTTCAGACGCTGAACAGCGGCTTTGTCTTTGCTGAGGTCAATGCCTTGCTCTTTCTTGAATTCATTTACAAGGTAATCAATAATAACTTGGTCAAAATCGTCTCCACCAAGGCTGTTGTCTCCGCTTGTCGCTTTTACTTCGAAGAAGCCGTCGCCAAGCTCAAGGATAGATACGTCAAAAGTACCGCCGCCAAGGTCATATACGAGGATCGTTTGATCTTCGGATTTCTCAAGACCATAGGCAAGAGCTGCTGCAGTCGGCTCGTTGACGATACGCAGCACTTCCAGGCCTGCGATTTTACCCGCATCCTTCGTTGCTTGACGCTGACTGTCATTGAAGTAAGCCGGAACCGTAATAACAGCTTGAGTGACAGTTTGTCCGAGATAAGCCTCTGCATCGGATTTCAGCTTTTGCAGAATCATAGCTGAAATTTCTTGTGCAGAATAATCCTTCCCGTCAATGTTTTCTTTATGGTTCGTACCCATATGACGTTTGATAGAGATAATAGTACGGTCAGGGTTCGTGATCGCTTGGCGTTTTGCTGTTTCACCTACGATACGCTCACCGTCTTTTTTGAAGCCGACAACCGAAGGGGTTGTACGCGCACCTTCCGGATTCGGAATAACCACTGCTTCGCCGCCTTCCATTACGGCAACGCAAGAGTTTGTAGTACCAAGGTCAATACCGATAACTTTACTCATGGAAAATTTCCTCCTTCTTAATCTATGCAAGGCACAAGGCCTGTTCTAAATTCATCTGATATCATGTAGAAAAAACGTAGTGTTCCTTATGTTCGGAATTTATGCACAATTCGGTATGAACAAAAAGTTCTTCGAGTTATTATGCAAAATCCTTACGTTACATACTTACCTTAACCATCGCAGGACGGAGTACCTTGTCTTTCAGCATGTACCCTTTCTGTACCTCTTCCACAACAACGCCTTCTTCATGCTCGTCGCTCTCAACTTGCATGATCGCTTGATGGAATTCAGGGTTAAACGCCTCACCAACGGTTTGCATCGCTGTAAGACCTTCAGCCTGAAGCACGCTTTCCAGCTGACGGAAGATCATCCCTACGCCCTTGGCAAAGGAATCGGATTCGGTGTTCGCCGGAGCTGTCGCAATGGCACGCTCGAAGTTATCAATTACAGGCACTAGCTCTGTAATCAGCTTCATCGATGCATATTTCGCCAGATCTTCCTTCTCCTTCTGAGTACGGCGGCGGAAGTTATCAAAATCAGCCTGGGCACGCAAGTAGCGCTTCTCATTCTCTTCAGCAAGTGCCTTCAGTCTGTCTAATTCATCAGTAGAAGCAAGAGTCTCAGCACCGGCAGTTTCCGTATCGTTCACGGCTGCTTCCTGCGCTTCAGTGGACTCGGCTTGTGCAGCCTCATTCACCATGTCCTCCTGCGGAGTGTTCTCTTCTGTATTCTCTATTGTTTGTTCATCTTTCAAGATGTTCACCTCCTTAAACAGAACTTATACTTAGCCAAAGCTTCCTGTTCCCAACGTTCCCTTAAGTATCATTCAACATTCATAAGGTCCAGCCCTTTGTTGCACCTGGAATTCATTATTAAGCTTAAACCGCCCATCTTAAACTTTAACATGATCCTTGTCCTTGATGGGCAGTGGATTATACGGATAAATCTTATTTATTTGTAACGATGTGTCAGCATGGTGGTCAAATTCTTAGACAGCATGTTCAAGATGCTGATCACTTTGCCATATTCCATTCTTGTTGGCCCCAAGATTCCAATTGTACCCAGTGCTTCTCCTTCAACTGAATAGGAGGCGGTAATAAGACTGCAATTAGCAAAAGCCTCATGATCGTTCTCGGTTCCGATCTTCACCTGTACTCCGGTACCTCCAATAGAAGGTGTCATAATCTTCATTATGGTCGATGTCTCTTCAAGTAAATCAAAAATATCCTTGACCTTGTCGACATCCTTGAATTCCGGCTGGGACAGCATATTCGTCGTACCGCTGAGATACAATCGATGATCAGGCTCCCCATCAAAGGCAGTATCCAATATTTTCATGAACGCCTCGTACTCAGAAACATTTCGCTCCATTTCCTTGGCGATCTCTGAATATAGTCTGGCCTTCAGCTTATAGAGAGGTACTCCTACGAGCCTCGTATTCAGCAGATTAACGACTCTCTCCATCTCAGACAACGAGACATTTGCCGGCAAGCTGACCGTCTTATTCTCTACCTGACCTGTGCTCGTTACTATGATCGCCACGGCCATATTCTCTCCAAGCGGGAGCAGTTGAAAATGACGGAGCGACGTATGAAAAACTTCAGGTCCAAGCAGGATGGAAGTATAGTTCGTCATATGCGACAAAATGGTAGAGGTATGCTGTATAACCTGCTCCATCGCGTTTAATTTCTCAGCGAGCAGCAATTTGAGCTCCTTGAGCTCCGATGTCTCGGTAAACTTGAAAGGAACCAGATGGTCTACATAATACCTGTACCCTTTATGTGAAGGGATTCGGCCTGCCGAGGTATGCGGCTGTTCCAAATATCCCATGTCCTCCAGGTCGGCCATCTCGTTACGAATCGTTGCCGGACTATAGCCGACATCACCTCTCTTCGAAATGCTGCGGGATCCAACGGGTTCTGCCGAACGGATATAATCATCAACAATAGCATTCAGTATCAGTCTTTGACGCTCGGTTAACATACGTGTCTCCCTCCCTAAAAGATGTTTTCATCATTAGCACTCACAACAGACGAGTGCTAACCAGTAATACAAAAATACCAAACTGACCTGAGCATTGTCAAGTCAGTTCAGTATCTTAAGAACGGCGATTTCATCACATGCATGCTGCTTACTGCAGTTCACGCAATCGGTCCATACTTTTTCCGGAAAAATCTCTTTATTTACAACGGAGAATCCATTCTTCACAAAGAAGGATACTTCGTAGGTTAGTGCCATGACCTTCGGAATTTCCTGTTCTCTTGCCTCTTCAACCAGCTTGTCCAGAAGCAGCGACCCGATCCCCTGTCCTTTATGACCATCGGATATGCCTAGAGACCGGATCTCGACCAGATCCTTGCCCAGCTTGCATAAAGAACCGCATCCCACTACATTTCCATCGACTTCTGCGACGACGAAGAGATCAATCTGCCTATACAGTACGTCTCTTGAACGAGGGAGCATAATCCCTCTCTCTGCATAACCCTTGATCATCTCGTACAATGTCTCGACATCCTCATGAGATGCCTTTCTGCAAACCGCAGCCATGACCGCCTCTCCTCCTTACGCCCTGACAAAAAGTAACATGTGTATAAATATACATCAGAGCGTATAAAAGTTCAAGCGATTATTTAACGGTCAGCGCACCAATAAATTCAGCAAAAACTTCATTCCCGTACAGGACTCCCTGACTGCTCAAACGGTATCCGTCACCTGTGGCATCAAGGAGACCTGCATGCACCATTTTATGCAGCGGTCCAGCAAATATGTCTTCGATTTTTTCACCGAATTGTGCTTCAAAGCGGCTGCTCGATACCCCATCCAGCATGCGCAGCCCCACCATCATGAAGTCTTCCATCGCCTCTTCTCTTGTGATCTGAGCCGTTTCGAGTCTCGGAAGACCTTGTTCTGCCTTCTCTATATAAGGATTCACACCTTTGACATTCATGTGGCGTTCACGTCCCACATATCCATGCGCTCCGGCACCGAGGCCGTAATAATCTTCATTTCTCCAATACGTCATATTGTGACGGCTTTGCATTCCAGGCTTCGCAAAATTGCTGATCTCATATTGGATATATCCAGCATCCTTCATTCTCTGCATCAGATGCTTATACATCTCCAGCTCATGGTCCTCATCCGGGAGAGGCAGCTGATTCTTCTGGAACAGCGTATGGAAGAGTGTATTCTCTTCTACCTTAAGTCCATAGATCGAGTAGTGAGGCAGATCAAGCTCCAGCGCTCTATTCACACTCTCCGAGAGCATATCAACCGTCTGGTTTGGCAAACCAAACATCAAATCAATAGATAGATTGGTCAGGCCCGCTTTGCGCGCGTTTTCCAGGCTGCGATATACATCATCTGTATTATGAATACGGCCGATGCCGGTCAGCAGCTCATTCTGAAAAGCCTGTACCCCGAAGCTGACCCGGTTGACGCCTCCCTCTTTCATTACGGACAGCTTCTCCAGATCCGTTGTCCCTGGATTCGCCTCCATGGAGAATTCGATATCATCTGCCCAGTCTGGGAAGTAAGTCCGAACCGATCTCAGAAAGTAATCCATCTCATCCGGCTTCAATACGGTAGGTGTGCCTCCGCCAACGAAAATGGTCTTAATTTTACCTGGAGGTGTCTTCTTGACGGTGTACTCCATTTCCCGCTCCAGCGCTTCTAAATATTTCATGACCGGCTGATCCTTCAGCACATAGGAATTAAAATCACAGTAGAAACATTTATTGGTGCAAAAGGGAATATGAATATACACCGCTTCGGGTGCGTTGTTAATCAATTTCGGCATCTCTGCTGCCATGCGGGTATACCCCCTCTAATATAAGTTGATAGAATCAATTTCATAATACCTTTAGATGCTATGAAATTGATTCAACCTGCAAAAATATGCATGATCATTCATCGCTTACAAGAAGCCATTGTATCGTTAATGAAGAAAAAAGGAAAGCCGACACGGCTTCCCTTATTCTGTACATTAATTATCGTCAATCTTCAGTACCGCCATAAACGCTTCCTGCGGCACTTCTACATTACCAACCTGCTTCATCCGCTTCTTACCTTCTTTTTGCTTCTCCAGCAGCTTCCGCTTACGTGAGATGTCACCGCCGTAGCATTTGGAGAGTACGTTCTTACGCATCGCCTTAATCGTTTCACGGGCAACCACCTTCGTTCCGACAGACGCTTGAATCGGCACCTCGAACATTTGGCGTGGAATGAGCTCACGCAGCTTCTCGCAAATGATTCGGCCGCGATGATACGCACGCTCGCGGTGTACGATGAAGGAGAGTGCATCGACCTGCTCACCATTCAGCAAAATATCCATCTTCACCAAATTAGACTGGCGATAGCCGGAAATCTCATAGTCATAAGACGCATAGCCCTTAGTACTGGACTTCAGCTGGTCAAAGAAGTCGTACACGATCTCTGCAAGTGGAATTTCATAGGTAATCGTTACCCGGTTGGAATCAATATATTCCATATTCAAATATTCTCCGCGCTTGGTCTGACACAGCTCCATTACCGTTCCAACATAATCATTCGGTACGATGATGTCAGCTTTGACGTATGGCTCCTCTACGTTATCAATCCGTCCAACCTCCGGGTAGTTCGACGGGTTGTCGATCTCCAGAACTTCTCCGTTCGTCAGGTTAACACGGTAGATAACGCTTGGCGCTGTAGTAATGAGCGGGATATTAAATTCACGTTCAATCCGTTCCTGAATAACATCCATGTGCAGAAGTCCAAGGAATCCGCAGCGGAATCCAAAGCCAAGCGCACTGGATGTCTCCGGCTCAAAGCTCAGTGAAGCATCGTTCAGCTGCAGCTTCTCAAGCGCCTCACGCAGGTCATTGTAATCGGACGTATCAATCGGATAGAGTCCGCAGTATACCATTGGATTAATCTTACGATAACCCGGCAGCGGTTCCAGAGTCGGATTCTTCGCATCGGTAATCGTATCCCCGACCCGGGTGTCGCCGACATGCTTGATCCCGGCTACGACAAAGCCTACATCGCCGACGTTCAGCTCGTCCACAATCGTCATTCGCGGCATGAACGCACCGACCTCGATAACTTCAAACGATTTGTTCGTTGCCATCATCTTGATCTTCGAGCCGGCCTTGATCTTCCCGTCGACAACACGAATGTATACAATAACTCCTTTATAAGGGTCATAGTGTGAATCAAAAATAAGTGCCTTCAGCGGATTGTCCGGATCACCTGTAGGTGCAGGCACGCCTGTTACAACCTGCTCCAAAATTTCTTTAATCCCGATGCCTGCTTTGGCGGAAGCAAGTACAGCTTCACTGGCATCCAGACCGATAACATCCTCAATCTCCTGCTTCACACGTTCAGGATCTGCGCTTGGGAGATCGATTTTGTTAATAACCGGCAAAATCTCAAGATCGTTATCGAGCGCAAGGTACACGTTCGCAAGCGTCTGAGCTTCGATCCCCTGAGCAGCATCCACCACCAGCAGCGCACCTTCACAGGCGGCCAGACTTCGGGATACCTCATACGTAAAATCGACGTGTCCCGGCGTATCAATCAGGTTCAGGATGTACTCTTCACCGTTATCAGCCTTGTACGTCAAACGTACGGCCTGAAGCTTGATCGTAATTCCGCGCTCACGCTCCAGCTCCATTTGGTCAAGCACCTGCTCCTGCATCTCGCGTGATGTCAGCGCACCGGTATACTCCAGAATACGGTCTGCCAATGTAGACTTACCGTGGTCTATATGTGCAATGATACTGAAATTTCTAATTTTCTTTTGTCTTGCCTGAATGTCTGTCATGCCTTACCCCCACAAACAGCCTAATGTCAATCATCTCATTATAGCAGTTAGAGGTACAGCCTTCAATATTTGGATCAGCTATTCCGTTACACCGTTAAAAAGGGAAACGACCCAGCGGATGCCGCTCTGCGATACCTGCTGGAGCAGACCGGCTGTTTTTTCGGCAAGGACATCAACGGCAGAAGCTTTAGCAGGCTCTGTAGTAAGTACATCCCTCGGGGTGACAATCTGAGGCTGTGCTTCAGGCAGGGAAGCAGATACCGTCTGCTCCAAATCACCGGACTGTGCAGCCTGTTCCTGCTGATATTCCTGCTGCAGTTGCTGCTGCAGGGCCACACCCTGACCTTGCTGCTCCTCAATTGAAAACCCACTACCCGCGATCTGCATTCCCATCAGCATTCCCAGAATGAGCAGAATTGCGAATATAATCAGCCTTTTTCCAAATGCGGCCATTATTCTTCCCCCAATATCAAATTTGCCCCTTGGAGCCTATTTGCCTGAATCCATTCATAGCTCACTTATCCTTTATTTGCCGATGAGGAATCGTCGGTGCTCGCCTTCTCCACATTCTGATCTTCCATGTACACTTCAGCAATGATATCTGCCAGAGCTTCCGATGTGCGCTTCAGCTCCTCTTCCGTGTTATCGATGCCGCCGATTTCAACCAAAATACTGTTATCCGACAAGGACTGGTTATACTCGCCGTTATTTCCTCCCCCGCCGTCCTTGCCCCATACGCCTCTCGATACTCCGGGATACCTCTTCTCCATTTTCTTGTGCAGCTGTGCAGCGTAAGCCTCATTTTTCTCCCAGTTAGGGTTGTCATGACCGATGATGAAATACACTTTGGCATAAGTGACTCCATCAATCTTCGCCGTTGTCTTGCTCTTACGCTGAGAGTCGCGATGAATGTCAATCAGATACGTCAGCTCATCATTCTCCGCCATTGCAGACTTCACGGTTTCTCTTGAATATTTATAGGAATAGTTCCAGTTATAGTCCTCCTGAGTGGTTACATAGTCTTCCTGTGCGTGAACCGCACCTACCCCCTGCTTCTCAAGCTGTTTGCTGACAAAGGAACCTACCCTGAACACATTAGCACTGGCTTTACCGGACGAAGGATTCGTGCTGTCCGTGCCGAGCAGGGGATTATAAGCTTCATGTGGATGCGAATGATAGATGAGTACTGTTTTTTTGAGAGCTTCCTCCGGATCTTGCTCATCAATGACTTCACCAGGCACCTCCGTCGGAGGATCTTCTTCTGCTGATGGCAATTCTTCCTCTGTATCGTTCTCTGTTGGTTCAGGGGCTGTCTCTTCATCCCTTCCTTCAACGGAAGAAGCGACAAAACCGGGGTCCGGCTGATAATCCTGCGGAGCTTCCGCCATCTCATTACCTGATCCGCTTCTCAGCAATACCGGCTTATTGCTTGCCATACCGGGAATCTGACTTGCAATCAGGCTCTTGGGGTTCAACGGATCTACACCTGTCAGCAGTTCAAACACAAAGGACGTTACCTGTTCAGAAGTTAAGGTTGATTGCTGCTTGCCCTGGGCCAAATGCGGAATCTCCATACCCAGCACATCCATAAATATTCCGCTTGATATCGATCCGGCAAAGCCCTGCATGGAGGAGACTGGTGAAGTATTCAGTCTTCTCTCTGCCATCCCTGACAAACCAAGCAGAACAAAAAATAAAGCAGACACCAGTATAAGCAGCAATAGTGCACGCCCTGTCGCCAAAATACGAAGAACTCGTGCTCTCATTCTCGAAACATTCCAGGTTTGGATCTTATTCATAATGGGATTATTCCACCTCCGCGAGCCATTCAGCTTGAGTCTTGTAATCTCTCATATTTCAAAACTATGAACTCTCAAGAAGAAGTAGAACCGGAAAATAGCAAAAAAAGAAGACCGATAGATTCGGCCTTCTTGTTCAGATGGAGCTTTAGCTTTGCTGTCAGCACTTTGCCAAGTATCTAGCTGTGTATGACGCTGCTTAATGTGTATAGGACGCTACATTCTCCAGCTTCACAGCGTCATGCAAGGCGGCATTCAGGCCGCTTGCGATAATATTTGCGATATCTTCGATAAATTCGTCAATTTCCTTTGGGGTCACAATCAAATCATGTCCAAGCGGATCAAGCACTTCTTTTACGAGACCGAGTCTTTCCTGCTCACTGATCTCATTCAGCACCCCGAGAATCTGGCTGCCTGCATCTGTTTGCTTGTTGAAGTGAGCCTGCATGAGTTCAAAGGTGGTATTAACAATCGTTGAGGCGTAGCACACCGTTGGCACACCGATGGCAATACAAGGCACGCCCATAATTTCCTTCGTAATCCCTTTGCGCTTGTTCCCGATACCCGAGCCCGGATGAATGCCGATGTCCGCAACCTGTATAGTCGTGTTCACCCTTTCAAGCGAACGGGAGGCGAGCGAATCGATGGCGATGATCAGGTCCGGCTTGGTCAGCTCTACAATTCCCTGGATCGTCTCACTGGATTCAATACCTGTAAGGCCTAGAACACCTGGTGCTATGGCGCTGACTTCGCGGTAACCAGGGGATACCTGATCTGGCATCAGCTCGAAGTATTGCCGTGTAACGAGCGTATTTTCTACAACAATGGGTCCCAGAGAATCGGGTGTCACATTCCAGTTTCCTAGTCCGACGATAAATACCTTCGATTGCTTGTTAATGCCAATCTTCGCGATGAAATCTTCCATCTCTTTGGTAAATACGGCAGTAACCTGCTCTTGCAGAGTCGTGTCTCCATTCCGGAGCTTGGGCACTTCAAGAGTTACATAATGTCCCATAATCCGTCCCAAGCGCTGTGCTCCTTGTTCATTTAATACATCAAGCCGAGTTACTTTGACATCACCTAACTGCTCCACGTCCTCCTGGATGCCAGACATCTCTTGTACTCCGGCAAGCTCGCGGGCTTCGATAGCAAGATCGGTGCGTACGCCATACTTTTGCAGATCTAGTGTCATGCTGTGTAGTTCCTCCCTCAGTAAGTAACAAGTTTATCGTAGTGTGCGCCGAACAAGATCTTTTTTATGCAAAATTGCCAGTTGATCCTCTATTTTCACAAGAACATCACATATGTTATTGTTGCTTTTTGAGGGTGCTCGTGCTAGAATATTTTAAGTTGTGAAACGTTTTGTATTTCATAAGTATTGCCTTAACAGGAGGTGAATGTAATGCCAAACATCAAATCCGCTGTGAAACGCGTTAAAACTAACGATAAACGTCGTGCGCTGAACGCTTCCCAGAAGTCTGCACTGCGTACAGCTGTTAAAGCTGCTGACCAAGCGCTGACTACGAACGAAGTTGAAACAGCTAAAGCTGCGATTCAAGCTGCTTCCAAAAAATTGGACAAAGCTGTATCTAAAGGTCTTGTTCATAAAAATGCTGCAGCCCGTAAAAAATCCCGCTTGGCTAAAAAATTGAACGCTCTTACTGCTAACGCATAAGACTGCGTTTCTTATAATGACTAAGCAAAAATCCTGACCAGCCCGGCTGATCAGGATTTTTTAGTTTCTTTTTTTCATGTGAATGTCAAGTTAAGTTAAGCCTCGCCGCTGAGCTGCCACGTAATTCCGTACTTGTCACGAACCATGCCGTACAGAGGACTGAAGAAGGTAGACTGAAGTTCCATCAGCACTTTCCCTCCGTCAGCAAGTCCCTCGTAGATGCCCTTCAACCGATCCAGCTCGGTAGTCGTAATGGCAATGGTAACCTGATCGCCTAAAGTAAAGGGCTGTCCATACATGGAATCAGAGAACAAAATTTTGTTCCCGTCCATTTCCAGCGCTCCATGCAATACCCGGTTCTTCAAATGCTCCGGCATGGGTTCAGTTGAATTCGGAAGCTCACCATACGTCTGAACACCCAGATTCTTCGCCTGCAGAACCTTCTCGTAAAAAGGAATTGCTTCAGCACACTGTCCATCCAAATAAATATACGGTGATATCACCATTGACATCGTTCGCCCTCATTCCATAACAAGCGTATAGGCAAAAGACATTACACCTATCGATCCTATTATATCCAAATTATGGAGATGAATCTACCAGATCAGGCCCCTAACTTCAGCAGAAACAATTCAAGTCCAAGCACCTTATCAATAGCTCCTGTCTTCATCTGATAATCAAGCTCTGCCAGATGCTTCAGAATGACGCGCAGCCGGTCCGCCTGGAACTTCTTCGACTGCTCACCAGCGATCTTGACCGCATAGGGATGGAGCCCCAGCGTACTTGCAATTTGCTGCTGAGAATAGCTCTGGGAAGCCAGCTCTTTCACCTGCAGTATAATGCGGAATTGTCTGGCGATCAGCGCCATAATCTTGATTGGCTCTTCCTTCTGCTTCAATAATTCGTAGAAGATTTCAAGTGCATTGCTCAGCCTTAATCGAGCGATTTCCTCAATCATGGCGAATATATTCTGTTCGGTATTTCTCGCTACCATGGCCTCCACGTCAGAGACTGTAACCGTTCCTCCTGAACCCGCATAGAGACACAGCTTGTCTACTTCAGCAGATAAGGTCTGCAGGCTCGTCCCTGCTCTAGAAACAAGCGCATCGGCTGCTGGCTTCTCTATAACTACTTTCTGAGACTCCGCCTTTTTAATAATCCAGCCAATCAGTTCATCCCCCTGGAGTGCTCCAAAGGATAATACCGTCGCTTTGCTTTTCATCGTTTTTACGATTTTCTTGCGCTCATCCAGCTTCTCACCCTGGACCATAAATATAAGTATGCTGTATTCAGCCGGATTGTCCAAATAAGACGTCAGTGACTCCATTCGATGCTCCATCTTGGAGTTGTCTTTGCCTGCTGTAAACAGCTGATGATCCCGAATAAAGATCAGCTTCCGAGGCACCAAAAAAGGAACCGTCTCCGCTTCCTCAATCACTTGTTCAATAGGTGTATCGGCTGTGTCATATGTTGCTATCGCAAAATCACGATGAGCTTCTTCAATGAGCTGCTCCTTCATTAAATCTGCAAACTGCTTCATTTGGTATTTCTCTGTTCCATACAGCAGATAGACACTAGCGGGACTGCCGCCTCGAATTGCTTTTGCTGCTGCCTTTACATCACTCACTCACGAACACACCTCCATCCCTACTATCCTAACAGAAAAAAAGGAAGACAACAAAGGGACCTTGCCGTCTGTCCTAAACAGGCGGCAGGTCCCTATTGTTCAAGCATCTATATAAACACCGGATATCCGAAGACTGGCTCTAGAAACCATTCGGCCGGCGGTCATACGACGCCTTCCCTAACTTAATCGACTCATCAGAAACGATGGATCATCATATACTTATTCAGATGCTGCTTAAATGGTGTGGGCCAAGTCTTATTTCTTGGGTTCAGCGTTCTCCGTATTTTTACTGGAGCTTGGTGTGCTGCTATTTTGCGTTGATGATGGAGCTGTCGTGCTGCTGTCCGACTTCACAGGTACAGCATAGCTGTGCTGTGTCGTTTTCCCTTCAATCTCTAGTTCATAACTGTACGTCAAACTATCTTCAGACCAGTTTCCTTTAACCCAGGTTCCCTTTAACTCAATGGCTTGCAATAGCTTCTTCTCTTCCTTATTTGCTCCATCCAGCTGATATACGTTTAACTTCGTATCTGTGACTTCAACGAGGTACTTACCGTCAGGCGAGAGCCAATTAGGAGAAATCGTCATAACCAGGCCTGGAAGATCGATGCTTCTGAAGCCCTGGCTCTGAATCTCGGATTCATCTCCACTGCTTGAAGGTTCGCTTACTCCTGATGCACTGCTCATTTCGGATGAAGAATTCGACTGGATACTGAAAGTTCCAGTATCCGTGGAGTTCTGCTCTCCAGCTGAGTTTTGCCCACTTGTATCGCTTTGCCCTTTAGCATTATTGTCTCCATCCTGTGCATTGCCCGTTTGGCCGCTTGTGCTAGGCTCTGCCGATGGTGCGCTGCTTGAGCTTGGGGACGGTTTGTGATTCGTAGTCGACTTTGACGGCGATTCGGATTGACTTCCCCCATTACTATTGCCAGATCCTTTACCTGAGCCAGGGGTAGGAGAAGATGGATCTTCCGCTTTGCTTGGAGCAGCTTCCTTGTCAGTATTAGGAACAGCGGTTTCAGAGTCTTGAGCATAATTGTCTCCTGAATTGGATGGTGATGGCACTTCTTCTGCTCTAGCTGTATCCGCCTGATCAGATTGAGCCTCTCCCGTCTCCGTCCCTGCTGCCTCGGTCTCCGTACCGGATTCCTTCAGCTTCAGGCTTGCATCTGCCTCTTCCGACTGAGGAGCGACACCCCCGCTGCCGCTAGTAGAATCGGATTGCTGTTCCGTTTCACTCATCAGATGAGAGTCCACTTCGGCCTGATTCAATTGCTGCGGTTCATAATTATATACAGCAACACCGAGAATAACCGCTGCTGCTGCAGTACCCATGATCATACGGCCTACATAGGATTTCATCCATCCTTTTGAAGCCTTGGTTGAAGGACGGCCGGGTAATACGGTCAGCTCAGGCTCCTTCTTCATCTCTTGAAGAGCACTTCCCTGTTCCTTCTTCGCACGATCTATTGCATCAAGCTGCGGCATAATTCGATCTACCAAGCTGAATGGCGGGGCTACATCAGGTAATGCTTCTAAATCCCGCGACAATGCTTTTAATATTTGAAATTTCTCGGAACAGCTCGGACAAGTCTTCATATGCGCAAAAAGCTGCTCTTTTTCCTGATCGTTCAGATCATTATCGATATATCGGTGCATACTTTCCACCACCTCTTGGCATTTCATCTACGTTACACCACCTTTCTGGTACTCCTGTAATAGATTTTGCAGCTGCTGTCTGGCTCTGAATAAATAGGATTTCACCGTATTTAACGGCAGATCGAGACAATCTGCAATCTCGTTATAAGAGAGGTCCTGCAAATACCTTAATACGATCACGGCCCTGTGATGCTCAGATAGCTGATTAATCGCGGACTGGACATCCTTCGTTACATAAGTCAGCATCACCTCATGCTCGACATCCTGCCTGTCTTCAAATATCATTTCATGCTCATCAATGGAAACGGTCGGTTTGGTTCTTCTAAATTTATCTATACAAATATTAGTAACTATACGCTGCACCCAGGTTTTGAACTGTGCTTTTTCTTCGTACGAATCAATCTTGGTGTAAATGCGAATGAGCGCTTCTTGGGCAGCGTCTAGTGCATCCTGCTCATTATTTAAAATGTAGTATGCCGTTTTGTAGACGTGCTGTTCGATTTCTCGCAATAGGGTAATTAGAGCGTCGCGATCGCCTGATTGAGCGGCTCTGATGAGTCCCTGCTCTACCACAAAGGATCCCCCTCTCCTTGTATCTTTACAGACGCAAGTTATGCTCCATTTGTTGCATACATGCGTGATTAATGCTCATTTAATGGGCTGATACGGAATTTATGTATATAGAGAAAGCTGCATAAACCCCAAATTACGGACTCATAAGGGTAAGTCATGCTAATCCTTATATAGAAAATACTAGGTTTTTAAAGTAAAAGCTTCCTCTACAATATCAAAATTCTGGAACATCGTCATCCAAATTTAACTAGTTCATTCATTTAGACTGTTTGCTGAAGCCGTTAGTTCCAAGGTTCGGGATCATGCTGGGTATATTTACACTTCACGAAGAAAATGAAGAACCTTCATTCCCAAGCATTCGTGAACATCCTGCTCATGAAAGAGCGTCTAAAGACATGGAGGAGATTGTCAGCTCCTTTATTTACCTATTCATGAGGAAAAATATGTTTATGCAGGTCAGAACGGGATACATATAATATATCTATTGCTTGAATTCAATGGATAGGAGAAAGAAACCTATTTAAGATAAGCGCGTCTAACTAAAATGTATAAAAGGAAATTGCGGAGGATATTCAGCATGAAGGTTATTTACTCGTTACTTGGAAGTATTGTTACTGCTCTCGCACTCTATTTATGTGTATATCAATTAATGGACGTATTCTATTACAGCTCGTTGCCTGATGCAGGTCCTGGCAGCTTCCCAGGTCTATCGGCAGTACTTGCCGGTATTTATTTATTTCCGGCAGTTACGCTTGTTATCTTTATTTTGTTTGTGATCATTTATAACAAGATAAATATACGTGGAATATGGTTTGGAGGTGCAGCCGGCTTATGGCTCTACTCGCTGCTGATGACACTTTCTCCATCGCAAGTATTCAATTACCTGCCTGTTATTGCGATCATAGCGGGGTATATTTTGATCCAATCAACCTTGTCGGATCGTGTTCTGAACTGGACACTCTTGGGCGCCGCTTGCGGCTGGCTTGTGACCTACCTGACCATCATCGGGGGACGCGCAGTCCAGAACACACTCACCTCGTATTTTAACTTCAGCCCATCACAGCAAATCGTAGTGCTTGCTGGCATTTTAGTGCTGGGTATTGTCGGATGGCTGATCGGGATGAAAAAAAGCGGAGCTCAAACTCGATACTAATTCATAGGCTGGTCTCATAAGAGACCAGCTTTTTTTTCTAAAATCATGTTGTCTTCTTGAAATTGTTATAACCTATGCTAATGGGGCTTCTTCCCACTCCAGCTGAAGATCATACCCAAAGCTCCTGATCTCATCTGCAGTTGCATGAATACAGAAGTACTGCTTCGCACCATAGAAATTTAACAAGTAAACTCCTTCAGAAGGGGTTTCCTGCCAGCTCAGCTGATAGAGATCCCTCTCGAACGATGCATACATTTGGTTTAATCGTAAACCATTTAAAATCTCTAAAGGAAACCCAGAGGTTACTTCGATATAATTTCGTATGGTCATATTAGTCCAACCGAGTCGATCAAGCTCATATTTAAGCTGATGCTCCCGAAAATACTTAAAGTGAAGCTGCGATCCCTCCAGCTCACCTGGTATCCGCCTTTTTATAGTAAATTCCACTCGTGTTCCCGCTTCTATACAGTCTCTGATTGCTGCGATATGTAACTCTCCTTTACTCCGTCTAATAGACAGCTCGTTCTCCCCATAAAAAAACGAACAGAAAACAAACGTCATCCATTCGTCGTGAAAATAAAGCTATTCAAATTATACCAAAATCTAATGTACTGATTGGCAAAAAATCGGTTCCGGCAACCTGTTATGTTCTCCCCTTTAGCCTTCACTAATCGTCATTCCTGCAAGAAGTTCATCCCAGGTCGCCAGGGCATTCATGTCGGGAGGAACGTTCAGGGAACAGACCCGATCCAAATTCCAACCGGCATCACTTATGCCATACTGTCCCTCTACCGGATTCAACACCAATATGCGAAACTCACTTAAGGTCAGCTGGGACAAAATCGCACGTAAATGAAAAGTCTCCTCATAGCTCGCGGACCATCGGATAAACAAAGTGGAGGAGCTGCCTGCCAGTTTATCATAGAAGCGCTGAATTCGCCTTTGCAGCTTCTCTTTATATTCCGGATAGAGCACTGACCAATGTTGACCAGGAACAAGGGGAAAATCATGAACTGAAATGATGTTGTACAAAGTATCCTTGATCATGTAGGACTCCACGAGCCCTCCCCGATCATGGAATACCGGATTTCCGTCCTCCAGCATAATATGGGTATCTTCCAGCACTTGCAGATTATTCATCTCCATAAAGCCTTGATATCGATGCTGCAATAGTCTGTTCACATCGGACAGCCTCGTGGATATCATCCAGTCGAGCGGCAAGGATATTCTCCTTAGATTGTGCCGTCTCAACTGAATCGCAGGGGCACAGGAAATACCTAAACTTACGATAAGATCATAATTCTTTTTCAGATCCTGTACGCTCAAGGTCCACTCACCCTTTTTTCTTGTGAAAGTCACTCCCTCTCTTCTATATTATATAAGCAGCCGGCAAAATGCTTGGACTTCTCCCGCCCTCAGCATTTACGAGACTAACGACTAGCTCCTCTATCTCAACCCGCCCTTTACAAACGAATCAATAATCTGTCTTTGCAGCACCAGATAAATGATAAGCACCGGCAGGCTCGCAATCGTCGTTGCCGCCATCAGCGGCCCCCACATGTTTGCATCAGAAGACATGAACATCTGCAGCCCCTTCTGCATCGTTGAGTTTTCCATTTTGTTTGTCACCAGCAGCGGCCAGAAATAATCATTCCATGCGGTAATAAACAGCAGGATGCTGATCGAAGCAATGGAGGCTTTTAAATTCGGGAATATCGTTCTCCATAGCACAGACCAATCCGATGCTCCGTCGAGACGAGCGGCTTCTATCAGCGTTTTGGGGAATGCTTTGAAGGCATTGTAGAGCTGCATCACCGCAAAAGCGGAAGCGACATTCGGTACAATGAGTCCCATCAATGTATCTCTCCAGCCCATCTCACTGATGACCACATAGTTTGGAATCATAATGACTTGAAACGGAACAAGCCAGGTCAGTGCGATCAACCCGTATATCAGATTACTCCCGCGAAAACTCCATCGGGTAAACGCATAAGCAGCAAGAATGCTGGTAAACACCTGAGCCACCGTCTGCGCGATCGCTACCAGCAGGGAATTACTGATCATCCGCATCATCGGAATGGAGCTCCAAGCCTGTACATAATTGTCCAGTGTCCAATGGGTCGGCCATAGTGCGGAAGAGAACACTTCTCCTTCGGGCTTGAGTGATGTATTGATCATCCAGTACAAAGGAAATACGGATAAGAAACAGAGCGCGATGAGAAGTGCATGCTTAAAAAAAGCGGTAAAGGTCCATTTTTTCAGACTCATGATTTCCCTCCTAGTCGTCAAAGAACGTCAGCTTCTTACTCAGCTTCATGAATCCGAGTGCAATCAGCCCGAAACCGATGAAGAGCACGACAGCGGCTGCAGAGCTCCAGCCTACCGCAAATGTCTGGAAGCCGTATTGCCACAGTAAATAATAGATATTCGTCGTAGAGTCAAGCGGCCCGCCTTGGGTGAGCACATTGACATAAGAGAAGCTCCACTCGGAGGCAAACAAGATGCTGAGCATGCCCATGAACAGAATGGAGGGTGATAGAAGTGGCAGCGTAATATGACGAATCATCTGCCAGCGGCTGGCACGATCTATTTTGGCAGCTTCATAATATTCCTTATTAATGCCGGTTAAGGCAGCAGAGAAGATAAGCGTGCTGAACCCGATAAGCTTCCAGCCAGTAATAAAAATGATAGAATAGATAGCCCACCGCTCATCGGTGAAAAAGTGGATCGGTTCTTCGAGTCCAAAATACTGCAGCGTGCGGTTCAGGATGCCATTGGTCGGATGCATAATCCATCGCCAAATAGAGGATACGGCAACAGGAGCCATAATCATGGGTAGGAAGATGAGAGCCCGGTACACGTTACGCGAGCGCTTGCTGATATTTTCGGTAAAAATCGCGATAAACAAAGGTACAATCAAGGAAAACGGTACAACACCAATGGTATAGATGAGCGTGTTGGTCAGCGCCGCTCCCATTTCCGGCAGTGTAAAAAGATTTTTGAAATTGTCCCAGCCCACATACTCCTTTGGTGAGGTAGGGAGCAGATTCCACTGATAGAAGCTGAGCTGGAAGGTCTCGATGAGCGGCCTATATATCCAAAAGCCCAGGGACAGAAGGACCGGCAGCAGATACAGATAAGGCTTAATTCCTCTTAAGCGGATGGCGAGCTTCTTGCGCTGCTTGTCCCGCGGTTTGGGCACTGAGTTTATACCCGGCAGTTCGGATGAAGTCGTCGTATCATAATTCACAATGCTGGTTCTCCTTTCGAGTGACCCTGATTTTGTTGAAGACAGAAGGAGCGAACTCCTTCTGTCTTCTGCATCAGAATTTATGGCATAAGCGATTGAGCCCGCGTCTGCGCTTCTTTCATTATGGTGGTGACGTCATCACTGGATTGGATAGATTTCTGCACAGCCTCCAGCAGGATCGTCTCGATCTGATACCAATTCGCTCCTGGATAAGACACCCATGGTGCAAGGCGATCCAGCTGCTCCAAATTAGGCTTGATGAGCGGATTCTCTTCCACCCAGCCTTTTAAGTACTCCTCATCCTCAACAATGGACGGACGAAGAGGCAGATAGCCGATCTCGGAAGTAATAATGGTATAGCCGCGCTCACTAGTCACAAATTTGAGGAATTTCCAGGCAGCCTGCTGCTTGGCTTCATCGTCAGATAATATAAATAATGCACTGCCCGAATTGACCGGAGTCGTCGGCTTGTTCTCGAAGGAAGGCATAGCTGCCGCCTTGAGCTCCCAGCCTCCAGCTTCCGCTGCCGAGAGAAATGCACTCTGCAGTGCACTCGTGAACAGTAACATACCGACCTGTCCCTGGCTGAATGCCTCCATGACCTCACTGTCGTTCAGCTTGCTGCCGGCGCCGCTCGTAGTTATGTCCTGCCACATTTCAACGGCGCCAATCGCTTCCGGACTATCAAAGTGCAGAGTGGTACGGTCATCGGAGAGTACTTTTCCACCGTTGCTTCCAATCAAGGCCTGCACGATCCAATCGTTCCCGATCGATCCACCGATATGGACACCGGATGCGTCTGTAGCTTCGGCAATTTTGGCTGCATATTCCTTCACTTCCGCCCATGTAGCCGGCGGCTGCTCCGGATCAAGTCCTGCCTCTTCAAACAATTTGGCATTATAGAATAAAACAGGAGTACTAAATGTAAAAGGAAGACCGTAGGTCTTGCCGTCCAGCTGTCCGAGCTTCAGACCATTAGGCGAGAATCCTTCGAATGTCTCCTCAAGCTCGTCCGCCGGAACAATGTCCTCAAGCGGCTTTACTCCGAAATTGTTTGCAAAATAATCAAGACCGTCAAAAGTAAGCTGGGCTATGTCCGGGGAAGAACCGGCTGCAATATCGGCCTGGACCTTGGCATTAATGTCTGGCGAAGGTACAGGAATGCCTTCTACATCAATATCCGGATTGGCTGCTTCAAATTCGTCGATCAGCTTCTGGGTTCCATCCTTTTGTGATGCGGTTGCCAAGTTGTAGCTGTAAAATGTAATCTTCGTTTTTTCCCTTGCACCCTGTGCGCTGTCCGCTCCAGTTGCAGCTCCCGCCGAATCTCCGCTCGAAGCTGAATTTCCGCACGCAGCCGTTGCCAGAATCGTTAACGACAACAGCCCCGCTGTCCACATTTTTTTCTGCAGCATGGAACTTTCTCCACTCCCTCTAAGGTTTATAGATGAACTCGTGATTAATCCTGATGATGCAGCTGAGGCGGGTACGCCATGACATCGGTAACACCATCCAAATGGATGACTCTATATGAAACGCGGTCCTCGTTCACTGTAACCCACAGTATAAGATTGTCGTCAGCCCGTCCGATTCCATGGGCACCTGCTCCGGTGCGTCCCAGCTGAATATACGTGCGGTTCGCATCAGCGGTATACTCCAGTGTGTGAAAATGTCCGGCAAACACCGTGTATTCCCGGTCTTGCAGTATCGCTTCAAGACGTGCAAATTCTGCGCTGTCTGCTTTCCAGCCTGGCTTATGCATGCTGACGAAGGTATGCTTCACGTCCTTGTTGTCCTCTAATACCTTTTCGAAAAAGGCGAGCTGCTCAGCACTAATGCCAATGCCTACCTTACCCATGCTCTGCAGCTGCTCAGGCGTAAGTTCTTTTGTGATCTCCTCGTAAAATTCCTTCATATATTCCATCGTATGCTCAGGGTCCGCATGCACTTTTTCCGTTGAACGCTTGATAAGCTCAATCATTTCGTCCGGCATTTCTTCAAACGGATCTTCGGTATTCAAGGTAAGAAACAGCTGGTCCCCTGCACGGAAAGCATAGTATTCATGCCCCTTACGTTCACGCCATACATCAACCATAGCCTGCGTGCCGAAATCATGATTTCCGATCGTTTGGAAGAAGGGTAAGCCGGTTGCCTCGATCTGGGCATCTATGTATTCCCATTCCTCGCGCGCCTTGTCCGCGTCCTTCCAGTAGCCCTCGACCAGGTCACCCACAAACAAGACAAACTCCGGATTTAGATCTTTGAGAAGCTCAAGTCCTTGCTCGAATACACCCGGGGTCATCATCCCGCAGCGGTCGCCCATCACTGCAAAAGAATACTGGGCTGGCAGAGCTTCCGGCAGCTGTCCAAACCAAGGGCGCTTGCTTGTCTCTATTCGGCTCTCATCCACAAACACTTCATTACGCTTGCTGTTCACTTGAGTAATCATTATTGATTCTCTCCTCTCATATTTCGACTCAACATAAGTATGCAGGTTGTATGTAAGTTGTGTGTTAACGTAATACACCACTATTGTTAAAAAATAGCGATAAAAAAACGAGCCTGCTTATGGGCTCGCTGTGGACGATTATATAATTCCATTCATTATTAACGTTTCGTACGTGGCTGTATAGATCCCCGTAATTTCGGATCTTGCTGCATCTAAATCACCTTTTACAAGGGCTTCATACGCCTTTTGATTCGATTCCAGAGATTTGTAAGGCTGATGATGAGGAAACTGCTTGCGATAGGAGATCATTCGGTATAAAAATTTCCCTTTGGTTTGTTCGAGAACACCCAGCATATGCTGATTACGGATTGTGTAAATCATCGTTTCCACAAAATCCAGGTAGCTCACATAGTAGCCTGGGATATCACTAGAATCCTTAGCCTGCTGCTGCCGTTCCAAGTGCTTCTGCAGCTCCTGAAGATCGAATTTCAAATTACGTCTTTCTACCGCGTTAATGACATACAGCTGCAGAGAGATCAGGACTTCCAGAATCTCGGTATACTCGCGGAAGCTGATTTCCTTAACCAACACGCCGCGTCCGCGGTAAGATTCGACAAAGCCTTCTGTGACCAATAATGAAATCGCAGCTCTAATAGGCGTTCGGCTCATACTCAGCTGTTCCGCAAGGTCGTTCTCGGAGAGCAGGGTTCCTGGCATATACTCTGCAAATATGATTCGGCGGCGCAATTCCTGATATGCTCTTGTTTCTAGTGTAGGGGAAGACATTTCCTCACAATTCCTTTGCTTTTTTTATTTTATGTTAGCAAAATAGACCATTTTTGAAAAGAGCAGACGGTTTGCCTAATATTACATTACCGTTTTTTGATTATATTCAGACTGATTACTTCACACGATGACACGTTCTCGGGCTCAATCTTCCCCAAGCTTACTCCGTATTTCCATCACTCCATCTCTTACCCGGATCTGAACCTCTCCCATCGTATCTGTGCGGTAAATTTCTGAGCCGTATTGATCCAGTCTGTCTGTAACCGTAGGATGTGGATGCCCATACGTATTGTTGACTCCGGCAGAAATGACAGATAGCTGCGGCTGCCAATAGGCAAGCCATTCCTCAGTCGTGGAGGTCTTGCTCCCATGATGTGCTACTTTCAGCACGTCCACCTGACTCACAAGCTGCGGCGGCGGCGGCGGTTGCTGCTTCGTTTGTGCCTTTGCCTCCATATCACCTTCTGACGAAGCAATAGAATGTTCTCCGGCATCCCTCTTGTGAGCCGTATCCTCATGACTGCC
Source organism: Paenibacillus urinalis (assembly GCF_028747985.1). Lineage (NCBI taxonomy): Bacteria > Bacillati > Bacillota > Bacilli > Caryophanales > Paenibacillaceae > Paenibacillus > Paenibacillus urinalis. Next base: position 4,103,695 of record NZ_CP118108.1, read on the forward strand.
AGGTTCACTCTGTCTTCGCAGCCGATCCAATATGTCCAGCTCTGCCGCTGCATCAATATCTCCAGTAAATAGGAAGGAGCGATGCTCCATATCCAGCTTGAATACAACCGAATCATGATTCTGTTCCTCTGATACAGGCAAAGGCTTCTTGTCATCTGTCTCAGAATGTATCTCCTCAGGGGGAGCTTCTGGAGCCATAAAGGTAAGCCTCGTATCCTTGTCCGGCTCGTATACCATTCCATCATATGCTTCATATAGACGAACTCCTTTATCTAGTGCTGTCTGCAGCAGCTCATGAAAGGCGTCTTTATCTGTCATCCGTCCATTGAACATAAATGTTGAAACGGGAATATCCTCTAGCACGGCCTGTAGTCCCCCTGCATGATCATGGTCGCCATGGCTTAGGATCACTGCATCCAGCTGCTGGATCCCTCTTTTTTTCAGCAGCGGTACAAGCAGTGACTCCCCCACCTCATAGGGATCTCGGCGCTGCTTCCAGTCCTCCTGCTCTCCAAACTGGATTGTTCCTCCACCATCCACCAATATATGCTTGCCCGCCGGCGTTGAGATGAGAATACTGTCTCCCTGCCCAACGTCAAGAACAGCTACAATCCCCTCGGAGGCTCGGTAAGGTCCTTGGTAAGAAATGAACAGCCCAGCAGACAATATTACACACAGACCTGCCAACAGCACCTTGTGAAAAAAATGAAAGGGAGCACGAGCATAATACCCTGCCCCTTGTGGTCCAAACACGCTCTCCAGCTCGGGCCAGGCTGATGAAATTTGCAGCGCATCAATCGCTCCTTGAAGCCGGGTTTCGCCGCGAAGGAAGAATGCACCTGGTTTTCTTGGCATGATGCCAACAGCCTGCTGCCCTCTTGAATGAATCATGTGATCTGCCGTTAGCGGAATTGTATCCTCATCACGTGGCGTTAACGGCTGTCTGCTGATTCTCCATTTTTTAAGTAATAAGAAAATAATATATAGTACCAAGTAATAAGCTGCTACCGCCATAAAATGAGGGGTTGCCCATATGAGAACAAATTGCTCAAAGGTGTTCAGCCATGCGACAAAATCGAAGGTCAGACTATTCAGCCATTCCGTAATCCATACAATCGGCTTCGTCGCGGGCTCCCACAAGTAGACGAGAGCCAGAGCAAGAGTGCCTAACGGCAGTACAAGGAAGCTGATAAACCCTACGAGCAGAAAATTAGCTCCAAACGATAATAACGAAAACTGATTAAAATAATAGACTGTCATTGGAAAAGACAGCAGCTGTGCAGCGATGGTTACAACCGCCGTGCCGGACAAGATCTTCGGCCACTTGGCAAAATGCGGAGTAAGCAGTGGAACGAAGATCATGAGACCTGCTGTTACCAGAAACGACAGCTGGAAGCTCACATTCACCAGCATGTAAGGCTCCACCAGCAGCATAATAAGAGCGGTTAGACAGAGAATGTTCAGACCATCCTTCATGAGACCTCTTCTTGCCATATACAATCCAATCATCGACATGATTCCGGCCCGGACGACAGAAGGTGAAGAACCGGATATAAGCACATAGACAGGCACTAAAAATAAGGTGATCGTCAGTGCTGTCTCCTTACTAAGTCTGCATTTGGACAGTACAAACAGCAGTGCAGAGACATAAATGGCGACATGCATTCCTGAGATGGCGAGAATGTGCGTAAGTCCCAGCTGCGAGAATTCACCGTAGGTATCCGGGTCTATTTCATCCCCAATCCCGATAACAAGCCCTTTCATATAACCGGCATGCGGCTCCTCGAACATCGCCTCCATCCTGCCTCCAAGTTCTTCTCGCGCTGCGTCGCTCCATCGTAATATGACATGTCTATCAAAGAGAGTGTCCAGCAGGTCATGCTCTATACTGTCTATTCCTTTGGCTTTCACAAGCCAGTGAATTTGTTGCGTATGCAGATACGTTCTGTAATCAAAGCTGCCATAATTACGGGCCTCTCCTGGAGCTTCCAGCGTGCCGGTCATTGTGAGTGTATCTCCTCGCTGCCATGCGTCTGCGATGGTTTGCTCCTGCTCTTCAAGCAGCCTGATCTGCACCTGAATTTTCTCATTTAGTATAGGAGCAGCTTCTGTGGGCACATCATTTTCTTTTTTAACTGATCCTTTATTCCTTCCTCCATATGCTCCTTCCCCATCCGTTATTACTTCTGCTCCCTCATCTGTGCCCGTCTCGGCAGAGCTTTGCAAATTCGGATCTAGAGCTCCAATCTCTCTTGCCTTATGCGCAAGCAGCACAAACTGCACTCTGTCTCCATCCACCTCGACTTTGGATGCAATTGTACCTTGAAGCTCAACCGTCATTCCAGGTACCTCACCCTCAGCCTGTTCCATGTAGGCGGGAAGCTCAGTTACGTTCTTCAGATCATTCCATTCATAATAAGTACAGGACAGCACGATGCTCGTCATTAAAACTGTAAGCAGCATTCCTCTAATTTCTGTGAAGTAGAACAAAATACCGAGAAACAGGATAACACCAAGTACAATGGCATATAGTCTTAGCCCATCATATAGATGAGCTGCACTGCTTCCTACAATCCAGCAAGCACAAAATAAGGCCAGCGGTCTCCCCTTCAATGGACCCTCCTTCCTGCAGCACAAAAAAAGAACCCCGAATACAAGCCACATTCCCCTGGCTGCCTTCGAGGTTCTTCCTCTTCATTATAATTGTTAAGGCTCACTTTCGAGCCATTAATCCGATACGGTCATCAGTGTTTCTCTTGGTGGCTCATACCCGCTGAGCGAACGGAATGTAATCCCTTTATGCTCCATCATCTGGCGAACCTTGCTCGTATCCTTCGGATAAGGTCTATGAAATACAATTTCTGTAATCCCGCTGTTGGCCAGCATATTTGCACAAGTCCAGCAGGGCTCATCCGTCACATATACAGAGGAGCCCTCCCGATCGGCTCGGTCCGTGAACAAGAGCAGATTCTGCTCGGCATGAATGGTGCGGACACAGCGCTGCTTCTTCACCATAACCTCCTTGCCATCCTGGTTCGTAAGTTCGTATTCCTCGGAGATCATACACCCAGCCTCTGAACAATCCGGTACACCCATGGGTGCTCCATTATAAGCTGTACCGAGCAGCTTTTTTCCCTGTACGAGTACGGCTCCTACATGTCGGCGGGGGCATCTTGAACGGGTAGATACCATATAAGCGATATCCATGAAGTAAGTATCCCAGTCTTTTCTTATGTCTGCACACATCGTTCCTCACTACTCCTTAGACATTGATTACGCTGTTACTGAATCAATTTCATAAACATAAAAAAGGTGAATTTGGAACTATATATAGACAAGTAAAACCATTTTGATCTATATATACTCTTGATTAAAGCAGCCAAATAGCAGCCAAAGGTATTATGAAATTGATTATATTAATTAATATATAGATAGGGAGACATTTTCTCCAGCATCTTCATGCCGATTCCTTTCACATTCGTCAAATCACTCAGTTTCTGAAAAGGGCCATGCTCAGCACGATAATCGATGATCGCCTGTGCTTTCTTCTCACCTATACCAGGAAGCTCCATCAGCTCTGCCAGCGCAGCTGTGTTAACAGCTACCTTGCCTTCAGCAGCAGAATTTACCCCTGCTGACTCTGCTGACGCTATAGTGTCAGCGGCCGGCTCTGTATTTTGTACCGCTTGTGAAGAGCTTAGATCCTCCCCTGCAACACGGTCAGCCTCCATCATCTCTGGTAAGGGATCCACTGCCTTATCACTGACTGCCTCTTCCACCTCGCTTGAAGTTACGTGTGCCTTGGCAGAAGGAGTACTTTCACTTACAGACTGCCCATCTACAGTTTGCTCACCAATACCCAATGAAGCTTCTGTCTCCGTACTCCCATCAGCCTTCGTCTCCTTGCCCTCAGCTGACCCAGCTCTATCCTCCGTATTTGCATTCCCTTCATTTACAGATAGGGCAACTCTGTCACTGATTTCGGTCCATTCTTCCGTGCCCGAATCACCAGATCCTCCAAACAATATGAGCGCGCTTGCAGACAGAGCTGTCAAGGCTATGGCAATGGTTCCTCTCTTCACCTCATAAAACCTCCTAAACTATTGTGACATTGATGTAAAATTTGTCGTCATGTAGTCCAAGACCTGGTGCATACACTAAGAAGAACGTAAGCCTGCGTAAGTACCGTAAAGCAAGAAAGGGGGAACCTCAAGATGTTGAAGGTTGGATTTATCGGAACCGGCAGCATGGGAAGTTTACTCATTAACGCCTTCCTTGCTTCCGGAGCACTTGACGCTAGACAAATCGTGGCAAGCAATCGGACACATGCCAAAGTTCTAAAGCTTTCATCCATCTATCCGGGTCTGAAAGCCGCTGAAACCAATCAGGAAACCGTCATGAAAGCAAACTTCATTTTCTTATGCGTAAAGCCGCATGAATTTAAAGAAGTTGCTCAGGATATCAAGCCCTTCATCAAACCGGAGCATATTCTTATTTCGATTACGAGCCCGGTTCAAATCCGGCATTTGGAGTCCGTACTGCCTTGTAAAATTACGAAAATCATCCCTAGCATCACTCATTTGAGAGGAAGCGGGGCATCTCTATGTATTCATGGAAATCGAATGAAGGATGAAGATAAAAAACGGGTCGAGCAGCTGTTCTCCTATATCAGCAGACCGGTCCAGGTAGAAGAAACTTTTACCCGGATCAGCTCTGATCTTACCAGCTGCGGACCCGCATTCATCGCTTTTTTTCTGGAGCAATGGATCCAGGCAGCCGTGCAGCATACCGGAATTGATCATGAGGAAGCCACTTGCCTGGCCAGTGAAATGCTCCTTGGAACAGGTAAGCTGTTAACAGAAGGAGCCATGACACCGTCACAGCTCCAAAAACGTGTTGCCGTCCCTGGCGGTATTACCGCCAAGGCACTAAATTTACTGGATTCCAACCTAGCTGGCGTATTCGACCAATTGATCCAGGTGACGCATGCAAAATACGAAGAAGACCTGGAACAGCTGGATGCCGAATTCGGAGCGGGTGAAATTAACCGGCAACAATATTAACAAGCTTGCCTGGTACAGCAATCACTTTACGGATTGTTTTGCCAGAAAGTGCTTCTTTAATGGCAGGCAGCTCTAAACTATGGGCTTCAAGTCCTTTGGCATCGAGGTCAGCTGCCACGTGTGCACGCTGTACAATCTTACCATTGATCTGAATAACGATCTCGACTTCCTTATCTACTGTGAGTGATTCATCGTAGCCCGGCCAAGCAACATAAGTCACGCTCTCTTCATGACCAAGGCGGGACCACAGCTCTTCTGCAATGTGCGGAGCAAGCGGTGACAAGAGCTGAACAAAGTTCTCCATTGCTTCGCGCGGAAGACGCTCTGCCTTGTATGCTTCATTGATGAAGATCATAAGCTGACTGATCGCAGTATTGAAGCGCAGGTGCTCCAGATCGTCGGTTACTTTCTTAATCGTCTTATGCCATGTACGCTTGAATTCCTCGGTGCCTTGATCGCTGATCTTCTCGTTCAGAGTGCCATCCTCGTTGATAAACAGGCGCCATACGCGAGCCAGGAAGCGGTGTGCGCCTTCAACGCCATTCTCGTTCCAAGGCTTGGTCGCTTCGAGCGGTCCCATAAACATCTCATAAATACGCAGTGTATCCGCACCAAAGTTATCAACGATATCATCTGGATTAATGACATTACCGCGGGATTTACTCATCTTCTCGTTATTGGTTCCAAGAATCATACCCTGGTTCACCAGCTTGTGGAATGGTTCCTTCGTCTCCACTACGCCCAGATCATACAGCACTTTGTGCCAGAAACGAGCGTACAGAAGGTGAAGCACTGCATGCTCCGCTCCACCGATATACAAGTCTACCGGCAGCCATTCGCGCTGCTTCTCCTTCGAGACAAGCTCCTTGTCATTGTGAGGATCAATAAAGCGCAGGTAATACCAGCAGCTTCCCGCCCATTGCGGCATCGTATTCGTCTCACGGCGAGCCTTCATGCCCGTCTCCGGATCAACAGTATTAATCCACTCCGTTACGTTAGCAAGCGGAGATTCACCTGTGCCGGAAGGCTTGATTTGCTCTACATCAGGCAGTACCAGCGGCAGCTGATCCTCAGGCACAGTCTTCATCGTTCCGTCTTCCAGATGCAGAATCGGAATCGGCTCTCCCCAATAACGCTGACGGCTGAACAGCCAGTCCCGCAGACGGTAGGTCACTTTGCCTTGACCCTTGCCGTTCTCTTCAAGCCATGAGATCGCAGCTGCGATCGCTTCTTCGTTATGCAGACCATCGAGGAAGCCGGAATTCACGTGGGCTCCGTCACCTGTGTACGCTTCTTGTGTTACATCACCGCCGGATACCACCTCGATAATATCAAGGCCGAATTCCTTGGCGAATTCCCAGTCACGGCTGTCATGACCCGGAACGGCCATAATCGCACCTGTACCATAACCAGCCAGTACATAGTCTGCAATCCATACAGGCAGCTTCGCCCCGTTTACAGGATTGATGACATAAGCCCCTGTGAACACACCTGTCTTCTCCTTCGCAAGATCGGTACGCTCGAGATCACTCTTCCGTGAAGCCTTCTCAATGTATGCTTCAACGGCTTCACGCTGTTCAGCTGTTGTGATGTCTGCTACCAGTTCATGCTCTGGAGCAAGTACCGCATAGCTTGCACCGAACAGGGTGTCTGGGCGGGTTGTAAATACCGTAACCCCTGCATTATGACCTTCGAGAGGGAAGGTCACCTCCGCACCTTTGGATCTTCCGATCCAGTTCCGCTGCATATCCTTAATGCTCTCTGCCCAGTCCAGTTCGTCGAGGTCATCAAGCAAACGATCGGCATATTCCGTAATTTTCAGCACCCATTGACGCATCGGCTTGCGCACAACCGGGAATCCGCCGCGCTCACTCTTGCCGTCGATGACTTCTTCGTTAGCAAGCACCGTTCCCAGCTCTTCACACCAGTTTACCGGCACTTCGGATACATAGGCCAGACCTCGATTGTACAGCTGGATGAAGATCCACTGCGTCCATTTGTAGTAATCAGGATCGGTCGTGCTGATCTCACGATCCCAGTCATAAGAGAAGCCGAGTGATTTGATCTGACGACGGAAGTTATTAACATTCTTCACGGTAATATCCCGTGGATGCTGTCCTGTATCAATGGCATGCTGCTCTGCAGGAAGTCCAAAGGCATCCCAGCCCATAGGATGAAGCACGTTGTAGCCGCGCATTCTCTTGTATCGGGACACGATATCAGTTGCCGTATAGCCCTCTGGATGTCCTACGTGCAGTCCTGCACCTGAAGGATAAGGGAACATATCCAGGGCATAGAACTTCGGTTTGTCCGGATTTTCCTCTGTCTTAAATGTCTTGTTCTGATCCCAGTATTGCTGCCATTTCGGCTCAATTGCCTGGGGATTATAGCCGTGCTTCGGCTGTTCTTTCTGACTCAATGTACATCCTCCTCGTCATCATAACCAATAAGAAGAGCGTCAATCGTTATGGTCCTGACAGACTCTTCCTCGCGATTACAGAATGGTTCAGCCAGCCATGCGGCTTGCAACGAAATGAATTCTATAATCAAAAAAAACCTCCGCATCCCATAGCGTGTCATCGCTAGGGACGAGAGGTTGTAATTCCCGTGGTACCACCCTAGTTAGCGGACAAACGTGCTTCGTCGTCCACTCCCTTAAGCACCCTGTAACGGCGGTGAACCGATGAGGCTTACCAAATGCTGTACAAATAGCTTAACCTCATATCTCCAAGGCGAGTTCATAGTGCTCCGGCAACCAGCTTGCACCATCCGCTGGCTCTCTGAAATACACAGGCGCTATTACTATTCCTCTTCATCGAAAATTCAGTAATAATCGGGATCATTATACAAGATTGACAAGGATAAAGTCAAATATTGACGTTTTGGAGCTTGATTTCAATCTCGCTTTTAATGGTCAGTATCATTGTCCGACTTACAGTGCCGTATCATCCACGCTGTCGAGCCATTCTTCAATCGTTCCGATCACCGAGGTGACACAGCCTTCTTCAAATGGAGAGATCAGGCCCGCGATGGCCACCAGCTCCGTAAAGGATTTGCTTCCTCCCTGACGACAGAGATTCAAATAATCGGCCCATGCCGCAGCATAATCTTCTCTCGAACGCTTCCAGAACTGGAATGCACAGATTTGAGCAAGGGTGTAATCAATATAGTAAAACGGAGAGCCGAATATGTGGCCCTGCTTATGCCAGAAGCCGCCTTGCTCCAGATAACTGTTGTTCTCGTAATTGCGGTGCGGCAGATACTTCCGTTCGATCTCACGCCATGCCTGCTTCCGTTCTGCTGGAGTCGCTTCTGGATTCGCATAGACAAAATGCTGGAATTCATCTACCGATACGCCGTAAGGAATAAAGATAAGACCGCTTGCGAGATGCTCGAAACGGTATTTATCCACTTCATGCTCGAAGAATAGCTCCATCCACGGCCAAGTGAAAAATTCCATGCTCATCGAATGAATCTCGGCAGCTTCATGTGTCGGGAACATATACTCAGGAACGCCAAGGTCACGGCTCTGATACACTTGAAAAGCGTGGCCTGCCTCGTGGGTCAGTACGTCAATATCTCCGGATGTTCCGTTAAAGTTCGAGAAGATAAACGGAGCTTTGTAGTCTGAGATGAACGTGCAGTATCCACCGCTGCGCTTTCCTTTTTTGCTGACCAGATCCATCAGCTCATTATCAAGCATAAAGTTGAAGAACTCACTCATCTCTGGTGACAGCTCATCGTACATCTTCTTCCCGTTCTGGACAATCCATTCCGGGTCCCCCTTAGGCGTTGCATTCCCAGTAGGGAAGACTACATTCTCGTCGTAGTAGTAGAGCTCGTCTACGCCAATCCGATTACGCTGACGCTCCTTGAGCTTGGAGGCTACCGGTACGATATGCTCCAGCACCTGAGCGCGGAATTTCTCAACCATTTCGGCGTTATAGCCAATACGACTCATGCGGGCATAGCCCATCTCTACAAAATTGTTAAAGCCCAGCTTGATCGCCATGCTTGTTCTTACCTTAACCAGATCATCATAGATGCGGTCCAGTGTTTCCTCATGCTCGCTCATAAAGGCAGTACGTGCTTCCTCCGCCCGTTTGCGCATGGAGCGATCCGTTGATTCGCCAAATGGGATGAGCTGGGATAGTGTACGCTCCTCACCTTCAAACTCAATCTTGGCTGATGCAATCAGCTTGGAGTATTCCGTTGTCAGCTTATTCTCAAGCTGCAGATCGCTAATGATGTCAGGGCTGAACGTCTTGATCTCGAGCTCGGCGAGCTGGAACAGCTGCTTCCCGAAACGGGCTTCGAGCTCTGGACGAAATTCGGAATGGGCTAGGGCATCATAGTACTCAGTTATGTATTTCTGGAACAGTGGTGTTGTCTCATCGGAGAAATCTTTCTCAGCCTTGTAGAACTCATCGTTGGTATCCACGGAATGACGAATAGAGACAAGTGTAAGCTGTGTGGCGACGGCTCCTCTGAGCTTGTTAAGCTCATTCATCGCTTTGGCCTGATCGTCCGCATTCTTCGCCTCGCGAAATACGGTAAGCAGACTGCCAAACTCTTGTTCAAACTGAGCTACATCCGGTCTTTCATAACGATATTCACTAAATTTCATCGACGTTACACCTGCCCTCTCTTGATTTCCTACCCATTATATCCCAATTAGTTGTCCAGTTCTATGGAGTAAATGAATTTAATTGATATGTGGTTAAAAAAGATGTGAAATATAAAGAGCACCCCCGCAGCCCGTCATCTCAAGATGATCCGCACTGCAGCGGTGCCTCTTATTAGAACATATAATCTACCTGCTCATTCAAGCTCAGGCTGCCCGGTTGTAATCTGATACGTCGACGTCCAGAGGAAGCTCATTGGCGCGTGCTTTTTGTGCAGCTCTGAAAAAGACAACAACCAATACAACACTAATGACTCCTCCTGCTATATACGAAGCATCCATGCTCATACGGAAGCCAATCTCTGCATTCAGGATATAAACCATGGTTGTGTACAGCATTAGAGCTCCCGGAATGAGGGCTACCCAGAAGTTTTTCCGTGCGACATACAGATACATCGCTCCGACAAACAAGGCAATGACACCCGTTGCTTGATTCGCCCAAGAGAAATATCTCCACAGGATGTTAAAGTCAATCTGAGTCAGTACGATCGAAATAACGAAGAGCGGAACAGCAATGATCAGACGTCTCTTAATGCTCAGCTGCGGCAGCTTGATATAGTCTGCAATGATCATTCGTGCACTTCGGAACGCTGTATCGCCTGAAGTAATCGGCAGGACAATAACACCAAGCACAGCAAGCGTACCCACATATGCACCAAGGGTCACCTTCGCTACCTCACTTACAACTAACCCGGTGCCTCCTTCTGCAAGCAGCTCATTTAAGCCAACCGGACCTTGGAACAGGCTCATCGCTGCTGCAGCCCATACCATGGCAATAATCCCCTCTGCGATCATCATACCATAGAAAATTTTGCGCCCTTGCCCTTCACGCTGTGTTGTCCGTGAGATAATCGGTGTCTGCGTCGCATGAAAGCCTGACAAGGCACCACATGTAATCGTCAGGAATAACAGTGGGAAGATCGGCAGATTATCCGGGTGGAGGTTCGTCAGCGTCAGCTCAGGAATTGGGGCTTGCTTAAAGATCAGCATAGCTCCGACACCCACTGAAGATATCAAGAGCAGTGCACCAAAGATTGGATAGAAACGACCGATAATCTTATCAATCGGCAGCAATGTAGCCAGAATGTAGTAAACGAAAATAGCGATGAGTATAATTCCCATGCTGATTCGTCCTTCTATCAGGTTATGAATCAGGCTCGCTGGAGAAGTGACGAACACCGTTCCTACCAAGATCAGCAGCAAAATAGCGAATGCGTTTACAACATGCTTCATTACTTTTCCAAGGAACTTACCCGCAAGCTCAGGCAGGTGGGCTCCGCGGTTGCGAATGGAGATCATACCCGTTAAATAGTCATGTACCGCTCCGGCAAAAATACAGCCGAATACGATCCATAAAAAAGCAACTGGTCCGTATAACGCTCCCATAATCGGGCCAAAAATCGGGCCGACACCTGCAATATTGAGCAGCTGAATCAACGAGTTCTTGCTTGTGCTCATCGGCAGATAGTCTACACCGTCCTGATTTACATAAGCAGGGGTCGAACGTGAATCTTTAACCCCGAACATCTTTTCAATATATTTTCCATACGTGAAGTAACCGAGTACCAACAGCAAGATTGATATGATAAATGTAATCAAAATTACCGCCTCCTTATGAAATCGCTTACATTCATTATAATTAAATGAGCAAGCGAAGGGGCAATTTACGATTAACATGTCGTAATCTTGAGACAAGACGCATTAAATCTGCTATGAAGTGCATCAGACATGTGATGAAATGCAATGAATGAAGATCCCGGCTCTGTTATAATTCCATCGCTTCGCGGAACGATTTTGCATAATTTCGGCTTACGGCAAGCAGCTCACTGCTTCCTTTCAGTTCAAGCTGATATGCCCCATTGAACCACGGAACCAGCCTTTTTACATATTTCATGTGAACCATATAGCTCTTGTGAATACGAAAGAACGGGTAGAGCCTGAGCTTTGCCTCCAAGTGCTTCAGCGGCGTTTTAACTTGATGCACTTGATGGACAGTAACAATCTTTGTATAAGGCTCTTCACGAGATAGATAAATGATGTCATCCGGGTCAATAAAGTGAATCTCTCCTTCTTCCTCGATGGACAGCTTCCCACTAGACTTCATTTGCGCAGGAGATGATGACTCCTGATGTGGACTAAGAATTGCTCTCTCCAATCTCTTGACGGTCTCAGCCATGCGTTCTTCGTCAATCGGCTTGAGCAGATAATCGAGCGCTTCGACTTGAAATGCATCCACTCCGAACTGAGGATAAGCCGTTGCGAACACCATCTTTGGCGGGCTCTTCATCTTCATCATGGCTTCCGCGGCCTGCAGTCCGTTCATAATGGGCATTTCAACATCTAGAAATACCACATCAGGCTGCAGTTGAATTGCCTTCATGACCGCCTGCTCCCCCGACTCTGCTTCTCCTACTAGCTCAACTGAGGAATATTGCGCCAATAGATACGCAAGCTCTTCCCGGCTATACCGTTCATCGTCCACAATTAAAGTTCTGATTCTCTCTGTCATTAGGTAAGATCCCTGCCTTTCATTGGTCTGATCTCCCGCTTGCAGATGCTGGTGGAATGAGGAACTTCACTTCCGTGCCTGCTTGCTCACTGCTCTTAATCTCTAGCGAAGCTCCGATACCATACATCAGAGTCAATCGACGGGATACGTTATATACTGCAAGCCCGGTACCTGTTGAGGATTCTATCTTCTGTGTGCCAAGCTGACTAAGCCGTTCCTCTCTCATTCCTTCTCCATTATCTCTGATCAGCACCGATACACCCGTCACGGGATCATCGGTGATTTCGATGTGGATAACACACTGTGCTGTCCTGTTACGGAAGCCGTGGCGGATACAATTTTCCACAAGCGGCTGCAAAGTAAGTGGCGGAACCATGGCCTGCAGGGCGGACTCCTTGACATCATAATGAACTGTAAGCTTATCCTCAAACCTTATTTCTTCGATATTTAAATAGGAGCGAAGATGCTGAAGTTCTTCTAGTAGCGTCGATTGTTCCGCGGTGGCTGCTGTCAGATTCTTGCGGATATAATCTGATAAGCTACGAAGCAGCTTGCGAGCCTTGTCCACGTCTATTCTCGTTAATGACAAAATCGTGTTCATCGTGTTGAACAGGAAATGAGGATGAATCTGTGCCTGCAGTGTCTTAATTTCAGCCTCCCGTGCGAGCTCTTTGGCTTCAGCCAGCTGGGCAGCTTCCAGCTGGTAGCTTAGCAGCATGGTGAGTCCAGACATGAGCTCCGTTGTTACATGGGTTATATCCTTTTTGCTGCGAAAATAAAATTTCAGGGTTCCCACTGTCTGGCCCCCCTGTTTTAACGGACCTATGACTGCTGCACCGAGCGGACAGCCCTGCTTCTGACAATGAATCTCCTCGTTGTCTACAATGAGCATTTCTCCCTGCTCAATCACATGCCGGGTCACCTCCGTCTGCAGCGGCCGTCCTGCCACATGATGATCGTCTCCGATTCCAATATGGGCCAGAATAACATGCTGATCGGTCATAGCGATAGCACTGGCCTTAACCTCACTGAACAGAATTCGGCATACCGCTTCAGCTGATCTGAGCTTCATTCCCTGCCGCATATATCCGAGCGTCTGACGGGCAATACGGAGTGAAGTCTGTGCCTGCTGAGCAGCTGCCTTCTGCTCCTCGTTAACGACAGAGCGGATAATAAGTAAAAAGAGGGCACACCCGATTCCATTCGCAACGATCATCGGAAGACCGATATACCCTACTAGGCTGAGTGCCTGCTCAAAAGGTCTTGCCAGCAGCAGAATAATTAGCATTTGCAGGGATTCAGCGACCGCTCCTAGGATGAGTGCTTTCGAGAACCGGATCTGTCCTCCTGTCTTACGAAATACCCCTGCCAGTATTCCAGCCAATATCGTGGCAAGCCCGCACGCAAGGCCAGTAAAGCCTCCCAAGGTAAAACGGTGCAGGCCGGCAACCAAACCGGCACCTAGCCCAATCTTCCATCCACCAAAGAGACCAGCCATCACGATGCCAACGACTCTGGAATTAGCGATGGCTTCCTCCTGAGATACCTCAAGCATCCATTTGTTGAGGGCCAATGAATCAGGATGTACGGTAAGTCCGGTATAGGTTCCGATGATACCCAGTACACCAAACACCAGCACCGCTTGCACCTGTTGAACGGAAGTCAGCTTGTCCAAGCTCAGCATGGTCCGAAAAAAACGCAGCCGGGATACGATAAACGCAATCGTTACGATGATACCAATACGCTCCGTCATTGTAATCAGCAGTTCAAACAAGGTACTCCCTCCGTTTCCTAGCACATCAAGGCAGCTTAAGACAAAAATACGAGGGCTCCTATTGAAGGAACCCTCGCTCAATCATCTAGTACTCCGAATTTATCATAGAGGCTTAACTGCAACGAAAAATAACCGCGAAGCGTCTTCCCCTGCAGGCTTCCATTCAAAATCAGCATAAATCTGTACATCTGAGAAGCCTGCCTTGTGCAGCTCCAGCTGCATCCACACCGGATCATACGCCCTTTGATTATGAATCTCCTCGAATCGACGGTACATATCCCGTCCACTCTCTTCGGCTCGTGTAAAAATGCTGAGATGGTGCTCAATCTCATACGTGGGACGATGGAAGTCACAGGTCCATATGTAAGAAATTGATTTTTCATCAAGCACAAAGGGCTGCTCCTCATCATAACGAACAAACGTATTCGGATGGTGTACATCAAACAGGAATACTCCGCCCGGCTTAAGGCCGGCATAGGTTTTTTGGAAGGTCCTTACGATATCTTCTTCTTTGAGCAAATAATTTATACTGTCACAAAAAGAGAGGACCGTGTCTGCCTGCTCCGGCAGCTCCCAATCCCGCATATCCTGCTGAACCCAGCGAATGGTACCTTCTCGGAAAAAGCGGTTCCCTTGCGGTGACTCGTCCAGCTTCTGCCGGGCAACAGACAGCATATCTGCAGATAGATCGATGCCTGTCACTTCAAAGCCCGATTTAACGAGCGGGATCGTAATCGAACCGGTGCCGCAGCCGAGCTCGACAATGCTTTTTGGTATGCCATGCTTCTCCCAAGCTGTTCTAGCAAACCGCAGCCAATCCGGATAGGGCATATCTTCCATAAGTTCGTCGTATACATAGGCAAATTTCCGATAGGACATGTTTGACACCACTTTCATATGAAAACTTAGTGTAAAAAGTTAAGGTTAATAATCGAGATGAGCTCAGCTGATTACTTATGAGGGACATTAATTCTGTAAGTGGAGCAAGAAAAAATTTGAAAGATGATAAGGTCGCGCTGCGTTCGCTTTTTGGCTGAATCTCTCCGGTTGACTTCGTCAAAAGTCGTTCTTCATCCAAAAAGCTCACTACCACGTGAACTCATTTTTTCAAATAGTCGTTTGCTTGTTCACAGAGGAATTAAACTCCCTTATTCCGCATCTGCCGAAATCAGGCTCGCTTATTAAAAAACCTTTTTGCACCCAAGACGGGGCAAAAAGGGTGGGTGCTCCTGCCTCTAAACATAAAAGCAGGAGCACCCATAAACACCCGTACATGATTTAGTGTGAAAGCTTCGCTTCACTCGAATCATGCAAAATCAAGTGCATGAAACTGAACAGACAAACCTATCAATGCTACTCAGGCAGGAACACCGTTTATTCAGCTGGCTTATCCTCGTGACCTGCAAGGTAAGTCCAGTTCTCTTTTTGCGTCACGAGTCCGTCCTTCATCAGCTTCCCAATCGCACGCTTAAATGCAGACTTGCTGATGCCGAATTTGGTCTTAATGATGTCCGGTGGAGTCTGATCGGAATAAGGCATCGCTCCATTTGGGCGCTCCTTCAGAAAGGCTAGAATTCGGTCCGAATCCTCGGTTCTTCCAATCTCTTTACGCGGAGCCATTCCCAGGTTCACCCGGCCATCCTCTCGCACCAGCGTAACCCGTGCTCTCACCGTTTCACCCAGTCTCAATAGACGGCTTCGCTCAGAAGAATGAATCATCCCGATTGCGCCGAAGCCAAGCACACCGCCATGCACCAGGACAAAGGTACCCATCTGCAGCGGCTTGTACACTGTAGCTTCAACCCACTCATTCATCCAGCTCGTCGGCGCATGAAAGGCCAGTGGTGCAAGCTCGCGCTCCCCGGCCAATTTGGCCCGAAGCCGGCCCTGCTTGTCATGCTCCATCATAACAAAAACCTCATCGCCAACCTGAGGATGAAGTTCTTTCATTTCCGGCAATTCGCGGATCGGCAGCAGCAATTGGCGGCCCAGCCCCATTTCGAGAAAACATCCTAGTCTTGGATGAACGTCTGCCACCACCAGCTTTGCCATCTCACCTAAGGTTAGGAAAGGCTTCTTCATCGTAGCCGCCAGGCGATCCTCTGTATCGTAAAAAATAAATACTTCCAGCTGCTCATCTACCTTAATCTCGCGTGTCAGCTCTGTATAATGCAGCAGTACATCCTCGCTGCCCGTTGTCAAAAAATACCCATACGGCGACACTTCCCGAGCGACCGGGAGGGTAACGACCGTGCCTGCAATTAAACTCATACCGTATTCACCACTTTGGCATCAGACCAAAGTCTTTCAATATTATAATACTCGCGTTCATCGCGATGGAATACATGAACAACGACATCCCCAAGGTCCATCAAAACCCAGCGGGCGGAGTTCATGCCTTCGATTCCGTTAATTTTTACGTTCTTTTCTTGCGCACGTTTACGAACTTCTGTCGCGATCGCCTGAACCTGGGTATCTGAGTTACCGTGACAAATGACAAAGTAATCAGCGACCAAAGAAATACCTCTAAGGTCCAGAGCAACAATGTTCATTGCTTTCTTATCGTCTGCCGCATCCATCGCCATTTGAAGCAATTCGTTAGATGATACTGTCATGGATCAACCTCCAATTGGATTCGTAAAATTTTGTGATACTTTTAATTGAGCAATAAGATCATTACGCGTAAATAAGGTTAAAGGGTAAATCACTTTTTTTAATGAAATCAGATGTGTTATGGTGCCGTCAAAGCCAGCGAGAAGTGCTTCCTCAAGGCTATGCTCCGCCAATTCGCGAATATTATGCACCCCCGGAAAATCACGCCCAGGCTCTATATAATCCGCCAGACACACCACCTTATCCAAGAGAGACATGTTGACTCTTCCAGAGGTATGCCATTTGATCGCATTCAGCACCTCTGAATCCGTCACCCCATAGTCCCGCTCGGCAACAAAAGCTCCGACCTCAGAGTGCCACAGCTGTTTGTCGTGCAGAAGAAGGTCCTGATTCAGTCCATTGTCCCGAATAACCTTCTCCATTTCATTAACCGGCCAGTACTTTGCAACATCGTGCAGAATGGCAGCCAGATCGGCTTTACGGGGATCAGCACCAAAGCGTTCTGCCAATATTACCGCTGTTTCCATGACTCCTTGTGTATGTTTCCAGCGCTGTGGCGGCATTTGCTCAGATACGGCCTTAATCAGATCATCTCGGCTCTGCTGCATACAATCCGCTCCTTGTAATATAATCAAGCACCGCTTTGGGTACCATAAACCGAACCGATCTTCCCTTCGCCAGCCTGCGTCTAATCCCTGTTGATGAAATTTCGACCTGCGGCATGTCGGCATGAAGCACATGCTCCTGTAAGAAATCAGGCAAATCATCGAGATGCAGCTCAAAGCCCGGGCGGCCTACTCCTATAAATGTGACCAGCCTCGTCAGATCTTCGATTCGTTCCCATCGTGACAAATAATTGACCATATCCGCTCCAATAATAAAATACAGTTCGATGTCAGGATGCTGTCTTCGAATGATCTCCATGGTATCTATGGTATAGGATACGCCCCCGCGTTCGATTTCGACATCAAGCACTCGATAATCCTCGTACTCTTCAGTCGCAAGATTCGTCATCTCGAGTCTCTGCTCTCCGGTAGCACCTGCGGCATGCTTATGCGGCGGAATATGAGATGGCATGAACCAGATTTCATCCAGCTTATACGCATCCTTGACCGCCTCCGCTGCCATCAAATGTCCCATATGAATCGGATCAAATGTTCCGCCCATAATTCCAACTTTCATGCAGTGAACTCCTTTTTGTACTGTACTCACTGTCTTCGTATGCGTTACGGAAGTACGATTTGCTTGTTATCACGCGATTCTTTGTACAGTGTAATCGTGTTACCGATAATCTGCACAATTTCGCTGCCCGTACGTTCTGCCAGCTCTTCTGCAATTTCGTGCTTGTCATCCAGATTGTTATTAAGAATGGAGATCTTCATCAGCTCGCGCTTCTCAATCGCTTCTTCAATATGACGGAACAGATGCTCATTGGTACCGCCTTTGCCGATTTGAAAAACAGGATCCAAGTGGTGGGCCTGTGAACGAAGATATCTTTTTTGTTTTCCAGTTAACGTCATTATATTTGCTCCTTAAACTTTCATTTCGTTATCATCAACTCACGAGGTAAAGCTGGCGAGAACTGCCCTGCGCATCGCTTCTACAGGTGCCTGAACGTGCAGCCAGTGCTCAAACGCAATAGCACCTTGATATACAAACATACCGAGACCACCGTGAGTAATGCAGTTTTTGTGCTTGCTGTCTGTCAGCAGTTTGGTTTCCAGCGGGTTATAGATGAGATCACTGACGACGATCCCTTCAGGGATATGCTGGATGCTGACCGGCGTTTGATCCGTATGAGGATGCATACCTACTGATGTTGTGTTGATTAAGATATCGGCCTGTGCCAATACCTGTTCCGCGCTATCTATACTATACCCATTAACATTGCCGAGCACCTTAAAATCCTTGGCCAGCTCTTCCGCCTTCTCCGCTGTGCGATTGAGAATGGTCAGAGACTGAGGCCGTTCCAATAGAAGAGCATAAACGATTCCGCGTGCGGCTCCGCCAGCCCCAATGACAACCACATGCTTGCCTTCAATCGTAGAAACTGCTTCCTCCTTCAAGGAACGCACATAGCCGACACCGTCTGTATTATACCCGATGAGCCGCCCCTGCTCGATTACCACTGTGTTTACAGCACCGATGAACCGGGCACTCTCATCCAGTTCGTCCATATAGGATAGGATATCCACTTTATGCGGAATCGTCACATTGAATCCGCGGAAATTCATCGCCTTCATTCCCATTACAGCGGCCTGAAGATGCTCAGGCTCCACATGCAAAGGAACATAGGCCCCCTGCACCCCAGCTTCCTGTAGTGCAGTGTTATGCATCACAGGAGATTTGCTATGAGCAATGGGGTTTCCGATTACACCGAGAAGATAATACCCGCTGACGGGGCGGGCAAGCTCTGTCGTCAAGTTCATAGTTTATTCCTTCCTCCCATGAAACTCTTAAGGCACACAGCTCCAGGCTGCAGCTCGATTAGATCAAGGATGGCCGAACCATTACACGAACTCCGCGAGGCGCATGAACGGCGACAAGTGCACCCGTCTGCCCATTCACTTTAATCCAGCCGAGACCAGAGATGAACACATCACTGCGGCTGCCTTTGGAAATACGGATGTCATGTCTCGTCCACTCCGGCAATTCCTCAAGACCTTCACGTGTTGGAGGTGATAACAATTCACCTGCATGATTCTCAAACAGCTCGTCCGCTTTTTCAAGCTTCGTCCGATGAATCTTAAGTGTATTATTCGTGTACAGAGTGAAGGATTGATGCTCTCCTTCAATAAAATCAAACCTTGCAAGTCCACCAATAAACAGGGACTGGCCGCTGTTCAATTGGTATACACTCGGTTTAAGCGGTTTGTCCGGCATGATCGCCTGCAGATCTTTACGGGATACAAGCTCACTGTAGCGCCAAGGATATACGATTCCCGGCGTGTCAATAATGGAAGCCCCATCATCGAGTGGAATATGCACCATATCAAGTGTCGTGCCAGGGTATCTGGATGTTGTAAGCTCCTGCTCTAGATCACTGTAATCACGAATCAATCGATTGATCAGTGTCGACTTCCCTACATTCGTCGCTCCCACAACATATACATCCCGATCTGCACGATGCATATTCACTGCTTCTAGCAAGTAATCAAACCCCTGATTCTGTTTCGCACTGCAGAGTACGACATCCACGGTACGAAGCCCTTGAGCCTTGGCTTGCTGCTGCACCCAGTTGCGTACCTTGTTCCAATTGGTCACTTTGGGCAGCAAATCTGTTTTGTTCACCGCGAGAAGCACAGGATTATTCCCTACAAAACGCTGTAATGCCGAGATCAAGCTTCCTTCAAAATCGAACAAATCTACAATATGAATGACGAGCGCATCCTTGTCGCCGATCTTGCTGAGAAGCTTCAAAAATTCATCCTGATCAACGGTCACGGAAGAAGCTTCGCTGTAATTTTTTATACGAAAACAACGCTGGCAGATTACAGGATCACGATCCAGCGCTTTCATTGGAGTATATCCCGGCAATTCAGGGTGTTCAGTTTGCAGTGCGATTCCACATCCACTGCATCTCCCCAGGCCGTCATGCGTATGATTCATTTTTTCTTTTCCTCCTCAAGCCATAAACCTTTCCTGCGCAGGCGAGACAGTGCAATCCGCTCAACCCGTCTATTAAATTTCGTCATCCATCCTTCATCCGCTATTGCGATCGGAAGCACGAGGACAGTATACAGTCCCAGACGATTTCCACCGAACACGTCCGTCAGCATTTGGTCACCGACAACGACCGTTTGATCCTCAGCCAAATTCATCATTTTCATTGCTTTGCGAAAAGGTATATTGGAAGGCTTTCTGGCCTCGTGAACGTATTCAATCTTATGGGGTGTTGCAAAAGTGGATACACGGGTCAGTTTGTTATTCGACACGATGACCAGCTTGAAGCCGGCATCTCTGACCTTCTCAAACCAAGCGATCAGCTCAGGCGTTGCTTCAGGAGCCTTTGCTCCGACAAGTGTGTTGTCGAGATCCGTTATAATCCCTCTGTAGCCCTGCTCATAGAGCGCAGCCAAATCAATATCAAATACCGTGTCAACCCGCAGCTTGGGCATCAACATTTCAAACAACATGTTCACCTCGTTTTTTCATACGACAAACTATAACATAATCTTTACGGTTAGTAAAAAGGCAAACGGGCACGGGGCGCTTACGCCCGTGCCGTTCTCAGCCTTTTTTTCATTTGTCCGGCAATCCGCTGGACGTCCTGCCATTCATTCTCTTCAACATGGCTTGGGCTGTACCTTGCCATCTCGAATTGCTTCAATAAGGAATGAAGCTCACCTGCGACTTGCGGGGCTTCAGACTCCCATCTTTGTACCGATTCTCTCAGCGTCTCATGCTCGGACCGCTTGAATCCCTTGCGCCTAAATGAACGTATCCATCGTTCAGTCTCAATGACTACCTTCTGGTCTGGAGTCAGCGGTTTGCCTATTCGTAGCCTTAGTAAATAGAAATGGAGAGAAAAACGATTGCGCCATAGCATGTAACCAGCCCAAGCGGCAAGTACTGCTCCGGCCGCCCAAATCACAATCGGACTTACCGTAAAGTCAGAGCTTTCTGTATTCTGCACAGGCTCTGCGAGTTCTTCCTCCTGCTCTTCTTCTTCAACCTCCGGTGTCTCTGCAAGATCCGGCTCTGACTGTTCCGTCAGCAGCGGCATATTGAACCCCGGAGTGGCTTCAACCGGAATCCAGCCATATTCCTCTCCGAAGTACACTTCTGCCCAGGAATGGGCATCCGCATTGGTCACGGTATAAGACAGGGTTGGTGTGTTGCCTGTTGCCTGCGACAACGCCATGTCCTCTCCAAAGGCTGCTTGACCCGGAGCATAGCCTTTTACCCATCTTGCCGGAATGTCCAGAGAGCGTGCCATCATTACGAGAGCTGTTGAGAAGTAATCGCAGTAGCCTTCCTGTATTTCGAACAGAAAGCTGTCAACAAAATCTGTACTTTGTTTCAGCGATAAATTGGGATTGTTTGTGTATGAGAAATTCGTTGTTAAATATTCTTGCAGTAAACCGACTTTTTCATACGGAGTTTCGGCTTCAGCCGTAATTTCCTCAGCGAGATTCACTACCCGGTCAGGGAAGTTATTCGGAACCTGCAGGTAGTTATCGTTCACAGAGCTGCTGTACAGATCTTCGTGAGTCTCTCCAATCAGTCTTTCAACAGGAACGAGAGGAACCTCCGATACAATGGTATAAGTCGAAGGGTAGCTTAATTCTCTAGGATTAGAATCCCAGTGAAGCTCAGCTTGGCCGCTCTTCCAATCCAGCTGATTAAATTCCGTCTCACCATTAATTGCCTGAACCTGACGAATGGCATAAGCTCCAAAAAGCACGGGATAGACATCATCATTCAGCATACTGACGGTCTGGGTTACCTCCCTGGTCTGTATAGAGCCCCTATCTCCGTTCTCTAAATCATTACCCGATTCTACTTCATCAAACTGTCTTCTTGAAGTCGATGGCTCTTCCCATCCCGTACCCGAGTACTCATCCCGAGTCTCTCCGCGCCAGTAGCTTCGCTCTGTCGTAGTAATTGTCATTACAGGAGAGTAATCATAATTGAAGCCCCCGCCCAGGCTGTTATCCTGCCTGCTGTATCCGGATTCTGAGGCAGAATTGAGTCCGCCTTCTCCTCCAGGCGTGCTGCTCGCAGGAATAACATCCCCTCGGTAGTTCACCCACGCTGTATAAGGATCCGTTAGAACTGGCGGAACTTCAGGCATATTTACTCCCGCTACAATAATCAGTGCAAAGATGACGACCACGTTAGCGATGACTTTGAGCGGATTCCGTCTGAGCCTTTTCCATCCCTGTGGAAACTTAAGCTGGAACCTGCGCAGATGAAGGCATACAAGCCAGCCCATGGCGGCAAACACGATCCATGCCACCTCTTCCCACAGAACAGCGACTGTAAAAGAATCCAGGATACCCATTGCAAGAATGTTAAGTCCTACAAATACAAGAATTCGCTTGGCATTCACTGCTAACCGAATAATACATTCCAGCATCACCCAAGTGCTTACAGAAAACCAGATATAAGGATTGGTCGCAAGCACAAATTCAATAAGCCAGCTCGACTCTTCGTCAGGGCTAAAAATGGAGTAGGATGAGAGCACATAATATAAAATGAATAACAGAACGATTGCTTTAATGACAAAACGGTACGCCTGCTTGATTGGAAAAATAATTTCTACCAGACTAATGCCAATCAGCGTCAAAGCGACCAAGCTGGTCGTTTCTTGAAACCAGATCGGCTCCGTATAAGCTACCCATTGCATTCCGATCATGACGATCCACAACAGGGCGAATGCATTGTACCAAGACCCTACAACTTTGCCAGCCCATGTTCTCATAGACCTCCACCTCCCATCGCTGAAGGCAGCTCTTGCAGATCAGACACCGCATATCCTTTGATCCCGCGTCCACGAAGAAGTGTCAGCCATTCACTCTTATGCCCCTGGCTCGCACGCTGCTCGATACGAATATGAGATGCAGTCATTCCGCGTGTACCGGCATATCGAAGTGATTCCAGAACATTTGCATTATCCAGTGGCGAGATGAGTACAAAAAACGCGCCTTGCGGAAAGGAGCGAATGGAATCCTGAATGCTGGAGAGAAGATCACTTGTGCCTGTATAATCCAGATCAACAAGATGCTGAACCATCTTCTGGCGCTCATTCTGACTGTCCGTAGGCAGGAACAGCTTGGTCTCCTCGCTGATGGTACACAGCCCCATGCTCAGACGCTCACGATTGCCATATTCAAGGAGCGAGGCAGCAGTAGAGACGGCAAGTTCAAATTGCTCCGAGCTCTTGTAGCCCTCCTCAGTCGCATCCAAGACCAGAATCGTCTTCGGCAGCGACTCATGCTCAAACTCTTTGGATTTCCATTGTCCCGTCTTGGCTGTCGCATTCCAGTGTATGCGAGATAACCGGTCTCCATAGACATAGTCTCGAACTCCATTAATTTGCGTGGTTTCTCTGCGGGACCGTGTGAGAGCAGCCTGTGGACCTGACAGCCGAGAATTTTGATCGTAGAGCTGCCAATACGGAATAAATACGGTTCTTGGAAGTACTCTGAAGCTTCCGTAGGCGTTAAATGTCCCTTTATGCTCAATAAGACCGAAAATATCTTCGCTAATACATTCTGTCTCCATAAACTTGTATTTGCCCCGCTCAAGCGGAGGGGTAAGAAAGACCAATTTCCCGCTGCCCCGCATATTCGGAACAAGACTTTCTTCAAATGACCAGGATTCTCCGTTATGACGCTTGAGCACTTCCCTCACGATAACGTAAGGTAACGGCAGCAGCCCTGGAATTTGAAGGCCAAGCTGAACGTGCACCTGATCTCCTGCATGCAGCAGCTCTGTATGTTCTCCGCTCGAGGTTAATTGCCGTGTTCCCACAGCTCTTCTGGCGCCTCCGAATTGGCCAATCAGCAAGTAGATGCTAAGCAAGGTGACCATGCTAAACAGCATAATGGAGGTCTTGCCTCCTTGAAACAATACATAAAATAAACATATGATCCAGACGAAGAGCACAATCCACGCTTTAGATTTCGTATATCGACCTGTGCGATAGCGAACTGACTTCAGCATAATATTCAGCGCTCCAACGATACAGGAACATGCTTCTGTTCAATAATTTGGGCAAGAATTTCTTCCTGGCTCATTCGATCCAGTCTTGCTTCAGGCTTCAGCACAACCCGGTGCGAGATGACGTACGGAGCAAGAACTTTAACGTCATCTGGAATGACGTAGTCTCTGCCGTTCAAGAAGGCATACGCTTTGACCGCATTCATGAATGCAATGGAAGCACGAGGACTAGCCCCGAGCAGAACGGAAGCATGCTCTCTTGTGCTGCGCACAATTCCAAGCAGATAATCGGTTACAGCCTCGTCCATATAAACATTTCGAATTTCTTGCTGGACTTCGGCAATTTGATCCATGTGGGTAACGGGTCTAAGCTTATCTGCCGGTTGTCCTTGCTGATGCTGTCTCAATAAATGCTTCTCTGTTGCGGCATCAGGATAGCCAAGGCTGATCTTGAGCATAAACCGGTCCAGCTGAGCCTCTGGGAGCATATAAGTTCCTTCAAAATCAATTGGGTTCTGTGTTGCGCACATCATAAACGGTTTAGGAAGCTCATACGTGTCTCCATCGACCGTGACGCTTCGCTCCTCCATGACTTCAAGCAGGGCGGATTGCGTCTTTGTGGTGGCACGGTTAATCTCATCGGCGAGCAGAATATTGGTCATGACCGGACCAGGTCTGAAATAAAAACGCTCATCCCTCGGATGGAACACGGATACACCTGTAATATCACTCGGCAGGATGTCAGGATTACATTGAATTCTGCGGTATTCTCCCTGCATGGAGCGGGCTAACGCCTTGATCAGCTGAGTTTTCCCCGTCCCGGGAACGTCTTCTATAAGAACATGCCCTCCAGCCAGCAGTGCTGTGAGCAGTAATTGTATTTCAAAAGATTTGCCTAATATAGTAGATTCGAGATTCGATTTTACTTCGGATATGATCTGCATCGATTCCTTACTTACGGGCATGTACGTATGTACCTCCTAATAGGCAGTATATTTTCCTTTTATTGTACATGAAGTGAGTAGGCAAAGTACAATGTTTGCTCTACCTTTTTTCATATTGAAATTGCTAGATTTGAAACTATGGGGTTTAAACACGACTCTCGAGCTTCGATAGTGTAACTTACTCATCCTTGTTAAGCAACAAAAAAAGATGAGGCATTCTTTCTCTGCCTCATCTTAGCTTTATAACGAAACCCATTTTATTAACCTCAGCCCTTCGGCTTAAAAAACAAGGCAGCCAGAAAGGAGAATATAATAGCCGATGATATACCTGCACTGGTAAGATTGAACACCCCTGTGATGACACCAAGCCATCCATCCCGCTCCAGCTCGGTCAGCGCTCCATGAACAAGCGAGTTGCCAAAGCTCGTAATCGGTATCGAAGCGCCGGCGCCGGCGAACTTCACTAAAGGATCATACCAGCCCACCGCATCCATAACTGCGCCTGTTACGACCAGTGTGCTCATCGTGTGTGCTGGAGTCAGCTTGAGTACATCGAACATGAGTTGTCCGATCACACAGATCAGTCCGCCAATAAGAAAAGCCCATAGAAACTGCATGTCTTATTCCTCCTCTCTCTCAATAGCTACGGCATGAGCGATACAAGGGATCGTTTCGCCCTGCTGATAAGACAAAGGAGATAATAAAGCGCCTGTTGCTACAACCAATACTTTATTTAATTCCCCTTTTTTAATTCTTTTGATTAAATGTCCGTACGTTACTGTTGCAGAACAGCCGCAGCCGCTGCCTCCGGCAAATACATACTTCTGAGTGTTGATATCATAAATCATGAGTCCGCAGTCGTTGAACTCTGTCTGCTCCATCGGTATTCCTTCCTTTTGAAGCAGCTGCTTAGCTATAGGCAGTCCAACCGAGGCGAGGTCTCCCGTCACGATCAAGTCATAATATCCAGGCTCCAGTCCCGTATCCCGAAAATGAGATATGAGCGTGTCGGCTGCTGCAGGCGCCATCGCTGCTCCCATGTTATAAGGGTCCTTGATGCCCAGATCCATAACTCGTCCAATGGTTGCACGGCGAACGACAGGTCCGCTGCCCGTCTTGCTTATAATGGCGCAGCCGGAGCCTGTTACTGTATTTTGCGCTGTAGGCGGCTTCTGAGCCCCATATTCCGTTGGAAAACGGAACTGCTTCTCAACCGTACAATTGTGGCTTGAAGTGCCAGCCAGAACGTAATCTCCGCCTCCCGAATCGACAATTAAGGAAGCCAGCGCAAGGCTTTCCATGGACGTTGAGCAAGCGCCGAATAAGCCTAAGTATGGAACACCCAGTTGCCGCGCAGAAAATGAACTGCTGATGATTTGGTTCATCAAATCACCACCCACAAAATATTGCAGTTCGTTTTTCGATATGTTTGCGTTAGCGATCGCAATTTGAGCAGCCTGCTCAAACAGCCGACGCTCCGCTTTTTCCCATGTTTTTTCGCCAATCTGCAGGTTGTCATAGATGTAATCAAAATCCTCGGCCAGCGGTCCTTCCCCTTCTTCAGGTCCCACCACGCTGGATGTACCGATGATGCGCGGCTTGTTCTCAAATTCCCAGGTTTGTCCTCCGACTCTTCTCATAGATGGTATCCTCCGAATCCAAGGCAAGCGTAGATTATACCAATAATAAATGCAGCAACGACACCAAACACGATGACTGAGCCAGCGAGCTTGAACATGTTGGCGCCTACCCCGAGCACAAGACCTTCAGCCCGATGCTCCAGTGCAGCCGAACACATGGAGTTCGCAAAGCCTGTAACAGGGACCGCGGTACCCGCTCCAGCAAATTGCGCGATCTTATCGTATACACCGAGGCAGGTTAAAATAATGGAGATTAGAATCATAACCGCCACGGTCGGGCTCGATGCTTCTTTCGAGCTCATATCGAATCCGGCAACAAAAGCCTGCTGAACACACTGACCTATGAAGCAGATGAACCCGCCTACAAAAAAAGCCTTGATACAATTCTTAAGTACTGCTCTCGGCGGTTCATGTTTTTTGGCAATTTTCTTATATTCCTTCGTATCAAGGGATAGCGATGGCGTATTTGAGCTAGTATCTTGCGATGGAGACTGCGATTGATCTGGAATCGTTGACACCCCCTCTTACCGTCTTAAATTTCACTCGGGTCTTTCACACTGTTTACCGAGGATAATTTAATTATGGTTAAAGCCCGCAAATGTTATGAATGGTAAATCATCCTTTCTTGCAGGCTTTATGTGCAATAGAGCATGGGGGATTGAATTTATTTTGTTGTAAAAAGGGTCGATCAGGCATTATTTATAAAAAAGCAAAAAGACAGTTAAAATAAACAAAACGCCGAGCATAATTAATCCTTTACGTACATGAGGGTCCATATCGATCGCATACTCCCTTCATAAGTCGGCTGAATTTTATGGTTTCACAAAGCTATGCACTTCAGTATATGCACTAGGCACTTGTCATGTGAGTCCGCTTCATAAATCCTCATTCTTATTGGATAGACAACCGAAGATAGTCCGTTCATAATAGAGTAATTGAACAGTGGTACATAAAGAAGTACTTACAATCAGAAGGAGAGATGAAGATGGAGAATAAAACCAAAGAATTGTTTAAGACGCTCACCGAATTCCCTTCGGCTCCAGGATTTGAGAGAGAGCTTCGTGCATATGCCAAAGGCCTGATGTCCCAATACACGGAAGAATTCGTACAGGATCGGCTTGGCAGCTTGTTTGGTGTACTTCGCGGCGACGAGCAGGGCCCGCGGGTCATGGTGGCTGGTCATTTTGACGAGGTCGGATTTATGACTTCTGGCATCACAGAAGCAGGTATGGTTAAATTCCGCCCGATTGGCGGCTGGTGGAGCCAGGCTGTTCTATCACAGCGTCTGCAAATTATTACTCCAGACGGCCCGATCACAGGTGTTGTAGGCTCAACCCCGACCCATCTGCTGTCTCCAGCTGATCGTGCTAAGCCTGTAGAGCTGGACTCCATGTATCTCGATATCGGTGCAGACAACCGTGCGGAGGCCGAATCATGGGGCATCAAGCCAGGTATGCAAATTGTACCGATCTGCGAGTTTACACCACTCAAGAATCCCAAGAAAATTATGGCTAAAGCCTGGGATAACCGGTATGGTGTAGGACTTGCAATCGAGCTGCTGGAAGCACTGCATAAGGAGAAGCTGCCGAATATCTTGTATTCTGGCGCAACCGTTCAGGAGGAGCTCGGACTGCGTGGTGCACGCACTTCGGCGAATTTGATTCAGCCGGATATTTTCTTTGCTCTTGATTGCAGTGCTGCCAATGATATGACCGGAGATAAGAATGCTTTTGGACACATTGGCCATGGGGCCTTGCTCCGTATCCTCGATCCCGGCATGCTTACACATCGCGGCGTTGTAGAATACGTACAGGATACAGCCGAGACGCATAAGATTAAATATCAGTATTTTATTTCACCAGGGGGAACGGATGCAGGTCAGGTGCACTTGAGTGGTATCGGGGTACCATCGACCGTGATTGGTGTGTGTGCAAGATATATCCACACCTCATCTTCCATTCTTCACACGGATGATTATGATGCTGCCAAGGAGCTGCTCATCAAGCTGGTGAAAGGTCTTGACCGTACAACACTGAATACGATTATCGAGAATTCCTGATTGTGAATCCAATTCGGATGAATAGGATGGAGCAAGCATAGAAAAGAGGTGTCCTGACCGGGCTGCAAGCTGCCGGATAAGACACCTCTTTTTATGTAAAAGATCGTGCATATTGATGATTCTTGTGGAGACATTAAATGAACAGGGGAGAGAATGCGATCCAAGCAAGAATAAATGTAACACCGATGAAGAAAATTTCGACCCAAGCCCCCTGCTTCGTTCCTGTACTCATCAATTTAAACTTAATCTTCCACTTGAATGGAGGAAGCGGCTTGATGCCACGATTCGTTAAACTATCTGCAATCAAATGAAGCAAATAGGACAGGCCGCCGGCCATCCAAACCGCATCGCCGTAAGCTTGCGTCGATCCATAGAGAAGAAACGTCCAGACGCCTACGCCATATAGCGTATGAGTTAATCCGCGATGAGGTAAAAACGTAATCAGTATGAGCAGACTTCCAACGAGCAAATTCCATGGATGAAAGCTCCCTCCGTAAACAATGAGCCCTAGTCCGATAAAAAACATAACCCACTGTCTGAGTGATCGAGATGGCATAAAGGATACAATCGCGATTAATGCTGCAAGAATTAAATTCCACGGATAATTCTCCATCCCGTAAATGCCCATGACTGCTGCCGCAGCAATAAGAGTGACCTGTACGATCCGAAGAAGCCAGTTCGGAAGGACCCGAGTCACCAGCAGTGAATTCGGTTCATCAATGTCAGGCAGCACCGAACTGATCAGCGCAACGACCGCCGCAGGGATGGACAGACTGATTCCTCCCATATGCAAGAGTGAGAGCGAGACACCTGTCCCGACGATAATATGGGTTCTACCCATCATAATTCCTGTACTTCCTTTCTCTGCCCAATCTGTAGTTGTGATATATCCCCAGGTGTGAACAAGAAGGAGCAACTTACATAAGGGAAATATGGAAATCATTATAGCACATACGTTCGCATACGTACACCCAATATTATCCTCATTTAAATATTGATTATGTAATTTAACACTCCTGAGTCCAATCTCATCAAACCGTCAGCTGTTATCACAAAAATAAAGGGAGCAAAATTCGCTCCCTCTCACGATCCAAGCCGTATATAAATAGATTTATGTCCAAATCTCATCCGCAATTTCTTTAACAAAGCGAAGCTTGGCCCACTGCTCTTCTTCCGATAGAATATTTCCTTCCTCTGTCGAAGAGAAGCCGCATTGCGGACTCAAGCAGAGCTGTTCGAGCGGCACATAGGCTGCTGCTTCTGCGATACGTGCTTTGATCTTCTCTTTATCCTCCAGTTCGCCTGATTTGGACGTAATTAGCCCCAGTACAATTTTTAAACCTGGGCGATTTACATATTTCAGAGGTTCAAAACCTCCGGAACGCTCATCGTCAAACTCCAAGAATAACCCGTCTACATTGAGGCCCCCAAAAATGGTCTCCGAAGCATAATCGTATCCGCCGCTTGCAAAGAAATTGGATTTATAGTTACCCCGGCAAATATGCATGGTAATGACTAGATCTTCAGGTTTATTTGCAATGGATTCATTGATCATTCGCTGCATAATCTTCATCTCTTCAGCTGGATCGAGGCCCTTGGCACGAAGCTTATCGTGACCTTCCTCCGAGAAGAGATCCGCCCAAGCAGTATCATCTAATTGTAAGTAACGGCAGCCAGCATCGTAGAACGCTTGAATCGCTTTTTGATAAGCGGCAATCGTATCCTGGAGGAAAGCTTCGCGATCCGGATAAATCTCTTCATTCTGGTCTACACGATAAACCAGCATATTAGGACTTGGTATCGTCTGTTTCGCTACCGCTTCCCCCGCATGCTCATTAAGGAATTGAAAATGCGCAATAAACGGATGCGATGAAAAATCAATGTTACCAGTGACCCGAATACCCTCCTTGCGCGTCTCCATCTTATGAAAATTAAGTCCCGTATCTTTCTCATAATACTCCACACCATCAAGCCCACCCAAGAAATCAAAGTGCCACCAGCTTCTACGGAATTCTCCGTCTGTAACGCCCAGGACACCGTTCTGCTTCTGCTTGTCAATAACCCGAATGATCTCTTCGTTCTCTACTTTTGACAGCTGTTCGAGTGTAATTGCGCCAGATTTATACTGTTCACGAGCTTCTGTTAAATTCGCAGGACGCAACAGACTTCCTACATGATCATGATGAAATGGTATCATAGATGTCTCTCCCTAATATTTGATGTACAGAAAATTATAACATACTAAAATTGCAAGCATATATTCTAGCATGGGATGACTTGCTATAACTATTAAGTATAAATAAATCTTTTGAAGCGATCTATCATAGGTCACCCCGTATGTTTGTTAAGATATTATATAGAAAAAAGGCAACTCATAAGAGTCGCCTCTATCAGATCTGGTTTATTCTTGTACGCTATGCCTCTCTTGCAGGCGAAGAATATTTTCTACCCACTTCGGCAAGGGTGATATGTATTGTTTTATTGTTGCATAATCGGCCTCCAGTATGACTTCACCAGCAGAACCGCATTAGATTCCGGATCGTACTTTTCCCGCTGCCGTTATTTCCTGCAAATACAAACATGGTAGCAGTAGATTCACTCATGGTGAAGATCCTGTTCCTTCAATTGTTCGATCTGGCCATTACTATACTCTTTGACAAAATGTCCTTCTCTCGTTTTATAGACGATATAAGTGCTATTCGCTTTAGCATCCAACTTTGCTCTTTCACCGGTTAGTTTAATGAACTTACTTAAGTCTTTAATACTGTTCATATAACCTTCAACCTCCAATCGTTACATGCACCAAAAGTATATAAAATAATGGCAATTATAGCAGTTGGATTCCACAAAAAAGACTACTCCAATGAGTAGCCTTTATAGATAAGTTTGTCATTGCTTTGCCTTGTAAAACTCATGGTACAGCTTCATTAGTGCGCGCTTCTCAATTCGGGATACATAGCTCCGGCTGATGCCGAGCTCCTTCGCGATTTCACGCTGTGTGCGTTCTTCTCCGCCAGCTTCAAGTCCGAAACGTCCGACCACAACTTCCTTCTCCCGTTCATCGAGAATGTCGAGGTTCTGATAGATTTTACTCTTCTCAATCTTGAGCTGGACCTTATCCATGACCTCATCCGCTTCCGTGCCGAGGATATCGATAAGCGTAATTTCGTTACCCTCCTTATCCATTCCGATCGGATCGTGGAGTGATACGTCCTTACGGGTCTTTTTTAATGACCTCAAATGCATCAGTATTTCATTTTCTATACAACGGGCCGCAAATGTTGCGAGCTTGGTCCCTTTTCCCTGCTGAAAGCTTTCGATTGCTTTAATCAGCCCGATCGTCCCGATGGAGATAAGATCCTCCAAATCCTCGCCGGTGTTATCGAACTTCTTCACAATATGGGCAACCAGCCTCAGATTATGTTCGATCAGAAGATTACGCGATCTTGCATCGCCTTCTGCCATCAGCTTCAAATGTTTGGCTTCGTCTGCCTCTGATAACGGCTGAGGAAATGCATTGTTCTTCACATAAGAGACAAGCAGTGTCAATTCCTTAATAAATAGGGCAATGGCCGTAAAAATACCAGGCACGGGTGACACCTCCTACATTCTTCAGAGTCTACATTCTTTGTCGTCTAACTAATGTATGTAGGCATGCACCCATTCGTGCCTGTACGAACGAACCGCATCCATGTTTTTAAACATCGCTTTTTCGTTTGGCACCCGGTATTAACTTTTTATCATCGTCGGACAAATTTGATCAAGAATAGGTCAATTTAGCAACAACTGTGTAGAAAGCTTACCTTTTTTTGTACTATTCTGACAGTAGTTTATAGAGGAGGCTGATGATATTGGCAGTTAAAAAACGTTATGCACATGTCGGTACAGGAGGACGGGCATCCTTCTTCTATGAAGCGATCGTGGGCAGTTATCAGGACAGCGCTGAGCTGGTCGCCTTTTGCGATTCGAATCAGACCCGCATGAATTATGCGAACAACCGGCTCGCTGAGAAGTTCCCGCATTATCGCCCCATTCCTACCTACAAAGCCGCTGATTTTGATGAAATGATTCGCACGGAGAAACCGGATGTGGTCATCGTAACGACCATTGACCGTACTCATCATCATTATATTATTCGGGCAATGGAGCTCGGCTGTGACGTCATTACCGAGAAACCGATGACCGTGGACGAGGATAAATGCCAGCAGATCATCGACACCGTTGAACGGACCGGACAGAAGGTACGCGTGACCTTTAACTACCGCTATTCTCCTCATGCGACCAAGGTAAGGGAATTGATTCGGGATGGGGTCATCGGCGATGTGCTGCACGTCAATTTTGAGTGGCTGCTGGATACGAGACACGGAGCGGACTATTTCCGGCGCTGGCACCGGGATAAACGCAACAGCGGCGGGCTGCTCGTGCACAAATCGACACACCACTTCGATCTGGTTAACTTCTGGTTGAACTCCGAACCGAAGACGGTCTTTGCCATGGGAGATCTATTATTCTATGGAAAGGAAAATGCCGAAAAGAGAGGCGTAAACTCCTTCTATCAGCGTGCATACGGCAATCCGGCAGCCAAGGAGGATCCTTTTGCTCTGGACCTTGAGAAATCTCCTTCATTAAAAGGACTGTACCTGGACGCTGAGCACGAGGACGGCTACCAACGGGATCAAAGTGTGTTTGGGGAGGGTATTTCGATTGAAGACACGATGAACGTGCTTGTCAGATACAAAAATAACGCGATGCTCAATTACTCCCTTCATGCTTATGCCCCATGGGAAGGCCATATGGTATCCTTCAATGGAACCAAAGGACGCATTCAGATGCGGATTGGTGAAAAATCATATGTTAATTCCGGCGGCAAACAGACCGATGAAGGAGCAACAAGGCTCAGACAGATTCTCGTTCAGCCGATGTGGGAGGATGCTTATGAGGTTCAGCTGGAAAATAAAGCCGGTGGTCATGGCGGAGCGGACCCCATTCTGCTGGAAGACTTGTTCGGCACACCACCGGAGGATCCATTCCACCGTTCCGCATCCCATCTGGACGGAGCCATGTCCATTCTCACTGGTATAGCGGGCAACGTTTCGATGAGAACCGGGCAGGCTGTTCAGATTGAGAACTTATTAAAGTTCCCTTCCAGAGCTTAATTGAAAGCGTTCCCTATTAGGTGTCGATGCGTCTGCTTCTATTCCTTTGCATAGCGTCCATAACATAGCAGCACTTGCTTTAGTTATACAAAAGTAAGAGGATAGAGCGTATTCACTAGTTAGTTCACTCCAATTTTAGATATTTCATGCTGCTAGGAGGAACGTCTTCATCCCAAGATTGAAGAAGCCTAGCACGTGTTATGCATACCCACCAATAAAGAAGCCGCATCCTTATCGGATGCGGCGTTTTGAATCAATTTCATAATACCTTTAGCTGCTTCAATCAAGGGTATACATAGTCTTTATAAACTACTCTGCCCCGGCATCTGTCATCTTCTGGTTAGATTCCTCCGCGTATTCTCTGAAGATCGTATTGAAGTCGCCTTCGAGCACCACTCTCGGTGCTGCCTTGGCATATGGTGTATTAATCGTGCGATCGTGATCCGATTTATAAGGAATTTCCGCAAATTCATTGAAGAACGCCGCACCGTAGTTCTTGCCTTGGTATACGCTGTCCGCTCCATACTGCTCGATAATGCTGTCATTATTCAGAACCGGCATTATTCCGTTTCTGGAGAGCTTCGTCTGTACTTCTTCCGAGACGAGATATTTAATGACTTCCATTGCCGCATCTTTATTCTCCGTCATCTTCGTTAAACTGAAGTAGGTAGGGTAGGCCTGTGTACCAATTCCAGGTGCATCCGCAAAAGTCGGCATCGCGACCATATCCCAGTTCATTTTTGAGAACTCGTCAGGAAATACTGATGTGATCGAAGACAGCCAGCCGAACATCGCAAGCTCCTGAGCTTCAAGGAATTCCTTACGATAAGGCAGCTTGTTCTCATGGGCCTGCATATACTCGCGGTAGCCGGGCACATCCGCTGGTTTAACGAATACGGTCTCATAGAAGTTTTTCCAACGCTCATCCTGATCGAGTGTAGACTTTTTCGTTTCCGGGTCGACATAAGGGATGGATAAATGATTCATCAGAAGAAGATGGGTCTCTGAGGAAGATAAGCCGACATAGGACTTATCCCCTTCGGTACGTGTCAGCTTCTTGGACAGCTCCGCTGCTTCGTCCCATGTCATTCCGTCAACCGGATAATCGACTCCAAATTTATCGAACAAGTCCTTGTTGTAGTACAGCACCATCGTGTTGTTAAAGACAGGTACGCCCCATATTTGATCTCCGGAGATCTGCTTAATCGCATCGACAATGGTGGGTTCAAATTGGTTCATATCGATCTCATGCTGTTCAATCAGCTCCGTCATATCGTACTGAAGATCGAAGTCCGTTAGATATGTCGAGAATCCGCCGATGGATTCCCAGTAAATATCAATACGCTGACCCGCTGTAATCAATTCCTTCAGACCAACCTCATTGGTCTTCGGAATGTATTCGATCGTATAATCCGGAAACTTCTCCTTCAGCAGATCTCCAAAGCGCTCGTTCCAGCTCTCTACAGAGTCTCCGCTGTTGGAATACACATACAATGTATCTTTTCCATCTTTGTTATCCACAACAGGAGTTGCCGCCGCTCCTCCAGGCTCTTCCCCTCCGCCTGTATTGCCTGCACTTCCGGTTCCACCCGAGCTGCAAGCACTAAGTATCCATACCAAGCTTAAGCATAGCGTCAACATCACGGAGTAAAATTTGCGACTGTTCATAATGATCCCCCTTCAAATGTTAGAATCAAGAGAAACCTAAATCTTACTGCTGTAACAGCTGCACTTCGGAAAACAGAGAAGTATTATAATTCTCTACCGGATTATTCTCATCTCCCGCGTCAACGGCCATACCAATATAAAAGGTATCCAGCCCTGCCATCGTGACAGACGACACTTCCGTCCAGGCTACACCGTCAGCGGAGTGATAGCCGGTGATGGTATTCCCTTCCTTAACCAGCTTGAACCAGTAAGGAGTGCTCAGCGATGGAATCGGTGGGGTCTGTACCATCTGTCCCCCTTCGTCTTGTCTGCTGTAGAACACGGAGCAATACTGGTCGCCTCTAACCGAAAATCCGATCATCGCTTCTTTGGCTGCCGGACTTAGGCTGCTGCGGATCATTAGTCCTGAACGATTATGAGGAGCCGTCTCAGACAACTGATCCAGTCTTGCAATGAACTCTGCATCGCCTTCGAGCTGCTGATATACGTATTGAAAGGACTGATCTTCATTCGTCTTCCCGCTGTTACCGGCGAAGAGCGGATCAATATTCCCTCCTCCTTTCACTGTAAATACACCATTTCTCAAGTCAGCATGACCGGCTATGCCCGGCTCACCGATATCGGCAGAGCTCCAAGCCCCAAGCTCACCGTTAGCATTAATATGGACGACGACTGCAGCAGAGTCCGTCTTTGTACCGCTGTTATCTACCGCTCGAGCTGTAATATAGTAGCTGCCTTCCGGCAGGTCATCCCATTTCCATTGATAAGGAGCGGATGTATCTTCTCCAAGCTTAACACCGCTTGCATAAAACTCGACTTTGGCGATACTTCCATCTGGATCAGATGCCTCGGCGTTAATCATGATCTTCCCTGGCTGGCCCTTCAAGGCATTCATCTCCGGTGAAACGATCTCAACCTCCGGATTGATGGAACCGCTTCCCACTATGTTGTTCAAATAGTTCTCCAGATTGGTATATCCATCATCATTGATGTCGCCATTCCGGTCCGCAGCATCATTCGGATTGAGGCCCTGCTCAAGCTCCCACGTATCCGGCATTCCGTCCAGATCTGTATCATCAGGTGCCGCCTTGCTGGCAAGCTCAGTCCATCCACCCACTTCCTCTGGATGGTTGATTTGTCTTCCTGTCCGGTTACGCACATCATTAACAAGTCTGGCATCGATAGAATCCCGTTTCGGCAGAATTGCCCCGGCCTGATTCAGCACCAGCTCATAAGCCTCTGCTGCAGATTGCAGAGTAACCGGTGTAACTTGAAGAGGTTCATATACCAGCTCCTTGCCCGTATCCGGATTCACGGCAATCCAGTTGTCTTCAGTCGCTGCCGGATCTCCGTCAATCACATTGCCTGATACATGAAGCTTGCCATTCGCCCCGGTCTGACTGAGGATGATGCTCCGTTTGTCCAATAACGTATCCGGTCCATACTTGTAGTAGTTGTTCACTATGTTAATATCTGCTTGATCTCCGCCATAACCGCTCAGGTAATTCCAGTTGTACACGATGTTGTTGCTGAAATCGAAATTTTGATTGTCTTCCAGCGTTCCTTTTACTCTAGGGTTACGGCTTGAGTTATGGAGCAAAATGTTATGATGATAGCTTGCATGCCCGCTCCCCACAAACCACCGAAGCCATGTCTTCCCTTCGAATGACTGGACATATGAAGAGCTTCACCTATAATGGACCACTGCACGGTGGTGTTCTGGTTCTCGTAAGGAGACAGCACTTCGTCAACACCCCATGTGACAGAGCAGTGATCAATCATGATATTGCTATACCTTCTGGCCGACATGCCATCGCCGGTTGATTCGGTGTGATCCCCCATTCTAAAGCGCATATAACGTATGATCACATGATCTGCCTCGATATAAGTCGAATGGTTGTTGACACTGATGCCGTCACCGGGTGCGGTCTGCCCTGCTATAGTGATGTTGTCGCCTCGGATACGAAGCGGAGAGTCAAGCGTTATATTTCCTGACACTTTGAATACAACCGTCCGGTTCCCCTGGCTGACCGCTTCTCTTAACGAACCGGGACCGCTGTCATTCAGATTCGTCACATACACGACATCGCCGCCTCGTCCTCCGGTAGTGTACATGCCTCCTCCTTCAGCTCCCGGAAAAGCCGGGAGAGCTTCGCTGTCTGCCGCTATTTGAACAGCAGACGGAGGTTCATCCTGTGCGTATGCTTGATAGGGGACTGCGATAACTGCCAGCATAGCCGTCAGCAATGTCATTGAAACTTGGCGTTTCCATAGACTAATCATCCATTAGCCCTCCTCATTTGCAATATACAGCACTTGGCCTGGCTCCATCTGAATGTCATAAGTGTGGGAATAGATCGTTGAGGCATGGATATTGAGGTCTACACCGGTTAGTCGATATTTAGATGCGATGTCTGGAAGAACAATCGTAATATCCGTGGCCCGCTCTGCCTTAAGCTCTGCTGCAAAGCTCCTTGTCCTTTTGTTCCAAGTCATTGAAATGCTTCCGGTACAACATCGAAATCCTCGAACAGAGCCAGCTTCCAGCCGGTCAGAAAGTGCCGGCAGCAGCTTCACCATCCGTGGGGATACATACAGCAGCATCTCTTGAATAGCATTCGTAATCCCGAGGCTCGCATCGAGCTGAATCGGCGCCTGAGCTTTATTCATACTAACTCCCATATCTCTCCAGTCATTATGAACCGTAAAGAGATTCGTAAGGAGACAAGAGCGGGTCAAGATATCCAGTGAATCTATCGCCTTCTCACCGTCTCCCAGCCTGGCATAGATCGCAGACATATGTGCCAGCGACCAGCCGGTCTGTGCTCCAAGAACTCGCATATGAACAGCCTGCTCCAATCCTTGAAACAGTTCCGGACTTTCCTCGCGCGCAAATTCCTGACCCGGAAATACAGGATAGATATGGGACAGATGCCGGTGATTGTATCTGTCATGAAATTCGGGATGAATCCATTCCTTCAGGGCTCCATCCTCATTCAGTTTGTAGACAGGAAGACGCTTCAGAATCTGCTCCCAGCGAACAATATCCTCCTCACTGCCTCCCGTTCTTCGGCTGCCTTCGATAAGATTCGTGAACAGCTCTTTAATGATAGCAATGTCCATGGTAGCATTGATTGCCGTCGGCATCGGATGATCCAGTGACTCTCCCGCATCAGGCATGTAATTGCCCGGCGTATTCTCGGGTGAGACCGAAGGATATATATGGAGCAGCCCTTCCTCGTCTTCTGTTAGAAAGTCCTCATAGAATAAGGCAGCCTCCGTCATGAAGGGCAGCGCCTCGTCTCTCAGGAACTGCTCATCTCCTGTGTACAGGTAATATTCATAATAATGCCTCGACAGCCACCCGGCTGCACCGGTCCAATTCAAGATGACCGGAACGATCTGGGTCGGACTTCCGATCCCCGGCGTCGTTCCTGCCGGAATGAAGATGCCTCTGGCACCGTATAGCTTACGGGCATTCTCCTTAAAGATCTCGAGTAGAGAATCATAATGACGAAACAACGGCTTCATCAGAGAGGATAGACCTCCAACAGGTGCATGCCAATTCATCATCTGCACATTCTCATTAGCCATGTAATGACACCACATCAGTCTGTAATCTCCGCCCCATAACCCATATAAAGGCATCGGCATACCATTCTCTTCAGTGGAAGAAATATAGAGATACCTCCCGTAAGCCCACAATTTCTCAAGCAGAGAGACAGAGGCCTTACCGTCATAAGCGGTTAGAAGCAATTCTTCCGTAGATCTGTTCTCGTAATTCTCAGACTCTTCTGAGCTGATCAGCTCAACGGAAGCGGAAGAAAACAGGGCTTTGTGAAGCAATACATGCGCTTCGAGCAGTTCTGTGTAAGAGGAACTCACTTCTGCCAATTCTTTTCTCAGACGAGACCACGCCTTGCTCCTTGCTTCCTCTGTAAATACCTTTACGAAAATAAGGACCTCATGAGCATTCGTGACCCACAGCCCTCCTCCCTCTTGCCTTACCTCTCCGCCGCTGTCTGTCTGTACCCTCAGAACTGCACCGTAATCCGTTCCATTCTCATGCCTCGCGGCAAAAGACATAAACTCCCCCTGTGCTGCCAAATCTGTCGTCTCTTTCAAAGCTTCCAGTTGCTCAGCCCTAGAGGGATTATCACTTGGATGGATATCGAACGTAAGGGACGCATCTATGCTGGAAACACTAGATTTGAGCCTGTATACGATCATGTGATCCGCACGCGACACAAACAAGCTCCTATCATATGCCACCTCCCCATCCAGCCAGGATACGGCCACTTCTCCCGTCTCCATATTCAAGCTGCGCCGATAATGCCGAAATGCCTCCTGACCTGTCATCGAGAGTCTTAAATCCGCAAGTGGAAGAGGAGCAGACAGTGTACTGTTATACCCTTTTTCCTTAAGCGCGCGGGTAAGAACCCAGCTGGCCTCCTGGAACCGTCCCTCATCCATCAGTCTTCGTGTATCCTTAAGCGTATGACTGACGTCGGGAAGAAGGCCGATCTGTCCGCCGTGCCATAGACCGAGGTGGTTGATCAGGATCGTTTCATCCTGCACACCTCCATACACGGATGCCCCGATGACCCCGTTTCCGGAAGGCAGGGCTTCCCTCCATTTGCTCTTCCACCACGAAGAAGGATATCTCGTGACCAGCATGCTTTTACTGCTTCTATTACCGTCCTTCATCTCTGCAGTCATCACGTACAAGGTCTCCTTCCTAAGGTAGTTCGCATCGAAGAATGCGTTTACATTTTGCGATTCAGACCATTCGTGTGTGGAGCTTCATCCATCAGTTCACTGTTCTTTCAATTCGTTCTTGATCTTATCTCAGTTTTACCATGGCTCGCGGTACCGTTCTAACCTTTTCTTGCCTTAAGTTTCATCACCTTGATCTTTTTTGCTCTTATTTTATGGATTTATTTCTATCTATCTCGAACAAGGAGCGCTATACTATAACCATCTTCAAAATGCTTACATCTGGAGGTGAGATACGTGAAGGATTTCGCTATTTATCCGGCCAAGCGCAAAGGAAGCTATATGATGCCAAAATATCATTATCATGACTATTACGAAGTGTATTATCTTCTGTCGGGGCATCGCTACTATTACATTGAGAACAAACGTTATTCAATTGATAAAGGAAGTCTTCTATTCATAGGTAAAAATGAAATTCATAAAACCGTTGATTCTGATCATCAGTCACCAGATCATGAACGACTGGTGCTCTATTTCAGCAGCCGGTTCTTACGCCGCTTCTCTAATGATCAGCTGGAAATTCTGCTGTCCCCGTTCGACCGGGATAACCGCAAGGTCCAATTCAGTATCAGGGACCAGAGCTATATTGAACGGCTGATGTTTCAAATGCATCACGAATTTAATCAGCAGGACTCCTTCGGTCAAGAGCTGTATTTAGAATCTCTGCTCGTTCAGTTCCTGCTCTTCTCCACTCGTAAAACACAAACAGACCAGCCCGCTGTTCCGGAGGATTCCATGAACGCAAGGATGGCCGAAATTATAGCGTATTGCAACAAGCATTTTCGTGAGGAGTTGGGACTTGAGCAGCTTGCAGGGCAATTTCACATCAGCACATTTTATTTGAGCCGGCTGTTTAAGCGAACGACGGGATTCACATTCAAGGAATACATCAATACACTCCGCATTCGTGAAGCCGAGAAGCTGCTGCGCGAGTCCAATCACAAGATTATATATATATCAGAGCAGGTCGGCTTCGCGAGTGTGTCGCATTTCAATCGTAAATTCAAACAAGTCACTCGAATGGCACCCAAGGAATTCAAGAAATTATTTGAAGGCGATCGGCCGTTTCGTGAGTTCTAGCGGGTTCAGCGGGTTCAACGGGCTCAGCCTGCTCTCCACTCATCCCGGTATTCACTTGGTGTCATCCCTTCATATTTCTTGAAGATGCGATTGAAGTAGCTGTGCTTATAGCCGACCCCCTCTGCGATTTCATTAATTTTTAAATCTGTTGTTCGCAGCAGCTTTTTAGCCTGGACAACGCGATAATCGGTTAAATAATCAACAAAATTGACGCCAGTGACCTGCTTAAACAAACGGCTTAGCGTGTAGGGCGTGGTTCCCACGTTATGGGCACAGCTGTCCAGTGATAAATCATGCATATAATGCAGATGAACATATCGGATCGTCTCTTCGACCATTCGTTTCATCTGAATATTGGTCCGTTTCTTGAGGTGCTCCATATACGGATGGATGACGGACTCCTTCAACCACTGCGAGAGTATGCGGGGCTCCCGAATCATGGACAGCTGCTCATACATGTTCTTTCCTTTGAACAATTGGTGAGGCTGGATTCCTGTCTGCAGGATGACATACTGCATGCTGCCATACAGCTGAAGAACACATTGCTGTACCCAATATTCCTTCTCATGTCCTGCCGATACTTCTCCCAAAAACTCATCAACCAAGAGCTCCATCTTCTCTTGTTCACCCATACGCATCGCCTCGCTCATTTCACGGTCCAGTGCAAATGGATAATTGGTGCTCTTCCCTGATTCGGTATGTTCATCCCAATGAACATACTCCTGGTTCATGTCAATAATCTGATTCTCATCTCTGAACAGCCGTAAAGAAGCGGCCTGATTCACCTCAATGAATAGATTCGGAAGTGATCGCACAAGCGTTGTCGGTTGACTGATCGTCACAGTAACTGCAAGTCTAAGAGTTCCACTCACTGCAGCTGTCAGCGCTTCGGCAAAGCTCTGAAGGTCGTTTTGTTGAACCTCCTCTAAAGGTTGAATAACGAGCACACCAATCATCAGATTATGGAAACTTAGAACACTATACTGAGGCAAGTGATCTCTAGCGGTATCTTCAATAATGTTTGCTGCAGCAAAGGCAGCCAGCCCTTCTTCGCCGATATCAAATCGAGAAGGGGTGCCTGCCTGACCGGTCAGCTGCATGATAATGAAAGTGAATTTGCGGTCAGACACATTCCATCCGTAATGCTTCATCCGCTCGCGAATATCCTTCTCAGAATAGGCTTGCAAATGCCCTTGTACGAGCTGAAGCAAGAAGCTCTCCTTAATTCTGGGCAGCTCCTCCTCCAGTCGAAGCTGAAGTGCTTTGCTCTCGAGCGAAATTTCCTGCCATTCCTGCTCAAACAGCTTGAATTCATCCATATCATAAGCATGGTGCTCAAGCTGCTTATTACCTCTGAGCAGTGTGACAAATTGTTCGACAGGAGAGTATATATGGCGTGAAGCAATCCAGGAGAGAAACAGAGCTGTGAGCAGCATCAGCAGGCTGATTGTAAAAATAATGGTGGAAATGAGCTCCACTGAAGATGTAATCACTGACATTGGCGCTGCAGCAACATAGGTCCACTGCTCCCCTAGACGATCAAACGTATTATAGGACACTGAATAGGTGACGCCTCTCCACTCCTTTATACTGCTCCCACTCGGCTGTCCTGTCTTTAAAATATCCTCTCGCAGACTGCGTTCGAATACCTCTGCCTCAACTCCCTCATTGCTGGACACCATCGGCTTCATATTCTCATCCAGCAGAAATACGCTGCCCTCATTGTATGGAGTCAGTGCCATCAGTTGATCAAGCAGCTTCTCTGGTACAAGTGACACCATGAGCACGCCAAATGATGCACCGTCTGTCCCACTTATTTTGTGCGACAGCATAATGACCGGCTCCTTCTTGGCAGGCCCCTCCTGAGATGCCCCCCGAAATATGGTAGGCTGTGTGCTCCACACAAATCGCTCAGGGCGGGCTAATAAGTTCTCATATTCTTGCTGCAGTTTAGGCTCATGCAGGTATGTAAGCTGTGGATTAAACAAATAGGGCTCATTCTCTTGCTGAATATATAATTGAACTTGCGAAATTAAAGGATGTGATCCGTGGATGATATGAAGCACCTGACTTATATTCCGCAGCTCATTACTGTTTGCGGGAAGAGAAAAATCCACCTTCTTGAGATCTTCGCCAAAGCTTGATTCCAAGGTCCAATTAGCTACGCTCTGCTCCAAATATCCCAGCAGATCATCCATGCTGGCTGCCCGCTCCTCCATTTGCTTGCGGTGCAGCTCTGTCATGTCGTTCTTGATAGCCCCTACCGCAAACCCGTAAATACCGAGACTCGCGAGGAGACCGGGAATACTTGCAGCGAACAGAATGACAAGCAGCGTTTTACGATAATACTTTCCTTTGGAGCTCGGATATTTTATCATTCCCCTCCCCCTTAATTTGGAAATTAAAGCGAATACATTATTAATTTACATAGATATGCAGTAAAAGGCAACCTATTTCATATGCCCAATGAAGCCCTGCCTGGAAGCATACTTTTCAGCACAAGAAGATAAAAAACC
Organism: Paenibacillus urinalis; assembly: GCF_028747985.1. Lineage (NCBI taxonomy): Bacteria > Bacillati > Bacillota > Bacilli > Caryophanales > Paenibacillaceae > Paenibacillus > Paenibacillus urinalis. The sequence continues at coordinate 4,147,845 of NZ_CP118108.1, forward strand.
TTAACCCATAAGGTCAAGGCCGATATGTAACCCCTCATTTTCCAGCAAGGATATTTTCGATATGGATTCTAAACTTCCAAACAGATAGTCAACGTTATTGGACCGAGCATTCCAGAAGGTAATGATACCTGATCATAACGATTTGCCAGTGTATTTGTTACCTCGACCTGCAGCACATTTTTGCCTGTCAACAAATAATCGGATAATGAACAGCGGTACGGAGACCACAGCTTCGTATCTATAAGCTGCCCGTTCAGGAACACCTTTGCCATTTCGTGGACTTCCCCTAGATCCAGAATGACATCTGTATAGGAAGCCGATGGCTTCCATTCAAGCTCTCTAGTATACGTCACCGTACCTGAGAAATGCTCTCTTCCTTCCCATTCTGTCCATGAGGTCAGCGAGTTTGCTCCTTCTGCTCCATCGACTTGCCAGCCCTCACTCAAGTCCTGAGCAACAGTCTCTTGCTTGGTGCTAACAGGGTCAATAATTGATGAGGCATCTGGGTCCAGCGCGAGTACCAGGCATTGTCTGCGATCTATGGTTAGGGCGATATCCATTCCGCCATCTCTCGCTTCAGCCTGCACAGGAGTGATGGTACCGCTCCAGGCATCCCACAACTCAGGTTTACCTTCACCGTTAATGAATACAGAACCTTGGATTGCTGTTTCGCCTTCGTTCACAAGCACATACAGATGAATATGGTCCTTTATGACATGACTGATTCTTAGGCCAGGGCTTACGGGCTTGAACTCAGCTCGGTGGGAGAGCAATTGCTCCACTCGATCTGCAACGGATTCAAGGGGGTGAAGAACCTCCCAGCCCGGTTCGGCATCGCTGGCAGGCAGTGCAGTTCCTCGATTGTGCTCCACAACGATTCCTCCATGCCGGACAAATTCCTTAAGCTTCTCCCTTGTGTTCGGTTCAAACTGCTCTACATCCTCCAGCAGAACAATACGGTAGCGCTGATTTGCTATGCTCATCATTCCGTCCTTAAGAACAGCTTCTTCCTGTAGCAGCTCCTCCTCCAAATAATTGAACTCTATTTGACCTTCATACAGCGGTCTAGCCAGCTCCCAGGACAAGTGATCCGCACGGCACAGAACGCACAGCTCCGGCTGATTGATGCTCCCCGTCATAACCCAGCTCATCCGTTTGATATACTGCGAGAAACGGCTATACTCCGGCCACCAGATGTTGTTCGGCCCTGCATCGGGAGCTCGCTCATGAAGCCGCTCTCCTTCGATCGAGTAATAGAAAGCATGTGGACATATCAGATTCACGCCCCGGACAAAGAGCCAGTCCAAATACCATTTCATATCATCTGCTGTTAGAGCCCAGCTGTTACCCTTGCCGCATACACCAAAGCACTCGTTTAAATTCCTTAATTTGTTCCGGTGCCGTGCCGAATCGGCCGAGCATTTCCCCATCGTGCTGTGCTTGCCGGTTATACCGAGATCTCCTTCTGGAGCAAGCCAGCGCCAAACGATATCTTGACCGGGAATGTGAAAATAGCGTAACAGCCCCATATCATCACTCGCCGCAGGGTGCCCCGTCAGCGCAATGCCATGCGCCTCACACCAATCATGAAGCGGCTTATAGAAGCTCTGCTCCATTCTGTGTCTTACCGCCTTGCGGTAGCGTCTCCGAATGTCAGCTGTATAGTCACCGCTCTCAAGCCATAGGAGAATAAGCTCCTCCTCCCGATTCCCGCTGCGGATGAACTCCTCCAGGAATCCTGCCGTCCAGGGCAGCATGCCTTTACGATGCTTTCTCCCGAGCAAATCCGGTTCATCCGTGAACATGGCAATGATGCTGCTGCCAAAATGGCGGCCGATCCGCCCGTAATACCGTTCATGCGTAAGCTCAATGAACATTCGCACAGCTTCCGGATTCAGCAGATCGGCTGCACGGGGTGCCCCCGGCTCTCCATCGTCCTGCCCGTAATGGATACCGCGAATCGTCCCTAAGCTTAATCGGTCGATAAAAGCGACATATGACCATTCCCCTGCATCGGGCGGAGTATAGCTCACGGTGCTGCCAAAATCCTCTGCCATTTCAATGATCTGTGTCTTACTGGCTTCAATTCCTTCCAGATCATTCCCTGTCCGGCGAATCGCCTGCACCGATACAATACGGTCGCCTTCCTCCAGCGGGATGCTCCATTCGGGTGTATTCTTCATTGGCTGTTCTATCATAATAAGCCCGCGGCTTGCGAATTCCGGATTACGACGTACAATCTCACCATTGGCACTGCCTGATGGATACATTCCTTCATCATACAGGATGACACGCATATTCATACTCGCTGCTTCATCTACCACAGCTTCGACGAGCGTCATGAATTCATCGGATAAATAACCAAGGGTATCTGGTATACCGATACGCGGGTGAAGAACAAAGCCTTCGACTCCTTTATCACGAAAATCTCGGAGCTGCCGGAGCAGCTCCTCCCGCTCCAGCCTTCCGTTCCAGAACCAGAAAGGCATGGGGGTGAATACTCCATCGGGTTGCAGAAATTGCGATCTTAAGCCTTGGATCGTTTGCAATCCCTTTATACTCTCCAGATTCTTAATCACGGTATATCGTATCCCCTTCCCCAATTGAAATGGTGAGCCTCATTCTTCTTACTCTACGAGACCTGTGCGGTCAACTCCTTCTACAAACCATCTTTGTGCAAAAATATACAGAATGAGCGGAGGCATAATCATCAGGAACGAAGCGGCCATCTTCATCGGCTCATCATAGATGGACGGCCCGATCTCCTCGGCTCGCATGTTAATCTCATTCGTTATGCTCGCTACACCGACAGATAGAGGCTGATCCTCCATACCGTGCAGGAAAATGCTCGGTGTGTAAAAATCATTCCAGTTCCAAACAAAGGAGAACAGAAAAACGACGACAATGGCAGGCCTTGCCAGCGGCAGCATCACTCGGAAGAACACTTTTAAAGGATTGGCTCCATCCATCATCGCCGCCTCTTCCAGCTCCTTCGGCTGTTTGGCGAAGAACTGCCTATAAATAATGACGAACAGCGCCCCCTTGACTCCTTGCCCAAATAACGCCGGCAGCACGAGCGGAACATAAGACTCAAGCAGCCCCAGCTGTGAAGCTGCAATTAGCTTCGGCAGTACAGTCAGCTGCGGCGGTACAATGAAGGTGAGCAGCAAACAGAAGAACCAAAAGTTCTTCAAAGGGATATCTAGCCTGGCAAACGCATAACCTGCAATTGCGCAGGAGATGGTCTGGAATACGGCAATGCCCGTAGAGAGCGATAAACTGATGGTGAGTGCTTTGGGATACTGCAGCATCTCCCATGCATCCTGAAGCATCCCGAAATAAAGCACCCGAGGCACCCAGGTCACGGCTGGATCCATCAAATCCACAGCATCCTTAATCATGCTCGTGATCATATAGATAATCGGATTCAGATAGATATAAGCCGTATCAATGAGGATGACATACAGGAAGCACTTGAAAATAAGTCCTTTGTCCGCCTCAAGTCCAATAAGCTTGGTCTTCACGAAGCGGCGGGTAATCAGCGGCAGGCTCTTCGTTCGGTTCTTGGCAAAAACCGGTTTAGCCATGGTAAACCTCCTTTAGCGGTAAGCATGGGTCCTGCGTGAAATTCTCGAGAAGAGAAAGAAAATGATACCCAAAAAAACGAGAATGATGCTGAAATAAATCCAGGCAAGAGCACTCGACAGACCATAATCTGCCGTATTGACCATGTCGATCACAGGATTCGTCGGAAAAGTAAATAAATCGACCACCGTGTAAATGGTATTTAGCAGGATGAACGGGACCATCTCTGGCAGCGTTATTTTCCAGAACGTCTCCCAAGGGGTTGCTCCATCCATCCGGGCTGCCTCATAGATCGAGTGCGAGATCGTTTGTCTCCCCGCAAGAAAGATCAAGATTTGAACGCCGGAATACCACAGAACAAGTACAAAGGATCCCAGCACCGAAATGATCGGTGCAGCCCAGCTGCCCGGGAGCAGCTCCGTCACGAAGGAAGAAATATTGTATCTGGATAAGAATTCAATATCTCCCTCGCCCTGTGCCATGAATTCTTCAATGACCTGCCCGGTCGTAAAGATGACAGGAAGAAAGAAGATTACGCGAAACGCGGTGCGCCCCGCAAATTTCTGATTAAGCATGATCGCAATCAGCAGGGCGAAGATGACAATAACCGGAATCATGAGCAGTGCTTCCCGCAAAAATGGAATCAGCCCCTCGTACAAATATCTGCCGTTCTCGAACAATATCGTCTTGTAATGTGCAAGTCCTCTGTACTCCACCTTGAGCCCGCTCGCTAGAATTTCCAAGTGATGAAAACTCATGTACAGCGAATACACAAGCGGAAATGCCATAAAGATCAAGAAACCGAAGACCCAGTTGGATATGAAGATGGAGCCCCACAGCTTTCGATGCGCTCGTGCACTAAGACGCCGCTTCTTGCGTTTCATCTACACTCCATCCCCCTTCAATACCTTGAAATCCTGCCCGGCAACCTTCTCACCGTTATATACAAATGCCGATTCCGTATAATTGACGATGATCATCGTTCCATCTTCATAGGTGGTTGCCTTTACACCTTCAGCCAGCTCGCGATGCTGGACAATAAACTGGTGCTGAACACCTGAGAGCGCGTCATTATACCTCCTATACTCCGAAGCGGCGGAATCCGCCCAGCTTGCATAATGGGAGCTCTTGAGCTGGAGACCGTGAGCTTCACTTAATCTTTCGGCCGGCACTGCTGTGAATAGAAATGAAGGAAGCGCACCGTATTCAATATCCCGCAAAAAATCATGCTTATATTGCTGCCTGTCATTCTCATATCCAGATGTGTAGGTAATCAGTCCATGCAGCGCAATTTGTGCAAAAGGAACGGCCTCTTGGGAGAACAGATCATAGGAGTAATCATCCGGGAGAGCATTGACGTGATCGGCACCGCTCAGCATATAGAAATTCGGACTTTCAATCCATACGTTCCCCAGTGTGTCCTTCACTTGCTGAAGGAGCTGCTGCTGTATAGAAATGGCTTCCGTACGGGAGGCTCCCATCCTCGTGTTGTAGTCACTGTCTAGTCGACTGCCTGTGACGAGAAGAGACAGCCCATCTGCCTCAAGCTCAGCATAGGAGCTCAGCTCCTTATGAAGAACCTTCTGAATAAAAAGGCTGCTGGCCAAATAGACCTCATCACCGCGGATTCGGGCTTCCTGCATCGTCCCTGCCATATTTCTAACCGCATGATACTGCTCACGAAATCCTCCGTTGCCGGTATTATTGAACTCATAATTGACTCCCAGCATGACCGGGATATCCAGCGAGTGGGCGTGCTGGATAAAATCCTTCATCCCCTGCTCTCCGCCCAGTGCCTGTTCGACGCCCAAATATCCGCCATACTGTGCATAACCGCCTTTCTGCCAGCCCAAATAAGTGACGGACATCGGACCCATTCCCCGCTTCCGGAGATCAGACAGAATATGTGCAGCCTGTTCTGTCGTCGTCGCCTGGATATATCGGCTGCCGAGCATCCCATCTTCCGAATCGCCGCCAAGAATTGTAAGATGAAGCGGGATATCAGCGGATGAGGATTCACTCTGTTTCTGAAGCCCTTTCTCTTCCATCAAGTACTTTCGGTATCGCTCTGCCATACCTACATAGTCAGACCTGCCATTGTTCAAGAAATAATAGCGTACAGTCCGATCCGTGCCGAAACGCTCATCCTTGTTGTAGGTCGTAAAGCTCGTTCCTTTACTCCGGTTCGTAATCTGCTCAAACGTGGCTCGATAGGTCTGCTGCGCCGTAATCCAGTTGTAGCTGCTCAGCATGCCGGAAGGTGCGGCAAAAATATCGCTGTACTCGGCTCCATCTTCAATTACTGCAAGCAGTCCCTTGCCTTCCGAATGAATCCCGAATACGGGCATCTGGGCTGGATATCGGGAACTGAAGCCAAGCCGGCTCATAAAGGAAGGATCTTTGCCGTACACACTTTCCTGATAGCCGAGATTGGTATTCAGTCTGTGATCATCATAAGCGATCAGGGTGCCCGATCCATCCGGAACGAACAGATAACCTTCCCGATCGGTGGAGTGCTCAGCAGCCATGAATGGGAACAGCCTCAGCCAGATTAAGCTATACTTGCCTTCCTTCAAGCCTTGATCCACAATCTTGGTCTCCACGTAATCATCCTGTATCCGAATTTGCACAGGCACGCTCAATTCCAGCGCGGGCATATCATAAGTCCACTGAATGCCACCGTCGATCTCCTTGATATCTTCGATCGTGCCGCCTAAGGTCCTGAAATTACTCTCGCGAGGCTGCGTATTATACACGGTGAAATCGGTGTACTGGAACATAAGAGGCGAGACCAGATGTGTCTTCCAGATCCCACCGATCGTCTCATTCTCAAAGTCTTGCGGATCCGGATAAGATCTCCAAATGCTGCCGCTGCGTTTATCCAGAACGATGAAGTGTCCTGTCGTCTCATCCAGCTTCAGAATCAGTGACTCGGTTTCGGCTGCTGCTCTAAAGTCAGCCTCTACCGGGAGTGAAGCCTCTTGCTGCTCCGCTCCTCCAGACGCCCCTTGCTGAGCTGCCGGGACCATGCGATCTCCTCTGAATTTCACTTCGAGCCTGCTGGCTCCCAAGATGATAACGAAGGCGAGAAGAATGAAGAGCACGGCTTTTCTGTATTTGGCTAGCCTCATCTTAACAGCACCTCCTGATAGACTTCGTGGATAAATATGAGCAGCTCGTTCGTAAGACCAATGACAAGAAAGATCAAGACTGCGAGTACGATGAGCGCAAATAGGCTCATTATTATATTCAGTAAGGTTTCCCCTACGGTGTAATTGTGTAAGGACTGTACCATCCAAATGAACAGAAATACGAGCCAGATGTACATTCCGAGCCGAAGATAATCGTAAATTGCACCTTCTGCGTGTGTCATGACATTGGATAAGGCAGCCAGCGGTACACCAATGAGAATAAATGGAGTTAGTGCATAGGCACTGCCGACAAACACATCCTTGAAGCGCCCTTCTCCCCTGTAAATGGAGCTGATCAGATAATTACTTACTACCCAGCCGCACCACAGCCCCAGGAACGGGAGCAGTACCGAAGTTACTGTAATCGAAGAGGGCGGAACCGGATTAAACGCAAAGCTCGTCATCTGTTCAGACAATAGGAGCGCACCGCCCGTCAGTACCAGCAGAATACACGCACTTACATACCCGCCTTTATTCTCAAACCTCAAAGCCGTAAACCCGTCGATGGGATGTCTTAGAATGACAAAAGCCTGTTTTATTTGTGAGAACAACACATACCTGTTATCCATTCGGTCTGAGAAGCCTTCGATCATCCGTGGTGTTCTTCCTCTAGCCAGTCGATTGACAAAGAATATGAGAACCGCTGCAACGACGAGCAGGGTAGCAAAGAAGGAGAATCGGGCCTGGAACCACTGCAGCCGTATCTGCCAGAAGGACTCTGAATACCCTGTGTCGTTCCCCGCAGCTTTGAACAGCCTCGCGGCCTCCTCGTAGTCCCCCTTCTTGTATGCGACCTGAGCCAGACCTAGAATGGCCGGCAAATATTGTTCATTCAAACGCAGGACTTCCTTCCAGGGCTCTTCACTATCCAGATATCTGCCCTCCTGGGTTAAGCGGTTTGCTTCATGCACCATTGCCCCGAACTCCGACAGACGATAGGCTTGCAGCATGCTTTCCTGACTGTCGAGCACATATATTTCACCTTTGGAATTCATATCAATTGCCACAGGTGTCTTAATTAAACCAAGCTGGGATGAAGCAGCGGATGAAGGTCCGCCGAAGTAAAAGAGCAGATTCCCGTTCGCATCATACTGGCTCAAATAGGTGTAATAGGAATCAACGACTGTAAAATTCCCCTCCGGATCGACTGCGACATCGACAAGCTGGGGAGGGGTCGTAATACCGTCAACATAACGAATGTCGTACCAGTTATACTCCCCGAAGCTCTGCTTCGCTGTCCCGAATTTATTGTACTGAGCAAGAATATTCTCACCCTGAAAATTCAGCTTCTTAATCTGCTCGGCTTCAACCGCAGCACCGTTCGTTACGGTATAGATGAATCCTCCGTCATCGATTGCAAGATTGTTCACAGCTGGAGGAATTTTGCTCGTTTCATTTTCATACATTTCCCGTGTGTAAAGAGCTCTTTTTAAGGAATCTATGAAAGAAAAGGGGGCTGAATTGGCTCCATAAAATCTTTGAAATTCCCCATCCGGGTTAAGCTGCACCAGCCCGTAATATCCGCCCATCGTGACAATATACATGTATCCTCGCTTGTCTGCTGCCACCTTGATAGGATCAAATTTCAGCTCCTCCGGTACATTGCCGGACTCAGGACGCTTGTATTCTTTCAGCAGCTGGCCTGAAGATGACAATCGAACCACGCGCTTATTTCCCGTATCCGCGATGAGAAGATCCCCCTGATCATCTACAAATACACCTTGAGGCGCATTCAGCGGATCCTCTGCCAGCTCATAATACCTTTGAAAATTTCCGTCTTTATCAAATTTCACAATCCGATTGTTACCCGTATCTGCCACATAAATTTCATCAGACGCACTGATATAAACATCCGAAGGCTTCTGCATCGGTGAAGCCACGTATTGTCCCGGATGGTCTGGATCGGGTGCCGCGAGATCCTTGCCTATCATTCTGAAAGGGGTGTATGCCGGCTGGGTATCCATCTGATGTCCATAGCTGTCTTTTGTAAACGTGCCGTAGGTTACATCGGCCCATGCTGTATATGGAACCTGCACCGCAGCCAGAATCAGTGCCACAGTAAGGACAGACAGCCATACACGTAATCCACAGTTAAACTTCATACCGATCCTCCTTTCCTTCGCTACTTGATGCCGGAGTGCGACATCGTGGCAATCACCTTGCGCTGGAAGAATAGAAACATAATCAGTGTAGGCAAGAACATGATGAGTGCAGCTGCTGCCGCTGCCGTCTGTCTGGCAACCGAGTTGGCAAGGTTCTGGGTAAGCGTCGACAGAAAGAACGGAAATGTCTTCATCGCATCGTCCTGCATAAATAGTGTTGATGTAGATACATCGCTCCAGATGGACTGGAAGGAGAGGATGGCGACGGTGGCACAGGCTGGTAGCGTAATCGGAATAATAATTCTCGCGAAGATGGTGAACTCTCTGGCACCGTCCATTTTACCTGCTTCAATCAGCTCATTCGGAACCTGATCCATAAACTGCTTCATCAGAAATACACCTACAGTGCTCGCAATATGAGGCAGGATGTGTGCCCAATACGTGTTCATAATACCGAGATTTGCGACAACCACATATCTGGGAATATTAATGGCCTCCTGCACAAACATCAGGGACACAACGATAATCGAGAACAACAGCTTGTGGCCCGGAAATTTGTGCTTCGAGAGCGGATAAGCGCAGAGAGCGCTTACAATAACGACGCTGCCTGTTCCGATGACACCCACAACGATGCTGTTAAACAAATATCGAGAAGCAGGAATAACGGCATCCCGGGTCATCACGAACAGCTCGGTAAAGTTACTCAAGGTCGGCTGCCGGACAAAAATATTCGGAGGGAAAATAAACAGCTCCGAGTACGGCTTCAGCGCATGGTTTATGATGTAAATGATCGGTACCAGCATCAACACAGCGAATATACCGAGCAGAAGCGTCAAGATCAGCTGCGTCCTGTCCATACGCCGAAGCCAGGATTTGCGGTTCATGGCAGGCCGTTTAGCTGACTTCTTCGATCCATCCTTTGCGGCATGGTCCATATTCATTCCCCCTTCGTACCAAACAATCTCCAGCTGAGCCTGTTGAATATACAGATTGTAATGAGCAGAACAACGGACAAGGCTGCTGCGTAGCCCATCTCAAACCGGACCAGCCCATAATCATCAATGTGATTGACGAGGGTATGCCCTGCATATTCAGGCGTCGGCTTGGTCTGGGACAGCTGTTCACCAATGGCCCCTGCCTTGAACGCAGATACAATGGCCATAACGGAAGCAAACAGCATTTGCGGCCGCATGTAAGGAATCGTAATATACCAGATTTCCTGCAATCTGCTCTTGATTCCGTCAAGCCGCCCGGCCTCATAGAGCGTCTCATCAACGTTCAGAATACCGGCCAGCATCGCAAGGAAGCCTACGCCCATACTGGACCACAAGGTGACGATAATCATGGAATTCATCAAGTAGGCCGGATCAAGCACCCATAGCTGCGGTTCATCAATGATGCCAAGTCGAAGTAAGAAGCTGTTCAAGTAGCCGATGCGATCTCCGGACAGCAGCGGCTGCCATATGATCTGCATTACCACGCCTCCGGTTAACGAGGGAGCATAGATCGCTGCACGAACCACAGTCGAATTTTGTCTGGAATCTGAGCAATCAGCCAGGCGAGAATAAAGGATAGAATCAAGCCGCCTGGACCGACCAGCACCGCAAATTTGATCGTATTCGGAATTGCGTGCTTCAGAAATAAGGTATCCTGTGAAAAAATATATTCATAGTTATCCCAGCCGATAAACTTCGGGAATTGGATGGTGTTGAAATCCGTGAAGCTAAGCCCAAACGCAGCCAGCACAGGCAGCAGAATAAAGAGCATAAAAGCGATGACGAAGGGAGAGATAAACAGGTAAGAAAGCCGGTATTTCCATATCTCCCTAAACAGCCCTGCAATACGATTGCTGCTGGTCTTTTGCTGTTTCGCTGGCGGTGTTACTGACTTAGATAGCTCTGCCTCATGGGTTGACATACCTATCCACTCCCTTCCAAGGCTCTGTCACCTGCGGTGGATCGTAAGTATCGACTATGCTGCCTTGATCATCGATAAAATCAAACTCCCGTGCTTTACGCCAAATCTCACGATCCATGCCAAGAATGCCCTCTTCCAGCGCATCACGGTAATTTTGTCCGCTCAGCACGGTTCGGTTCCAAGCATTCATGACTTCACGCGGGATAAAATAAGAGCCTGGTATGTTCGCCATATCCTTGTACCAACGCCACTGCTCCAGCATGACGGCAAGCTCTTCCTCGTTCCATGGCAGTCCTGTAAAGGCTTCAAGATTCGCCGTATTCCAGCGGAACGCGACTCCATAGAATCCTTCCAGATCATTCCCGAATCGCTGCTGCGTCTCACTCGACAGCCACCACTGTAGAAACTGCCAGGCTTCCTCTTTAAGATCGCTGTTTGAGAAGATCGCTGCCGCGGTCTGATTTCCACCTGTCCAGCGCTCTACTTCTCCACGCTCACTCACTGTTCCCGGCAGCGGCGCCATTCCCCACCAGCCATCCAGCTCCGGTGCCGCTACACGCATCTGCAAATAAAAGTTGAAATCGGCGATCCCGATCGGCATATCTCCATCACGGAAATGCTGGTAGAAGCTTGGGACTTGCTGCTCAATCCCGTACACGGTAAACAGGTCGGTCATGAGCTTGAAGCCGGTAAACGCCTCCGGTGAATCAAGCGCTGTCTTCATTCCATCTGCCGTATAAAACTCAGCACCATACTGATATAGGAAGGTCATATAATCGTTATACGGAATGTGAAAGTTATATCCGTTCTGCTGCAAGGTTGGCAGCATCTCGATGACATCCTCCCATGTATCGGGCACGCCAAGCCCCAGCTTCTGTAGAATATCCTTGCGATAATAGAGCACCTGAAACCGCTGAGTTTCCGGGAGTGCATAATAACCGTCAGCAAAATAGTAGGGCAGTGTAGAGCCCGGTGAATACTGCTCGAATAAGTCATCAAACCCCGGATAATCCGACAAATCCTCTACTGCCCCGCGAATGGCCAATTCAATCGGCCTACCTTCCGTCATTCCCAGCGCAATATCCGGAGATTTACCGGCCGCATTCGCCATTACCAGTAGATTTTCATCTGGAAGAAGATCCACTTGAACTTCAATGCCTGTCTCCGGTGTAAAATATTGATCCGCCATCTCCTGTATCAGATTGACATAGTCACGACCATAGTTGACCCATATATTCAGCACCTCGTCCTCACTGGACGACAGCCTGTTGTCTGAACTAAAGGAATGAAAGAATGAAGAGGTATTTCTTAATGTCTTCTCTCCCCAATTCGCTTCCATTCTCGGAAACGCTGTGCCTGCCGGAGCAATATATAACTTGTCGAGTGCCATAGGTGCAGCCGTAAGGCTCGCTGTGATGGAGGCAACCCGGGAAGATATGAGGCTGAGATCCTCCAGCTTGTATGGTATGTCATTTGGATAACGAAGAATATCCTCTATATCGGTTATTGCTGTAGACAAGGATTGTGAATTTGCATCGGCTTCGCCATTCACTTCAAGCAGCATGGCCGCCATGCGCTCCAGCTTCTGTTTAATCTCCTCTGTCCTTGTAATGAGCTCCGGAAAATTCTCTTTGATCCTCCACGTTCGAGCTGTATCTTCTACTCCTCCGGTAATCGTGTTGATATTTTCAGACAAGTCCCTTATCAATGCGAGTACTTGTTCCTGTTCATTAAGCACCGGATTGTAAGGAGCATAGGTTGCAGCTAGTGTGAGGGTATGCTCCCCTTTCTCAAGGTATATTTCATAAGGCTCTTCCGCCGATGGACCGATGACCACCCCCTGCCAGCTTGTTGAATAATTGATCGGGTAAGCCAGCAGCTCTTCGAAGGGCACCTGTCCGTCAATCATGATCTTGCGATACACCTTTTTGCTCGATTGGTAGCCTTGATAGGCTCTGATCCCGAGGTTATATCGCCCACTGTCCGGTATCGTGAAGCTCCAGGTTATTGCGCCGCCGCCATTCTGCCAGCGTGTTCCGCCAATCGCATTAAAAATCAGCTTATTGTCGGCATCCGGTGACATAAGCGGGTCCTGATCTGTCATCACTTGAATGGCTACATCATTTTTGGCCTGCATATTCTCGGCCTCGATGACGATGACTTCACTTCCGCTCGTATTCCCATTGTTCTCCGGCAGGGTCATCCGGAACTCCTCATAAGGAGGTATGGTTGTCGGCGGGACAAGCTCAATCTGATCGATAACGATAGGCGCAAAGGATTGAAGACGCAGCGTGTGTTTGCCTTCGGTCAGCTTCCACTTCAGCGGCAGAGAACTGGTACCCTCCGCATCCTGAAATGACTGTCTCATCCACTGATTCTGTTCAATCGGCCTTGGTCTGATATGATTTCCCTTCTCATCCGTCTTGAAAGGGAGCTCATCCCTGAATATTCTTGCAAATTCAATCGCCCTTGCCTCATTGAACACATATTCACCGTCAAAGGATACGGCCATCGTTGTCGGCCGGTAGCTCTGATAAACAGCGTCCTCATCAATCAAGGCGTGATAAGTCAGTGCCATTTCATACATTCCCTCGGCAGGAACTTCAATGTCATACTCGATCCATTCTGTCCGGTTATTGTTCCAGATCAGCACATCCTCCTTGCCTGCGTAAGAGCCTGTAGATACACTAGCCCCTTCGGATTGACCTGAGAGTCTTGTGCCGGGTACAAGAATGGACTCACGGGCAGACGGAACTCCTGCTTCCTCCCATGTACGAGAAACGTCCATATAATAGGGTTCGAATGCGCTTTCAATTATGGGATTAACAGGAGTCTCTCCTTCTTCCTCCAAACCTTGCAAGGCATCGGTAGCAGCAGCGGAGGCAGGCCGAGTGACAGAAGAGCTTGCGTACGGAAAGGTGCCCGCAAACAGCATGACTCCAAGCAGAAGAATAAGGGAAATATAGCGGATATGCTTCATATTGCACCTCTCTTTTCCTGTATATCAGCTGAACCTTTCACCCGTCGTTTTATCGAAAAATAATGCCTTGTTCATATCCATCGCCAGCCGTATCTCTGTCAACTCTTCCACATGCTCTCTCGGGTTCACCCTGGCAATCAGATCCTTGTCAGTTCCAATATCGACATATAAGTAGCGATCGGCACCCATGAGTTCACTGAACTGATGGGTACCTTGGAAAACAGCATGGGGAAAGGTCTCGAACATGATCGGTTCTATACTTATATTTTCCGGCCTGATGCCGAGGATCACGTACTTATTGACCCGGTTTCGCTTCCTCAAGGGAACAGCAGTGCTCTCGGGAATTACGAGACGATGCCTTCGCGTCTGAAATTCGAGCTGATTGTCCGCTTCTACAATTTTTCCTTCTATAAAATTCATCTGTGGCGAACCGATAAATCCTGCAACGAACATATTCTGCGGATCATTGTATATCAGCTCCGGAGAATCCACCTGCTGTATAATGCCATCCTTCAGCACAATAATTCGGCTGCCCATCGTCATCGCTTCTGTCTGATCATGGGTTACATATATGGTTGTCACTCCGAGCTGTTTATGAAGCTTGATAATTTCTGTCCGCATATGAACTCTGAGCTTGGCATCCAGATTGGACAGCGGCTCATCCATGAGGAACACCTGCGGATTGCGTACGATTGACCGGCCAAGGGCTACACGCTGGCGCTGCCCGCCGGACAGCTCCTTCGGCTTGCGGTCAAGATACGATTCTATCTCGAGAATTCTCGCTGCCCTCTTCACTGCCAAATCAATATCATGCTTTGGCATTTTGCGAAGCCTCAGTCCAAACGCGATATTCTCATATACAGACATGTTCGGATACAGTGCATAGTTCTGGAACACCATGGAGATGTCTCTGTCTTTTGGCGGCAGCTGATTCACCATTTCGTCATCGATCCAGATCTCGCCCTCTGAGATTTCCTCCAGCCCGGCAAGCATCCGAAGCGTCGTCGATTTGCCGCATCCCGATGGTCCAACAAACACGATGAATTCTCTGTCCGCTACTTCCAGATGAAAATCCTGTACGACGGGCTGCTGATCTTTGCCATATCTTTTGTACACATGGTTAAACAGGATTCGTGCCATCACCCTTCTCCTCTCGTTTCATCCTCCATTTTCACTATGGGCTCCAGGCGAGCTTTCCTGCAATTCCATTATTTTGTATCTGTGAATAAACACTCTAATTTCGCTATTCGGTGTAGTTCGGATTGTTTCTGCTAGCCGATCAACCATTTGTATACATGACTAACCGATTCGGTATGTTTAGGTTCTCCATAAAAAAAAGAATGCGGTGAATACACGCATCCTTTGCTTGGAGATTCGCTATTCCCGCTTTTCCTCACGAACAGGCTTCACATGGGAAGGAATGCGGTCTTCGTGGATTGGGATATAGGCAGTATCGAAGCTTCCACTGTATCCGAATAAGGGACCCCAGGTATCATTTGTAACCTTCACATCAATTCGAAATTTATCCATTGAATCATCGTACCACTCCCTCACATCTGCTATTCCAGAGAACAGCATGGGAAAACGAAATCCGATGATCCCTTCATAAAAACGCTGCTCACCAGAGCGCAGTCTTAAGCCTCCTTCCGCATCGACAGTCAGGTCAATGTCCACTGCCAGATGCTGATGCGTGCCTAAGTAATCTACAATTCGATTACGCTGTCCGCTATATACCATAGTCGCATCAAATCTCCGTCGCTGCTGGCCAAAATCGTAGGTCCGGATCCAAGTCACGGTCTCTCTTCCGAATTGATCAAGATAAGCATAATTCTCAATCGTAAACGGCACATTCGTCCCCTTCTGAGGAAACATAATATTCCGCCAGGTGCCGATATATAGAAAAGGAAGAGTATACATTCGCCCGTACCATACCGAATCCATGACTCCTGTCCCGATTGAAGCGATCCCGCTTGCGCTGTTAAACCCAAATCGCTTCTGAATTCGGGGATGGAGCTTCTCAAAATCAGTTCCTAATGCTGTCCGATAGATGGAATCCATTGGTTGTTCTCCTCTCTCATGGCTGCTTGCGGATGCAGTGCCCTGCGGATGGAAGATGGGCGAGTGTCATACCGCCGATCCAGGCAAGCAAACAAACCGCCATATTTAAAGTGGCTGGATTAAACGGCGCAAGGAAGACGGTTATATCTGAGATTGCTGCGCCGATAGCGAGAAGCAGCATGGCTGCAATGTTGATTATGTAGAGCGCCTTTCGCCTGTGAAATAAGAGGCATAAGATCCCAACAGCAATTTCCAGCAGCCCCGCCACCTGCAGCAAGAGCACCGCATTCGCCTCCGAACCGATGATCCCCTTTAACAGAGCAAGCTCTTGAGCATCCTGCGAGAGCAGCTTCGGGACCAATCCATGATAAATCCAGGTAAACATCAGACCAAAGGTAACGATCGCATGAATAAGCAGCTGCCGATAAGATACTTTCGGAGGGATTCCTTTTTCAAGCCAAATCTTAAGAACATCAAAGCTGAGTGCTGTCGCCCAGCCCATCAGTGGCCTGAATATCATACGATCAAACCATTTTCCCAGGAAATAAAATCGCGTCTTGTAATCGTATCGGGTTACAAAGCGAATCCCCTGATCCTCTTGTATGTACCGCCAATATCCTCTACCGGACTGTATAAGCGAGATTGCCTGATCTGAGGAGAATTGCAGGGTCGACATACGTTCTTGGTCCTGATGCTTCCCTGGCGTGGTTACACCTTCCCCTTCTATTCGAAGCCCGAATCCGATATTTGTGACGTAGCGAAAACGCTGCTTCTCGTCTTCATCCTCTTTTGGAATGTACTCAATCTTGGAAAATCGCAGGTCCCATTCCTCATGCTTTGCCGGGTCTTGTGTGGCTCTCCAAATCGACTCCATCTCTGTATGAATGAATGTTTCAACATAAATCGGCTGATGATCAGACACGGTTCTGCCTCCTCTTCGAACTTCGTAATATGAAGTATGAGAATTAAATCACAATGCGATTTATATTATAGACGCTGCAATATAGTGAAAAGTTTTCTTTTCGAAACAATTTCATAATACCTTTAGCTGCTTCAATCAAGAGTATATATTCTTTCAATTCTACCTTTTTAATGATTGATGAAATTGATTCTTTTATACAAAAAAAGAGTTCTCCGCAACAGGCCTCACCTGAAGCAAGAGAAACTCTTTTACATACAGCTAGTTAAATTAGTTCAGATTTCTGCAGCAGCCGCTCTACAATCGCTGCAACTTCAGCTCTCGCCATGTTGGCTTTTGGAGCAAGCTTCGTCTCACTTCTGCCATTAATAACGCCTGCTTGTACACTCTTCGCAATGCTCATACTTGCCCATTTTGACGCGTCTGGTGCATCCACGAAAGTATCAAGCTGAGAAGTATCCGCTGGCAGTGTAGAATTCAGCTCCGTCAGCTCCATTGCCTTCGCAATGATGACCATCGCCTGCTCACGAGTAATATGTTCATTCGGACGGAAGGTGCCGTCTCCAAAACCTTGTATAAGTCCAAATTCCGCTGCTGTTATTACAGCACTGTTATACCAGTCTGACATAGCTACATCCGTAAAGGATGATGGTTGATTATCACGCCCTAGTCCTAATCCGCGAACAACAATTGCCGCAAATTCTGCTCGGGTGATGTTCTGATCAGGATTGAACAGGGAGCTTCCTACTCCATCCACTACCATTCTTGATCCCATATTATTTACAGCAGCTTGTGCCCAGTGACCTTCTACATCACTGAATTCAATAGGATTCCAAATGACAGAATAGGAATGACCACTCGTCAAACTATTAATCAACGCATAATACTTACTGTTAATCTGCGTGACTTTGGTTGGTACGTGACGTACCGAGCCATCTGCATCAACGATGACGCCCGTCGTGATCTTGCTTACGTCTACTCCATCCGGAATAGCGATCATCCGAGTAACAAATTGATTAAATTCAGATATTTCAATGGTCTGATGACCATAAGTGGCACTTACGGAAAAATCAACAGCAGGTGTAATCAAAGTGAATCTGCCGTTTACAGCTGCACTTTCGATCACCTTAAGCATTTCACGATTGGTCGCTGCAACCTTCACTTCAATTCGAATATCCTGAAGTGCGGCAGCTCCAAACTGTTTCGAAATTTCATCAACTCGGATTGCATCTGCAGGCAGAATATATGCTGCATTTGCTGTCTTGATTTCGAGCTTGGTCTCCATCTTCTCCAGATTTTTGACCGTTTGCCCGGTTAGTTCACCGATCAGTACATCGGATTCCTTATTAGCGGTAATGGATAAGACTGAACTTGATTCTTCACCTGCAAGCTTATCATTTAGTTTCTGATCATCTAAAGCTACTTTGGTTACGCTTTGACCATTTTGCTCGCTCGTTGATACCGTTCCAATATCCTCTGCCTTGCCGTTCACCAGGATCTCGGCTTCTTTTTGTGGTGCTGGTGCCGGTACTGGAGTTGGAGCCGGAGCTGGGATGTTTGTTTCGTCTTCGCTTGGCGGTGCAACTGGTACTAACGGTGTCACTGGCTCCGATTCAAGCGAGTGCTCACTGCTTCCTTTGTCATTAATAGCTGTCACCGTAAAGGTGTAGCTCGTCCCGTTATCCAAGCCTGTCACTGTAATAGGGCTAGTTGTTCCATACACCTTATGGTTTCCTGGCATGACGGTAACCTCATAACCCGTAATCGGGCTACCTCCATCATCCACAGGAGGAGTAAAGGTAATGATCGCCTGACGATTGCCTGATGTGGCCGTTATATTGGTCGGTACTCCAGGAACCGTCATCGGTGTTGCAGTAACCGGTAAGGATGGAGCACTATCACTGCCCGTATTCGTTGCCTTCAGTACAAAATAATAGGCTTTACCATTCGTTAATCCTGTAATGGTATGACTGTAGACTGAATCTGTTACGGTAGCTACTTCGTTATCGATCGCATCCGGCGATTCACTCATAAACACTTTATATCCCGTTGCCTCGTCTACTCCGTTCCAAGTCAAGGTCACTTCGCCATTGCCAGCTACAGGCTCAAGCAAGGTTGGTGCTCCTGGAGCAGGCGGTATTGGTGTAACACTTGCAGATGACATCGAAGATAAGGAGTCTCCGGCACGGTTGGTCGCTACCACGGTGAAGGTGTAGGCTGTTCCGTTGTCCAAGCCCGTTACTTTAATCGGACTGCCCGTACCACTCGCCGTAATACCTCCTGGCTGTGCAGTTACCGTATAATTCGTAATCGGGCTTCCTCCATTGTCCGCAGGCGCTGTAAAGTTAACCGTCGCTTCACCATCACCTGGAATGGCCGTTACATTCTCAGGTGTACCTGGCTTGTCCGCTACATTGACTGTCGCTGTATCTGTATGCCAGCCGTTCACTGTCGTTACCGTAATGACGGCTGTTCCCGGACCAACCGGAGTCACAACTCCGTTAGAATCCACTGTAGCAACACTGTGATTATCCGATGTCCACATGATATCTTTATTTGAAGCGTTCTCCGGAGATACAGAAGCCACGAGCGTCTCAGCGTCTCCTCCTACTATAAAGTCAAGACTGTCCTTGTTTAGTACGACATTCGTAACTGTAATCGTATTGTTTATAATAACGTTCAGATCATAACTTCTTTGAACCGTTCCGTCATTAACAGTTATCGTGAGCGTTGTTCTTCCATATTGGTCAGGCAATGGCGTTATGATCATCGTTCTTTCTTCTCCAGTGCCTTCGATCACCACATTTTCATTCGGAACAATGGATGGATTAGACGATGAGACTGTGACTGTAAGTGAATCACCGTCTACATCCGTTACCTTAAACGCTCTTGTAACAGAGCGATTCAGATCTGTCGTTACCGCTCCAACAAAACCCTCCGCTTGCTTGTGTGTTGCGTTCACTATTGTTCCATCTTTTCCTGGAGGCGTACTGATGGCATGAGGACTTCCTTGTTCCAGCTTGTAGTGAGCAACTAAACCCGGCTCCCATCCGGTCAATTTAGCATTCATGCCGCTAATGATTTCTTCCCTGCTCTTGGCCTTGCTCCAGAAGCTTACATCTTTCATTCCGCCATAATAATATCCATCTTGACCCCAACCACTTTTGCCTAGCCAGTGATTATGCCGAAGTCTGCCTCCGATCGAGCTTAAATCTGCAGTTCCGGAAGCCTTAAGTTCACCGTCCCAATAGATATACGCTTTCTTCTCGTACTGACTGTATACTAGTGCGACATGAACCCATTGATTTTGAGGGAAAATCTCTGTCGTAGTAATATTGTTTACTGCCCCGATACCAGGCCCATTCGAACCGTTATAAGCAGAGAAATTCATCTTTTTATTGTCAAAACCTACAAATATATTGTCACTTCCAGGACCATTAGAGGATTCGAAAAATCTCATCCAAGTATTAAACTGATCCACCTTTAGATATCCTTCGACTGTGAAGGAATCGGCGTAAATCGAATTGATGCTGGATGGAAGCGCAACGTACTTTCCGTTACCATTTAGATTAAGATATTCTCCTCCATCTGCCTCCGTGAGATAAGGCTCATCGTTTACCGGAGTGACACTAATGGATGTCGAACCCTGCTCCGCACTGAATGCAGAATTACCAGAGGTATCGATATTTTTATCAAATGAATTGTAACCTTGCGTTGTATCCCACAGCTTATAGTCAATACTCGCTTTACCATGCCAATTGGGATTTGGCTTAAAACGAATTTGATCCGAGCTCGACAGCAGAATATAAGCCATTCCACCATCTACTTTCTCAATATTGTACCAATAACCCGTAACTGTATTGTAATACTCCCATGTTCCATTAGAGCTGTCCGTACCCATTACAGCAATTCCGGTAGTTTCAGAATTATAGACCTTTCCAGACAAAAGAGATGCGATGAAAAAAGTCTGACTATTAGTATCCTCCACAATCGGGTGAAGCACCGTCTCTCTATCATCCGTACTCCAACCCATGCCTGCTACTTGGGCCAAGGCACTCCCACTGTAACCAGTCCCCGATACCGCAATTCCAACTGATAGTGTCGTACTTACGGCGATTTTCACAAATTTTCGGTTCATTTATTTCTTCCCCTCTATTACTAATTACTCAATTCGACATAATTCTCCTAAATTATACATTTATGCAATAAACAAAAAATAAACAAGTAAAAAGGACCTAGGATAATAGACTTATCGCTTAAGGTCCTTATTTGCATCAATACACAATGGAGTTGATTAGATTTTTAATAGAGGCTACCGGTTCGGTTCCTAGTTCTGTTCGATATAAATCTTCTAGATTCTGATAAAAGCGGAGCGCTTCCTTCTCCCTCCCCAGCTCTAAGTAGACTTTTATTAATTCTCCGCCAATATCCTCACGAAAAGCGTCTATCTTGATAATTTCCTCATAAAAGTATAGAGATCGCTCGCTTTGATCTGTTTGTCTATAGTATTTGGCGGCGTATTCAAGCATTTTTATATAGTCCTGCTCAAGCTCTAACCCCCAGCTGCTCGCCCATTCGTATGTTTTTCCTTTTAGAAATGGTCCGGTATACAGCTTCACGGCTGATTCTGCCTGCTCAATTTCATAAATGCGACTATTGCTTTGCTGTTTCATTAAACGATCAAACTCATATATATCACAGGACAAATACCTTTCATCAATACGAATCTCATTTCTAGTTGCTTGGATAACGGATGCTCCCTTATAGCAGCCATTAATGGCTTGACGAATATAATACAAGGTGGAATTCAGATTTTTCCACGCTTTTTCAGGCTCAAAATTTTTCCACAAGGTATCTATAATTTCTTCTCGGCTGACTGTTCTTTTGTGCAGCAAAAAAGCAAATAATTCTTCCGTCTTGGGGCTTCTCATCTTAACCCATTCTTTTTGATGACTACTTTGATATACTTTAAAACCGTCAAACATTTCAACCTTCAAGAATAGTTCTGAGGACTCTGCAGGCAAGGTCTTTTCTCGAACCTTAGTTGAGATGGTTCTCCGGATTTTGTTTAAAGTCACCTCTACTCGCTGTGCCGTGACTGGCTTTAACAAATAATCAAGTGCATTGATTTCGAAGGCTTGCACGGCATAATCATCGTATCCGGTTACGAAAACGACCTCTATAGATTCATGGTGATGCTTCAGATACTTGGATAGCTCCATTCCGTTTAATTCAGGCATTGATATATCCAAGAATACGATGTCCACATGATTTGCTTCTATATATTGAAGGGCATCCTTAGAATTTAAATACGTACGTGAAATCTCTATTTCATCATGATCCGTCAGCAGCCTTTTTAATCGATTAATAGAGAGCTCTTCATCGTCCACAATAACAGCTTGCAGCATTAGTTAATTACTCCTTCTCATGTAATCCGGATCAGCCGGAATGTGGAACATAATTTGTGTCCCGACTCCCTCCGCGCTGATAACCTCAAAGTCAATACCGTAGATCAGTTTGATTCTCTGTCCAATATTCCACAGGCCTACACCTTTTGTCTCCGTCTGGGGAGATAGAATCTCCTTAAGCTTCTTCTCACTCATCCCACAGCCATTGTCGGATACGGAAATGAGCATTATATGATCCTCCTGCTTCCTCACCATCACATTCACAATTCCTCCACTCGAGCTCGACATCAGCCCATGTCTGATTGCATTCTCGACTAACGGCTGTAGGATGAGGGGTGGAATTTGAATAAATGGATCCGCGTCAATGTCATACTCTACTTGAATTCGATTGCCAAACCTTGCTCTTTCAATATGGACATAAGCTTCAACCAATGCTAATTCTTTCTCAAGCGTAGTGAACGAATCCAGCTGTTTAAAATCAAAGCTGTTTCTTAAGTAACTGGAAAGATGAAGCACCAAATCTTCCGCCTGAGAAGGCTCAACGATACATAGCTCAGCTATCGAATTCAAGGCGTTATATAAGAAGTGAGGCTTAATTTGTGAACGTAAAAAAGCAATTTCTGCTTCCTTCGCATGTTTTACAGCAGCTTTCATTTTGGTAAGGTTGTTGACCCTAGCAAGCAGTTCCTCTGTCTCAAATGGCTTTCCGACGTAATCATTCGCACCGTTATCTACAGCAATTCTCATATCTTCCGCCTTATTTCTTGCTGTTAGCATTAATACTGGCAGCTCAAAGAGCGTATATCTTTCTCGGATTTTTGTTAGTACCTCATAACCGCTCATATCAGCCATCATAATGTCCAAAATAACAAGATAGAAGCCTTGGTTTTTATCCAGCTCCTGCAGCGCCTGATGTCCATTATTGACCGCAACAATCGAATAACCCTTCAGCTTCAAAGCATTGATTATGGATTGCATATTCGCCAAGTCGTCCTCGACGACCAATACGGGTTCTTTAATTTCACCCTCCAGATATAACGGATATTGAACTTGTAGGTTTAATGACTCATGAGCCTCCACATCATATTCCTTTGATGCTGTATTCCACTCCACTGAATCTATATCCGCCTGCGGTAGAGTAAATGTAAAAACAGATCCTTTTTCTATCGAAGATTCCACTCGAATCTGACCCCCGTGCAGTTCAACGAGCTTCTTAGTAATACTCAGACCGATGCCTATACCGCTTCGATCGTATTTGGAGGATAATTCAATCTGCTCGTAAGCTTGGAATACAAACCGCTCCATACCAGGAGCAATGCCAATTCCGGTATCTCTAACATGAATGACGACCGTATTTCGATGCATCTCAGCACTTATTTCAACTTCACCTACGTCTGTATACTTCATCGCATTTCCAATCAGATTGTGCAGAATTTGCAGTAATCGATCAGGATCGGCATAAATATCGGGGAAGGCTTCCGAAATGCTATTTATGAGACGGACGGGCTTGTTCCCGAGTACAAACATCTGCAATTTGATAACCGCATCTACAGAAGCTCTCAGATTCATCTTTTTCTTATGAAGTGTTATATCTCCATTCTTCATCTTGGAGTAATCCAACAAATCGTTAACCAGCATAGTTAATCTTCTACCGCTGTTCTTAACAATGGTTAGATTTTGAATCTGTTGTTCGTTAAGAGGACCTTCAACACGCTTAATGATAGAATCCGTGATACCCACGATTGCACCGAGCGGTGTCTTTAGCTCATGAGATGTATTGATTAAGAAATCATCCTTGATTTTATCAAGCTTAACCAGCTTGTTCTTCATCTCTTTCATATCCTGATATGCTGTAAAAAAACGAAGTACTACGAGAAATATCATAATGATATTGAAAATAACAATGTATAATTGCCCGAGCCATAACTCTTCTTTTAGCGAGAATGCAAACAAGAGCAGGTCTAATGAATACAGATTTATAGTTAGCATCCCCAAGAACAACAACATAGAATTTATCCGCTGATTAGTCATACTTTTAACGTATAAGGTCCCTGCCCTTATCAGCATCCATAAGAGAAGAAACTCGTAAAATACAATCACATATACTTGAACTAAAGTGTAGCTTTGGATCGGAAGAAGTACGATGAGCAGTGTAAATAGACTAAGGACGGTGATCGCTATTTTCGCAGCTCTTCGTGAAATGATATTCTGTTGCAGCTGATTGAAGAGGGCAACAAGTACGATAAAGTAGGTCATCGAGCTAATATCCTTTATTTTGTAGATCCATTCAAAGGAAAGGCTCGAACCAAGCAGTAATAAGACCCTTTCCCCTACTAGCCCCTGATAGATAGAAAATAGTAAGCATATCAAGGAAAATAGAAGTAATGAATAATCCTTTTTTCCATTCAGCCCTGCAGCTATGAAGCATACGGCGTATATAACCGCAAGGGTAACCAGGATTGCAATCAAACTGAACTCACGAACGATTAGCTGCTGTTGATGCTCCATCATATGGTTCAGCTCACCAAAATAAAGGGAAGCAGGAATTCCGGCATTAATATAATCGTAGTTCGCTACATGAACTATAATTTCTATATCATCACCAGTAGTTGAAAATCCGCCGATTTGTGGGATATTGCCTGCTGTATAGTCTGTACTGCGCTGAGAGGGCTTCCCATCAGACAGGAGCTTCTCTCCGTTTATATAAATATTACTTGAAAAACGAATATTCGTTTTTTTTATTGCAAACACCATATCATCAGGAACATTGCTCAGCACCATCCGATAAGTCGCATACCCATACGCAGGTAGAGGTTTACCGTTAATACGGCTCTCCGTCCAATCGGAGGGAACTTTCATTATCATTCTGGAAACAGCATCTGATGCGCCATGCCTGAAGAAGGAAGGGGGAAGCAACTCCCCCCAATAAAACTCCCATTCACCATCCAATTTAATTCTGCCTTCCTGCTCCGGATCCCATTCTGCCAGGTCCATCACTCCGTTACGCACTTGTATATCTTGCCGTGTTTCATTGGTGATAAGAATGGATATGGGAATCAAAGAAAGTAGGACAATAGCAATAATAGAAATCGTTAACCATCTTTTATACAAAAAGTCCGCTCCTTCGCTGTCATGTCACCTATTTATCGGCAATTAAAGAGCTTTGAATTAATAAAAAAGAGCCCCTTCGATAACAGCACTGCTGCTTATCAAAAGAAACTCTTTATCATCATAATCCTATTCAATTAACAGGCTTGCTCTTCTCGACTAGATTTCTGCCAGCTTCTCCTTACAGAACGCATCAAGCGAAGCTAGCTCATCCTCCTCCAGATCAAAATCCAAATATCGATCTGTTACGCTCTCGTACAACTCATATTTAACGATACTGGAATCCGTATCGCTGGTTCTATAGATCACTCGAATGTACACCCCATTCTCGGAGTACAGCTCATCATCTTCTTCCACGTCAAGATCAATATGGAATTCATATCGAGTCCCCGCTAGAATGCCAAACGGATCTTTAATCTCTTCAAATCTGTAGCTACTCATTTCAAGCATTGCTGCTGCTCATCCTCTCTACCTTTGTGACGCTTTATTATATCAGGACAAACCTGAAATCGTAAGAGTCAATCCTTCTTATTCATTCTTTTCGCTTTCATGCGATAAATATACGGGCTTAAGTATTTTTTTGCAAGAAGTCTGCTGGTTCTTCTGTTCATCTATGTAATCTATCATTTTCTCATGATTCATTCCTAGCTGCTCCATAATCTTCTCAATATCAACACGAATGGGATAACGATCACGGTTATGCAACTGCCCTTCGCCTCCTCTATTAGATCTTCGAATATCTTCATTGTTCCAAATGATCGACTCTTCACAGTATACGAGCTCAAAGTGACAACAGTGTGTCACTATTTTCTGCTGGAAATTTGAATTAACTACAGTCTTTTTCCTCAATCTCTGATATACTTTAAATATGACAACACGCCAGCAGGAGGAAGAAAGATGTATAGAAAAGTCGGCACTCAGCAAGAACTCGATATTTTTTATCATATTAAAAAAACAAGCTGGGATGAGAAAGGGTTTGAAATGGAATATGCCGAACCCCATTCAGAGCAATTTCTTTTTTATATAGATGAGGAACCCGGAGGGACCTTTCAATTTACCCCTTATGCATATTCAAGACCTTTTATTAGAAATAAATTTGACGATATTGTATTAGACGGGATGAATCTCGTGGAGGTCGATAGTTTTGCTGTATTGCCAAGCTATCGCGGCAAGCTCGGAAGAGAAATTGTCAGCTTCCTGATTCACTATGCCAAGGAACATCAATACACTCATGCCGTTGGAATGGCAGATCCTTACGTATTTGAATTATTTAACCAAACGTATCAGATCAGAACAACCCAGGTGCAAGAAGCAGAGTGGTTTAAAGGAGCTTTTGCTATTCCCGCTCTCTTTCATTTACAGGAAGTGTATGAAAAAGCTCCATATGAATGGTATAGTCCACCCGAGGAATGGAAAGCGGGTGTTTTTTGACGTGGACGAGCATTACTTATTAAGGAAGAGAAACAACTGGGTCGTTGCTGTATTTGCAACGGTCATCACCATCGTACAAATGCTTAATTTTGCACTCGGCATTCCACTGAGGTTTGTACTTACGGTGGAGGGGATCATATTTCTTGTGCTCGTGCCGATGACGATTATAGCCAGCTATTCTAAATTTGAAGAGCAGCTTACACCTTATATGAAGTATTTTAATATGATCATCATCGGTATTTTTATGTTCATGATTAATCATATAGACCCTCATATGATCAACATCATGACGATGTATTTCTATGTCGCAATCATGGGAATTTACCAGGATCGGTTTATTAATCTGATGACGACGCTGATTACGCTAGCGATTCTATGCTACTATTTCTTCACCCAAGGTGAATTCATATTTCATTCGACAAACGTGAACGATCTCCTGTATTACATCGTTACTTTTTGCTTTGTGTCCGTTTCTAATATTATGCAGGCGAAGTTCAACAATAACTTACAGCTTGAGAACCGAAGCAAGACGCAAAAAGTGCTCGAAGCCAAGCAGGCGATGGAGGATATGCTGTCCCGATTGACAGAATCGGTTCAATCGATTCGTGAATATCAGACCAATCTGAATGCCACCGTAGACACGACCAACCAGCGTTCTGTCGAAATCGTCTCCTCCATCGAGAACATTTTATATTCTTATGAAGTGCAGAATGAGAACTCGGTCTCGCACCGTCAACAGATGATTCTTATATGTGAGAAGGTAGAAGCCATGAATGCAGAGCTCGTGAAGCTGCGCACAGCAGGAGAAGACAGTCCTCTGTTAAGCAGCTACGAGATTCTCATGACAGAATTAAAGGATATGCTGCAGGTCGCCAAAGAAAGGGCTGAGAACACCGCCCATATTACTGAACAAAATAAAAGCAGTCTTAAAGATGTACTGGACCTCGTATCGACCCAGCAGCTGGAAATGACGAACTTATCGGAAGGCTTCAATAAGCTTGAGAAGCAAATGAGCAGGATGAATCGTAAAAATCAGGTCTGATGTCGTGATTTTGCACTCTTTTATGTCATAATCTTGGAATATCCCCGCAGATGGCTGTCATGCTAAAATGTTCCCGAAACGAATCTCATATCTTCTCCATCATAGGCAGAATAAGGAGGCCATTTTCTCGTGGACAAACAGATCAGAACAGCCATCATCGGCTGCGGCGGTATTGCATTTGGGAAGCATTTACCAAGCCTAAGCAAGATCAAGGAAACAGGTATTGTCGCATTTTGTGACCTCATACCGGAACGGGCAGAAAAGGCAAGAGCAGAGTATGGATTACCGGAAGCAAAGGTTTATACCGATTACACGGAACTGCTGCAGGATGAGTCGATTGAGGTTGTACATGTATTGACGGCAAACGATACACATGCTGAAATCTCTATTGCTGCACTCAGAGCCGGAAAGCATGTCATGTGTGAGAAGCCGATGGCTAAACTCGCTGATGATGCCAAGCGAATGACGGCCGCGGCCAAGGAGTCGGGCAAGAAGCTGACGATCGGCTATAATAACCGCTTCCGTTCAGATAGCTTGACCTTGAAGAAGATTGTACAGGACGGAACACTCGGCGACATTTATTACGCCAAAGCCCATGCCATTAGAAGACGCGGAGTACCTACATGGGGCGTATTTCTTGACGAAGAGAAACAAGGCGGCGGACCACTGATCGATATTGGGACTCATGCGCTTGATCTCACCCTGTGGCTGATGGATAACTACGAACCCAGCGTCGTTCTCGGCAGATCCTTCCATAAGCTGTCCTCCAAGGAAAATGCCGCAAATGCGTGGGGGCCCTGGGATCCAGCCAAATTCAATGTTGAAGACTCTGCTGTCGGTCTAATTGTGATGAAGAACGGTGCTACCATTTCGCTGGAGGCAAGCTGGGCACTGAATATTATGGATGTTCAGGAAGCCAAGACGACCCTATGTGGAACTGAAGGTGGTGCTGATATGGTAAATGGCCTGCGGATCAATGGCGAAACCCATGGCAAGCTGTACCTGAACCAGATCTCACTGGATGCCAAAGGCGCAGATTTCTATGAGGGCCAATCCGATTCTGCACCTGATCTTGAAATGCGCAGCTGGTATGATGCCATCCTGCATGATACCGAGCCGCTGGTTACACCGGAACAAGCCTGTGTCGTATCAGAGATCCTAGAGGCCATATATGAATCGAGCAGAACCGGCAAAGCCATTTATTTTGAATAGTCTTACCTTACAATAATACAATGGAAGCGAGGACGAAACGATGAGTAAAATGCTAAGGCTTGCGATTCTCGGTTACTGGCATGTCCATGCAAACGATTATGCATCGCAGGCAGATGCCCATCCTCTGACTGAAGTTACAGCCATATGGGATGAGGATGTAGAACGCGGACGTGCAGAAGCAGCTAAACGCGGTGTTCCATTCTATGAGAACCTGGACCAACTGCTTGCAAGTCCAGATATCGACGGTGTTATTGTTGTTACGAGCACGGCTATTCATCATGATGTCATAACCCGTGCTGCGAGAGCGAAAAAGCACATATTCACTGAAAAAGTGATCGCGCTTACAACAGAAGAATGTTCGGATATCCTCCAATGTGTGCAGGAGGAGAAGGTGACTCTCACTGCTTCCCTGCCACGACTGTATGAGCCATATACGCTTAAGGCAATGGAGATTATCGAGAGCGGCAGGCTAGGCCAGCTCACTCTTGTTCGTACCCGGCTGTCTCATAACGGAGCGATACCGCAAGGTGCTAACCGTCAAGGCTGGCTGCCGGAACGTTTCTTCAGCTATAAGGAGACAGGCGGCGGTGCGATGACCGATCTCGGATGTCATCCGATGTATTTGGCCAATCTGTTTCTGGGAATGCCAGAGCAGGTTTACGCCAGCTACGGTTATGTGACCGGCAAAGAAGTCGAAGATAATGCCGTAGTCCAACTTCGCTATGCGAACGGAGCTCTTGGCGTTGTCGAAGCCGGGTTTGTCAATCGTCATTCCCCATTCTCCTTTGAGATTCATGGTACAGAAGGCAGTCTTTTCTACTCAGATCATGATCGCAAGCTGTTATACCTGGCAGCCGACGATGAGGGATGGCAAACAGCAGAACTGCCTGATGCAGACCCAAGTGCCTTTGAGCAGTGGGTAAGTCATATCGAGGCTGGCACGGTGTTTGAAGCGAATTTGGTTATGGGCTCTCAGCTGACGCAGCTGATGGAAGCCGCCAATCGTTCTGCCCGAAGCGGAGTGCCAGAGAAGCTGACCACCAAGCTTCCAATCTAAACCCTAACGCAAGGAGGCATGCAAGATGGAACGGAATGAATCCAGCCTGTCTTACCCCTATGAACTTATGAATGAACAACGCCATGCACTGGAGCAGCTGAATGTAGACTTTTGCTGGGGAAATTACGGGATCCGGGTCGTTCAGTTCCATCTGATCACCTTTCCGGCGGGTAAGATCATTGAGTTTCATAAGCATTCAAACGAGTATGAATTTCATTTTATCCCAAGAGGTAAGGGCAAGGTTATTCTCGAGGAGCAGGAATACAAGCTGTCGGAAGGAATGATGTATCTAACGGGCCCTCACGTAATGCATTATCAGGAAGCCGCTCCTGATGAGGCCATGGAGGAGCTGTGTCTTCGAATTGAAATTGTTCCGCTTCGGCCAGCTGCTACATACAAGGATTCCTCTATGGAACAAGGCTATTGGAGTACGGGAATTCAGGAAGAATACAAAGAGGCCGAAGCTTGTATAAGTCAGCTAAGCTCGCTTCCCAAGATCCCGACGACGGATCGGTTTAAAGCGATGGAATGCTTTCTTACCGCCTATACTGCTTGGTATCGGAATGAACCCGGATTATTTACGCTCATGAAGCAAGCCGTTATTAATATTATGCTTCGTACCGCCAGAGCCTATTTTCCTCAGCCTGGACGTTCACTCCCCTCCAGAGATATGGGACGCCATCGGTACCTGCTAGCCGAACAATTTATGAAGGATAACTACATGGAGCCGCTCACCGTGGAAGTCGTTGCAGATCGGATACATCTTAGCGCCCGTCAGCTGCAGCGAATATTGAAGGAATACGGTGGAGGCACCTTTACCGAGATGCTGGAATCCATTCGGTTGTCTCATATCTGCAAGCGGCTGACCACAAGCGACAGTACGATGGATGAGATTGCAGAGGAAACCGGTTATTCCAGTGCTAATTATCTCCACGCTGTATTTAAGCGAGTTTACAGTATGACACCCATGGAATACCGTAAAACCATGAGAATCAGGAAGCTGCATGCCAATACGGAGATAACTTCTGCTCCAGCAGCTTACACATATTCCGAGCGGGAAAGCTCGCTCCTATAAGTATTGAACGAAATTGAGGCCGATTGAGGCTTAGGCTTTCCAGGTGAATCTCCCCTTTTATATGACAAGACGCTGAAGAGCCTCCCTAAACTGGGGACTCTTCAGCGTTTGTGTTATGACGAAGTCAACCTTTGGATGATGTTATTCAGGCCGCTGCAATGAGAAGAACTCTCCCAATTTGCTGTAATCATTGCCTGCTAATCTTGATACCGGGCGCAAATCCTTCATCCGAATCTTACCCTCATAATAGAGCTCATCATCTACATGAAAATGTACGACTCGTCCAATCAACAGATCGCATCCGGGCAGATTCTTCTCCCCACCGAGAGATATGGAATGCTCCAGCACGCACTCCATCCGTATTCTGGACTCCGCAATGCCAGGAACTTCGATCTGAACGCTATCTGCGAGGGTCAAATTCGTCAGAGCGATCTCACTCTCATTCTCAGGCAGATTAGCCGCTGTCTTGTTAATTTCCTCGATGTATGTCTCATCTGAAATATGTACAACAAATTCTCCACGTTCATTGGCATTACGGGCCGTATCCTTCATCTGACCGTCCTTGCGCTGCACGGAGATGGATATCATGGGTGGATTGGATGTGACGATATTAAAATAGCTGTACGGAGCAGCATTCAGCACACCATCCTTGGATAATGTCGTAACAAAAGCAACCGGCCGCGGAATAATGCTGCCTGTCAGTAATTTATAATTCTCACGTTCACTCTGCTCACTAGGATTAATGGATACCATTCGCTTCCTCTCCTATCGATTTATACAAATCCTTTACACGTGATAGCTGCCGCTTGGCTGATCGATGACCCATTCCAGCATCATGATCATATCCTCCAAACGAAGTACCTGTACATTAGCCGCCACTTCTTCAGCGGACAATCGGCTCTTCATCATATCCAGTTGACGTTTCAGTTCATTTAATTTGCGTTTGACTTGGTCTTCTGATCTCATGTTGGTTTCTCCCTTTTAATAGCATTAATCTCTCCCCATTAGAGTACCATTCATAGGTGTCCATTTCCAAGAGTGCCCTTCTTACACTTCTTACAACAGAATCAGCTTCTCTTCATCCATTCTGCTGCACAGTTATCAGCTGGAAGGAGTAAAGAGCTTAATGATTTGTTTATCAAAACACTCCCAAAGAACAAGTGCGACTCCTGCTATCATCAGTGCAACTGACAAATTTCTAGGTAAAACTGCCCCTGATTCTACAAGTGCAGTGCCAAATTTACCCGGCGGAGTCGACCATCCACCTAAGCTCTCGGCATAAAACACTGTTGAAATACGAATTCCTGTATATAATACCGTTCCACTAATGAGCAGAATTCCTCCGCTGATTATTCTTTTCAAACTATCCACATCCTTCACGGTTTACCTGAGACATATTCATTTTGCATTTCGGTATTCTATAATTGAAACGCTTCTTTAATCCGCTGCGCGGTTTCCTCCGGGTTCAGCTCAGTATTGTTAATTCTTATGTAATGCTCCTTCTTGATTTCCCCTTCCAAGGAATTCAGCCGATGGCGTTCCATCGTTCGAAGCAAATCCCGTTCAGAGAATTCAATATCGCGTTTGGTCGGTTTATGCTCAAGTCGATTGGGTGTTTTGTTGCGTTCCAGCCTTTCCTCTACACCGGCTTCCAATTCTACGTAGTATACAGTTCCCCCTCTGGACTCAAAAACCTGGCTGATCTCCTCAATATAAGCCCAATCCTCCGGATGGTCAAAAGCCCACACATACGTGAACATGAGACCTGGCAGATCGCTTTTGGACACCTCTTCAAATATCTCTCTGCGAAACAGCCCCACCAGCCGCTTCCCTAAAGGGGTTCCATAGCTAAAAAAGCGGGATACCAGATCAATCGTCATATGATTATGAAACAGCTTCAGATCTGTAATCTTCTCCAGCTCCTGCCCTACCGTCATTTTACCGACAGCCTGGGGCCCAAAGATAATGACAAACTTCATACCACAGCTCACCTTCAATCCCCCGAATATTCAATCCATATTATTCCATATTACTCAAAGAGGCAAGAGTTATTTCTACATCAAAAAACGCCAGGCATAAGCCTGACGTTCTTTGATGGGTTTACTACAGGTGTATGTAAACGCATTCATAAATAAATCCTTCCCTGCACAATACACAAGCTTTTCCTCTTAGTCCACCTTCTTCTTGTCTGTCATCTCCACCTCATGAAGTACGAGCTGCCTTACATCCGGCAAATTATCGAATGTTTTAACGGTATACTTCAGCTCCATTTGTGTTCCACTGCGTAAATTCTCCAATTGCTCCATCAAGCCTTCTTCCAGCTGAAAAGCTGCAGCCTCACCATCAATTTTAAACTCAGCCGTATGGGGGTCAGCGAGACCTGTATAGATCGCCGTTTCTTCTATTATATTCTCTTCAGCTTGTTCCTTTTGTGTTTCCGCTTGCGTCTCGACGATGGTTCCGCGGACGATTGGCTCTGCAGTGCTCGTCGCTTCCAGGCTTGCCGTCGCTTCAGCCGCTGCAGTCTGTTCTGCCGAAGTAATCGCTGCAGTCAGCAGCAAGATCGTTACACTTAAGGTGGCTGTTGTTTGTCGGTTTCTTTTTTTCATCCGAGTTACCTCCAATTGAAATCGCCTTACTGTTTATTACACGAATCCCATTCTTGTTAATCAGCTGAGCATTCGGTACAGGGTCTCTTCTGCCAATGAAATGCTATTCCTAATTACCTGCTGCTCCGGTATAATGTGTATGTTTGAGTTAAGCTTAAGCAAAATACATACACCACAGGAGTATACGATCATGTCTAGCACTAAAAGTTCCTTCAGTAAGTATGAAATGCTGTATATTATCGGTATCATTGCCATCTCATTCTCTTCCATCTTTGTTCGCTGGTCGGATGCAGAAGTATCTGTTATTGCGATGTACCGTCTGTTTCTCACCAATTTGCTCATGGCCCCTCTGCTGTATAAATACCGTCATGATATCGTTCGGCTGACTAAAAAAGAATGGCTGTACCTGGCCGCATCAGGCCTGATGCTGGGTCTCCACTTTCTATTATGGATGGGCTCGCTCCGGCTCACCACTGTGGCCAGTTCAACCGTTATTCTCACACTGGAGCCGATCCTTGTAATGCTCGGGTCCATGTGGCTGTTCGGGATCCGTCCCAATAAAGTCATGCTCATGGGGATGGGTATGGCGGTCATCGGCTCTGTCGTCATTGGTGCAGGGGATTTTCGAATATCTGGTGATGCACTGTTCGGAGATTTTCTATCTTTTCTGGGAACCATTGCGGTAGCCGTACACATGCTGTTTGGACAGCATCTTAGAAAAAACATCAGTGCTTATGTATATAACTTCTGGGTATTTTTATTCGCTGGTTCTGCTCTTGCCGCCTATAATGGGGTCAATCAAATTCCCTTTACCGGGTATGATGCAAGAGAATGGGGCATATTCCTCCTGCTGGCGATCGTCCCTACCCTTTTCGGACACTATCTGTTCAACTGGCTGCTCAAGGTGATGAATGCCACAACCGTATCCATGTCTGTGCTCGGGGAGCCCGTGTTCGCGTCCATTCTTGCCTGGATGCTGCTCGGTGAGGCACTGACCGGCATCCAGCTCATTGCAGGATTTATCATTCTGCTTGGTGTTTGGATCTTCCTTAGATATGGTAAACACAACATCCACGGAGAAGATGACCTGCTGCCTCCTGTTCAGCAGAAACCAAGCACATCGGAAGTGTAATAGTTCAACTACAATGGGAATAGTTTCTTGTTTAAAAAAATGAGCCAGAGTCTCCAAGCTGAGACTCTGGCTCATTTTTTATCAGTATCCAGTGATATGAATAAAATGTAACAATTACATACCGACTTTTAGGGTAAAATATCATGATCCGTCCATTTATTATGACTTAATTTACATAGGTAGGTGTATTCATGTTTCAATCGTATCTGTTTCCGATCTCCTACGCCTTCATGACCTTTCCTATAGCCGCCTTGTTTTTTACACTTCCGTTTCTTATTGTGCAGTATCGAAAACATGGCTACATTAATAAGGTTAGGGCGATAATGCTGTATCTGTTGCTGCTTTATTTAATGACCGCTTATTTCCTTGTTCTTCTGCCGCTGCCGGCGGCGAGGCATAATGAACCCTTATCTGGTATTCCATATCAGCTCATCCCGTTTAATTTCATACATGACATCCTCAAAGAAACGAATGTTTCAGCCCAGGATGTCAGCACTTACTGGAAATTGCTTACGGAAAGAGCCTTTCTTCAGGTTGTCTTTAATATCGTTCTGACCGTACCTTTTGGCCTCTTTCTGCGTTATTATTTCCGAACACGCTGGGTCCGTGGGATCCTGTTGTGCTTCCTCCTCTCGTTATCCTTCGAGATAACACAGCTGACAGGCATATTCGGTTTCTATGATCATCCCTACCGCGTGTTCGATGTAGATGATCTGATTATGAACACGCTTGGCGGTATGATTGGATTCCTGCTTGCCGAGTGGTTCACAGGATTACTGCCTAGAATTGAGCACCTTGATAAAGAAGTCGATATTGCTTGAAAACGAGTGTCCTATACCAGACGTGCAGTAGCGCTCTTATTTGATGGGTTCATCTGCTTGATCTTGTTCAATATCGCTAGCATTCTAGATGTACCTGCTGCCTTTTGGATCGTTACCGGCTTATATTTCATGGTGTTTCCTTTTCTAAATAAGGGAAGAACCTTTGGTAAATGGCTTGTCCGCATTCATTTGACTGGAGAGGCGGGAAGGCTGAAGCTTACCGGTCTTACGATCAGATATGGGCTGCTGTACTGGATATTTTTCGGCTTAAACCTGATGATTGTAACGGCGAGTCTTCCTTCCTATGGAAGTACGCTGTTTGCTTTTGTCATCTTCGTCATGGACGGCTGGTTTGCCCTTCATGTGCTGCGCCGGTTCTTTAGCAAAAAAACGCTCCTGTTCTACGAGCAGCTCAGCGGTACGAAGCATCAGATTACTTGGCAGAGACCGACACCTGAGCTTGCACAGAAGCCTGCTGAATAATGTAAAACATATTCGAAGCCGCCATGTGGCGGCTTTTTGTTAATGAAGCAATCCAGCTTCTATGTGGATGTTTCCTCAGATCATCTAGATACCCAAAACGGTATTCCATGCTTCAATAACCGAGGTCTTCACTTTACTGCTGTCTGCTCCGCTCCCTTCCTCCGTCCAAAGGGGTGGATAATAGGTAAACACCTCACCTGGCTGAAGCCCATTCGACTCCTCCTGCCACCCTTTCCAGCGAAACGTCTCATAATACTGGGCTAGATCACCATCAGCGAGCCAGCTAACAAAACCAGAATAAGCAAGCTCCGTCGATTCCCACTCCAATGTATCCGGCGCATAGTAATAGATGTGTCCGTCATTTCCGAAACGACCGATATTCAAACTGAAAAAACCGCCCGCCGCATCGTATGCGACAAGCAGCATTCCTTCGAGAGCCGGAACGCCTTCGCGATCGAGAAGTCCATTCCAGAACGGAAGACTGCCATATATACCGTCACCGCCTGCACCGAGCAAGGTAATCCAGCCATGGTCAAACAGGATACCTGCCGTTTCGTAAGCAACTGCGCCCAGGTAGGATTTGGTGCTGACCTGCAAACGATATAGCGTGTCTGCTCCTGTGTCATGCTCTGCGGGAATGATCACACTCTTGTTTTTACCCTGGCTCAGCATATTCTCAAGCTCTTCCCAAGCGTGGTCTTCCGTGTGAAGCAATTCCCCAATCGTTAAATATCCCATCATTCTCCCCTCCTTTGAATCTATAACCATCTAAGCTCTTTTCATTAACCGATGGTTTCTACGATGCTGCCTTCACGATCCCGGATTAAAGTCTTTATAATATTTAGAACAATATTTACGGATAAAATTGGGACCGAGCCTTCTTTAGGTACAAGCTTATGTGTAAACTCAGCTGCTGCCTGCTCATTCAGAGTAATGGTGATGTTACTCTCTTCTTCTTTACAACCCGCTATATCCCCTGGCTCGAACACAACCTGAATATTTTGGCTTAACAGTCTCAGCGTCCTGCCTTTTAATATCCGGCCTTGAAGCAGCTTGCCAACGATATCAGCCTGCTTCGCTCCGATGGTTAATTTGGCCGGAGTCTTTCTAAACATCTTCCTCTCTGACGGCATCCAGTCCAGTGTATCTACGAACAGGAAGCCGGTGCTCGAGCCCCCGTTATACCTGCCATTTGAATAAACTCCACTCTTCCATTAGGCGTCTCGATGGGTGAAAGCTCCGGATCATGAGTAAACGCGAGGGCCGTGAGCAAGGTATCCGCCCCCAGGCAAATAGGTCCATTCGCATCCATATAATCTCCTGCTTTAAAAATGTTCCCGCTCCCGAACACATATCTGCCCATATTTTGCAGCAGGTTAAGCGCCCAGGCCGGCGGCTCCTCCTCTGATTCGCTCCGCGCGACTCTGAAGGTCAGCTCGAATCCAAAGCCGCTGTCCTCCATATTTTCAGATTCCTTTGTATATAGCTCGGAAAATCCATAAGTGACAATATGCCAATGCGGGCCCCCTTGCTCGGATTTATATGCACTGATCCCATCAAGCGGATCCTGACCTCCAAGAGAATATGGAAGCAAAGTTCCGTAATGCTTAGGCTCCTGGTCTCCATAAATAGGCTTTAATGCTTCATCTATAGCATCCCAGCCAGGAGCTTGATCCAGCTGTTCATTTTGCTCTTCGTTCATTTCCTCACTCATCTTATCATTGACCTCCTGTATGTTCTGCTAAAATTCAACCACTGTCTAAACATCTATTATAAATGGATTTGGACTGCCTATTGCTGTATATGGCAAATTTGAGCATTATTTACTACATGAAATACTAAGACAAAGACAACGATTGAATATGAAACTCATGTCAAACGTCAAGTAGGATTTTTTTTCATTGGAGTAAAGGTCTGATCGCATCGATATTTATCGTCCTAAGCAGGCTTCAATGATTAGGAATATCCTTAACTCAGATCCATTCAACTTTTTCATAAAATGCATGAATACGAAATACTTCTGCTTACTTCTTCCTGGTCCACCTCCTACTCATAGGCTTTTGAGGGATAAATAATATTGGCTTCGAGGCACTTATTTAAGGAGATTCTTACTCCACATTCGGATTGGCGATGAGCTCTATATAAAGTAAAATACAGCTAGACCCGATGTATTTGCATATATCATGTATTAACCAACATTCCAATAAAGAGCGGTGATGAGCTATGAAATTTATCGTATCCATGAAATGGGTGCTAGCCCGTATGTATGAACCGGACATCGCGATTGTCGATTGCCGTTTTGCTCTGGGTCAACCAGAGACGGGTAGACAAGCCTTTAATGAAAGCCATATACCAGGGGCCGTATATTTTGATCTGGAGCAGGATTTGTCTTCACCCTTGCATGAACAAGGACATGGCGGACGGCATCCACTGCCTGATGTAGATCAGCTGGTTGACCGAATTCGCAAGGCGGGCATTAGTAACGAGACCCGAATTATTGCTTACGATGATCAAGGCGGTGCAATGGCGTCAAGATTCTGGTGGCTGATGCGCTATCTCGGTCATGAGCAGGTATATATTATGGATGAGGGATTTGCGGCATGGCAGGCTGCGAGCTTTCCGGTCACTGCCGATGTACCGATTCGGATTCCGGCATCCTACACCCCGCATCTCCAGTCTCACCTACTGGCTGATCTAGAAGAAGTGCGGAAGGCTTCCACCACTGGATCTGCTATGTTAATCGACTCACGTGAATACCCGAGATACCTGGGAGAGGTAGAGCCGCTGGATAAAAAAGCAGGTCATATACCAGGCGCTGCCTCATATTTCTGGAAGGATAACCTTCAGGAAGGATCAACTAAATTCAAGTCAGCTGAGGAGTTAAGCAAACGGTTTGAAGCAGTGTCCAAAGATCAAGATGTTATTGTATATTGCGGCTCCGGCGTAACGGCTTGTCCCAATGTACTGGCGTTAACAGAAGCAGGATATGAGAATGTGAAGCTGTATGCAGGGAGCTGGAGCGACTGGATCAGCTATGAGGAGAACCCGGTGGGCATCGGGAACGGGGAGAAACCCAAACATATATAACAGTAATTAAAAATTATGAATACATTTGCAATTTGTAACTATAACTCCTAGAGGATGTGTGTCTACGCCCATCATCAACTTTGTCAGCATCCAACGGCTAAAAGTACTTACTTGGTGGATCCAACAAACTACGACTCACGTTAAGGATGCTTTGATGCTTATGATCAGTTTTGGCGCACTTATTGTTGCACTATTAACGCTGGTCGTCGCCATCATCGCTATGATTAACCACAAGAAATAGACCGCCCCATAGCAAGGTTACGGTCTAAATCTGATCTTATTTCAGAAGCCAACCGCCTTTGAAGCGGTCTACTGTGCTCGGAGTCGTGTTGGCGCACGGCTCCTTCTTTAGTTTTATTATAACGGTATCCGATTATACCTGCAATAAGGCAGTTGTCACAGCTCACAATCGGCAAGTGGTCACTGTATAGATGTATCGCATATGCCGAACATTCACTTCACCCGAAACGTACGAGGAGCATACTTGCGAACCAAGGGCAGAGCAGCCACAAGATAGAGCAGGGCTATAACAGCCGTACATATTGAAAAAACAACCGGATCTGGTCTTAAGCTGATCGATAGGACAAAGACGCCTGACACAATCCAGCTGAAGAGATAAAAGAACGGATTTTTCGTATTCAGCTCTGTCGTGTACGGCTGGAATATATAATACAAAAACAAGTGATGCACGGAGAAAAATACAGCCAGCGATAATGTGCTTACCCACAAAAATACATAGTCGATTGCTGTTGTTAACCCTCCTGCAGCGACAGCCGCCAGCGTCAGCACCAAGGCAAGTACGGCTGCGAGGAGCAGGTTCATGCCCAGAATCCTACTAAGGCGGATCCGAAAGTGCTTCGGCGCATCCTGTCGGTAGAAGCTTTGCCGCAGCAGCTTCAGATCACAATGGAAAAACAGCACTTTGCACAATTGTTCCCCGACGGTCAAATAGGCCATGATGAGGATCAGCCCCGGAAAGAATGTCCCTATGCTAGAAGCCGCGGCAGCCATCGGCTCTCGGTATAGAAATCCCGCAAGAATCAAGGCCGTCCCGAGGGCAGCAACGATGGCCAAACGCTTATACAGCGGCCGCCGGATCAAGCTTTTGTGTCTCGAGAAGAAGATGGCATTAATATAATCGTACCCCTCTTTTTTCTCGAATGTCCTCCTGCTATCGTTCGTCCCCTCTAGATCGTAATCACTGTCCTTCGCCTTGACGGCTGTTTGCTGCGCATCCGCCATCATCCGGCCCAGGTCCAGCAGCGGGTCATCCCGCTTCGTCGCCGCGTCTACCGCATCCGTATAGTCCAGTCGCCAGAAGAGAACAACACTCGCAATGCCTCCCAGTAAAATGCAAATGACGTATAAAGGCACAGCCGAAGTTAACATTGCCCCCCAAGCCAGAGCCCATTCAAACAGTAATGGCGCATATGCTGCGATGTATCCAATGAAAATGACGGTCCAAACGATGACGTTGTTCTTGATCAATATACTGCCGCTTCGCCGAAACAACCAATAATGAAAATATTCCCATACGATCCGCCACATTACAGCAGCAGCCGTGAGGAGAATGCCTTGCAGCATCGGTGCACCAAGCAGCGAGGAAAAAAGGAGCACCGCTGTCAGTAAATAAACAAATAAGGTAACGTATTTATAGCTGAGCGTCGCCCGCATATATCGTGTTGCCGGAAGCCGCAACAGCTTAACCGAGATGTATTTGCTCCGCTTCGGTTCAAGTATTCTGGCATTGGATACTCCAGCAATAATAAATGTGATAATGAAGAAAATATGCCAAAAGATGTCCAGCTGACGCTCTATAGGCAGCTCTTGGCCCAAGGTGACCACCGGAAAATAAACGACAAGGCCGACATACAGCATACTGGTCAGGAATCCCCACACAATAGACAGCAGCAGTGCAGCAATGGCCACTGCCTTCTTCACACCCACTCTGGAATAGACATTGTCACTAACCAGACCACCGATGAGCGGAAGCCGCCGAACATAATAGATTAATCGGTTTGCAATAGAGGATACTTGAAGATGAAGAATCGTATTAAGTGTTCGGAGCATCCGGTCTCTCCTCCCCATCCGCATCATCCTGCAGCAGGTCGATAACGCTCTGTTCGAAGCCAGGACTGCCAAGCAGCTCTTTCGGTACCGAAGACAATTGCCCTTTGTTCAAGATGACTAGTTCATCACACAGATCGGAGGCCAGCTGCAAAATATGCGTAGAGAAGATCAGAATATGATCCTTCTTCATCGACCGCAGTAAATTTTTCATCTCCAGTGCGACAATCACGTCAAACGAGGTCAACGGTTCGTCCAGCAGGATCACCGGCGGCTTCGTAATGAGAAATAGCAGCATCTGAATTTTATTCTTCATCCCGTGTGAATAGTTCTTAATAAGACGATGCCGATCCTCCATTGTAATTCTCATCATCTCGAAGTATTCGTCGATCTGGGTATCCGTCTGCAGCTTATCCCTGTTAATGTCCAAGAAGAACTTTACGAATTCGTATCCCGTCAGGAATTCAGGCAATATAGGCAAGGAGTAGACATATCCGATATCATCCTCTTTCAGCTCACGGCGGATACCATTATCCAGCAGCCATGCATTACCGCCATCAAGCTTGGTTTCCCCGCTCAAGCCATTAAAAAGAGTCGTTTTTCCTGCGCCATTCCGTCCGAGAAGACCGTAAATCTTGCCTTGTTCAAACGTAAATCCGGTGTTTTGCAGTACGTTCTTCTTTCCAAAGCTTTTGACAATATTCTCTAAGACTAATTCCACGTGTGAGATCTCCTCCTTATTTCCATCTATTTTTGTTAATACGAGCCTAAGAGCGTGAGGTGTCGCAATATTTTGAATTAAGCTGCTGTTTGTCGGATTGGAGAAGCTTGCTATCCTATTTCCTGCTGAACTAATATATGTAAAAGTAAGATCGAGAATAGGGGGAGCGATTCAAAATGAACTATAACTTTAAGTCAGAGGAAGCCGCAAAGATTAAAGACCACTTTGGTGAACAAGTTTATGTGAAAGTCCAACAATATCTCGGCATCTACGCAGATCAGTGGTCCCTGTCTTCATTTGAGTTCATTCCTTCCTACTCGGCCAACCTGGTGTTCAAATGCGAGTCCGCCCTCTACGGCAGCTCCATATTAAAGTTTGGCAACCCTGCTGCTACAGAAACGTTAACCGAATTCAGCACCCTTGAGCAGTATAACGGAAGGCCTTTCTGCAAGGTTTACGATATAGATCGTGAGCACTGCATTATTTTGGCGGAGCGAATTGAGCCAGGATATACGCTGAGAAAAGAGAGCTCACTTGAGCAAAGACTTACCGTCTTCTCTTCCCTGTATACAGACCTGCATGTCGAACCGGCTGACCCGGAGATCTACCCAACCTATCTTACGTGGGTGAACCGAATTACGAGTTACATGAGTCAACGGCAGGATGCTCAGGAGCTTTACTTGCATATGAAAAAAGCCCAGGAGATTTGTACCTCCCTCTCTTCGCTTTATTGTAAAGAACGTCTTCTGCATGGAGATTTTCATCATGATAATATTCTACTGGGCCCGCATGGGGAGTATACGGTGATCGATCCGAAGGGCGTCATTGGCGATCCGATTTGGGACACCCCCCGCTTTATCTTGAATGAATTTGAGGAAGAGATTACGCCTAAGCTGTACGACAAGATTAACAGTATCATCCTCACCCTGGAGAAGAAGCTTCATATTCCTGGTGAAATACTGCGGCAATGTCTCTATGTAGAAACCGCGATGGGAAACTGCTGGTGTGTACAAGACGGCTCTCCTCCGGAGGAGCTTCCGAAGCTGCTGGCGTATGTTGATTTTGCCGAAAAAATAATGAACGCGTAATTCTGATAAACAGATCATTTCATAGGAGGACATTGTATTCATGGAAACTTCCAATCAGAGCCTGAGAACCTGCAGCAAGGGTCACCAATATTATAAAAGCAGTGATTGTCCAACATGCCCCACCTGTGAGAAGGAGAGAAAACCTGACAGCGGGTTCCTGGCCCTGCTATCTGCACCGGCAAGACGGGCATTGGAGCATCATGGAATTACTACCTTGGAGCAGCTGTCCACCTACAGTGAAAAAGAGATTTTAAAATTTCACGGTATGGGGCCCGCATCACTGCCCAAGCTTAGAGCTGCTCTGGAGGAGACTGGCTTAGCTTTTAGACGATAAAAGATAAAGACTATAGATAGGTAATCGATAGATTGTTTCATGGCTTCCATAGGCTTCAGCTCATTTTTTAGCTGTTCTTCACCCAAGCATCATTCGAATAGCCCCGCTCTTCCCAGTAGCCGACATGCTCACCCTCAATTAACTCGATCCGGGTCAGCCATTTAACCGATTTATAGGCATACATCTTCGGTACAATGAGTCTGACCGGACCACCGAGGTCGCTGGGGATCGGGTTTCCGTCATGCAGGACAGCGACCATCACATCATCCAGATCTGCCTGCTCCAGTGTCAGTGTATCTGTATACACGCCGTCTCCCGAATAGAACTTTACCGTCTGGGCTGTTTGCTGCACTCCGGCCTGCTTCAGCAGATCTTTTAGCCGTATGCCCTCCCAGGTATTGTTGTAGACTGACCAGCCTGTTACGCAGTGAAAGTCACTCACCTGCACCGTACGCTTCACCTGAACAAACTCCTCCCAGCTCCAGCTTAGGCGGTTATCCACCTTACCATCAATGGTGAAGGACCAGTTCTCGTTGGTGAAGACAGGTATTTTCGTTACGGTATATACCCGGAAATTCCCCTCCGCTCCCCCACCCATGGGATGCTGAGACGCTGAGTGCGGTACTGGTGTAGGAATAAGTTTGTTCTCGTTCTGTTTAAGCAGATTTTCCATCGAATTGCTCCCGCCAAAGCTGCCAAGCCATTTTAAAAAAGATGGAGCCAGCGTTACGGTTAACCCGATGCCAATCACTCCACCGATAAAAGCTCTTCTCGTGTATATAGGCTGTGGGGCCGCAGGATGAAGCGGGTTATCCTTACGTCCCTGTTGGATCGTACGGCGCGCAGGCTCCTTGAACCATTTCAATCTAGTAATGGAGTGATAAATAATGTAGGGTAGACCAATCCATGTCAACACAT
This sequence comes from Paenibacillus urinalis, assembly GCF_028747985.1. Lineage (NCBI taxonomy): Bacteria > Bacillati > Bacillota > Bacilli > Caryophanales > Paenibacillaceae > Paenibacillus > Paenibacillus urinalis. The sequence goes on from NZ_CP118108.1 coordinate 4,192,190, forward strand.
CATGAACAACCAACGCTGCATTGGCTGCAGCAGGTCCTACCTGCTTGAACTGCCATAGCAGCACACCTGAGATAAACCAGCCTGTAAGAAGCACCAATACGATAACGACGTTTAACCGCTGCCAAGGCTTATGCTTCAGCTGTTTCCAGTGCTTCCCGGCAAGCAGAAGGTAATAGAGCACCGGAAGAATCGATGCCACACCGACAATAATATGGAGCGTTTTAATCCATACCCGTCCTTCTCCCAGTAAACTCCGCCAAAAACCGCCGATAAGGATCAAACCGGTCACAGCTAGTACAACTACGATCCAGCCATTCCAGGTATGTAATGAAACCAGCTTTTTGCCATAACCTTTGCGAAGCTGCTTAAGCCAAGTCCTCATTGTTTACCCCCTCTGCATGATCCTCTCATCTGTCTTGTCAATGATCATGTAATTCCATTATAACGCTGATCAGGCAGCAGGGAGAGAAAAGAACTGGAAGCAGCAGACAACGGTACACCTCGCAGTGTAGCAACACCAACATGCCTTTTGGGAATAGGAGCAGCTAACGGAATCTCCACCAGCGATCCCTCTCTAAGTTCATTCATTACATAATCCCGTATAACAAAGGCAAGACCAAAATCCCTTAGCGCGAATTGAACGAGGAGGTCAATACTGCCAAGCTCAATCTCCGGGATAATCTGCATATCGTGCGCAACCGCATAATCATCGATGTATTTTCGTGTACTCGCTCCTTTTTCCAGCATGAGAATCGGATATTGTCCCAGTTCTTCGCCAGTAAAGATGGTGTTTCCCAAATGAGAATAGCCCTTCCCGCCAACGAGACAATCTTGAATAGCGGAGCTTTCTTTCACTTCAACCTGTCTATCGGTTACGGGGAGACTAACGATGCCAAAGTCGATTCGCCCGTCCTTCAGCAGCTGGATCGTCTCGGGTGTGGTCCGATTCGTCACATGAATGCGAATGTTAGGGTACTCGGCCCTGTAACGGTCAAGGTATGGGAGCAAAAAATATTTGCATAACGTATCGCTGGCCCCGATATGGATTTCACCTTTGTCCAGATTGTGCATTTCTGCGATCGCTTTTTCACCCATGTTTACATTAATAAATGCCTGTTCGATATAGCCTAGCAGCACTTTTCCTTCGGTCGTAAGCTGAACTCCCCTTGAGGTTCTGAAGAACAGCGATCCTCCAAGCTGCTCCTCCATTTGTTTGAGGGTATGACTGACTGCCGGCTGAGTAATGTGCAGTAGCGCCGCAGCTCGGGTCAGGCTTCCTGTCTTCGCTACCTGGTAAAAAACACGATACCATTCTAAATTAACATTCATGGTATTACCTCTCTTTATATTAACTATTAGTAATATTACTTTTTCTTATATAACGAATGAAATTATAATAGTCTCTGGATGTAATTACAAATGGGGAGGCAATTCAATTGACAGTTACAGCAATCGTGGGTGCGAATTGGGGAGATGAGGGCAAAGGGAAGATGACGGATGTATTATCCGCAGCCTCTTCGTATGTCGTTCGCTTTCAAGGCGGGAGTAATGCAGGACATACTATTATTAATCACTACGGAAAATTCGCTCTGCACATGCTGCCTTCAGGGGTGTTCTACCCGAATGTAACGAATATCATCGGTCCGGGAACGGCCCTGGACACCGGCATGTTACAGAAGGAATTGCAATTGCTCGAGGATAAAGGGGTACCCGCACCCGTCCTATACGTTTCCGAACGGGCACAGGTCGTGCTGAGTATTCACCGTCTGTTCGATGAGCTGGAAGAGGAGCGTCTGGGTTCACGCGGATTCGGCTCGACGAAGAGAGGAATTGCTCCCTTCTATGCAGACAAGTATGCCAAGCTTGGCATTCAGGTCTCCGATCTGTTCGATGAAGCACGTCTTAGAGAACGGGTGGAGAGACTACTCGAGCCCAAGAACATCATGCTTCAGCATTATTATAACCGTGAACCTATCCATCCAGAGGTCCTTATGGAGCAGCTTAAAGCGGAGGCAGATTTTCTAGCTCCATACGTAAAGAACACAACTGAGGTTCTGCAAAAAGCTAACCTGAATGGAGAATCCATTTTACTGGAAGGACAGCTCGGAGCACTGCGTGATCCGGATCATGGGATATATCCATACTCCACTTCTTCTTCAACCCTGTCCGGTTATGCTCCTGTCGGTGCCGGACTTCCGGCATCCTCCATCAGCAGAGTCATTGCCGTAGTCAAGGCTTATTCCAGCTGTGTAGGTGCTGGTCCCTTCGTATCGGAGATTCAAGGTGAAGAAGCAGATGAACTGCGCGGACTTGGCGGTGACGCCGGCGAGTTTGGTGCGACGACCGGAAGACCAAGACGGATGGGCTGGTTTGATGTGGTTGCAACGAAGTACGGCTGTTCCATCCAGAATGCAACGGAGGTATGCCTCACCAATCTTGATGTACTCGGTTATCTGGACGAGATCCCAATATGCACCGCATATGAGCTGGAAGATGGCAGTACAACACAGGCCTTTCCGGTGACTAGCAAGCTGAATGGGGCAAAACCAGTCATCTCTACTCTACCAGGCTGGAAAAGCGATATTACTCAAATTCGCAAATTTGATGATTTGCCGAAGGAAGCCATTGCATATGTGGAGTTTATTGAGGCAAGTATTGGTGTAAGCATTAGGACCATTTCTGTAGGGCCAAGACGTGAACAGGTTATTGAACGAAGATAACGGCTCTTTTATTGTTCTCAAAAAAAGGGGTGCAGCCTCTCCAAGGCTGCACCCCTTTTACGCGTTTAAATGCTTTAAATATGCTTCTTGATCTTTTCCTTCAAGGGATCAGAGATCGGAAGCAGAGGCAGACGAACCGAGTCGGATTCAATCCAGCCGAGCTCAGTCAAGATCCATTTGAGCGGTGCCGGGTTCGGCTCTTCCTGGAACAACAGACGGATCAGCGGAACCAGTTCATCGAATTGCTTCTTCGATTCGGAGACCTCACCGCTAATATACCGATTATATACGTCAATAAATTTCGCCGTATTCAGGTTGGCTGATGCCAGCATCCCTCCACTTGCCCCTTGGCTCAGAGAAGCGTGGAACAGAAGATCCTCGCCGCAGAGCACCGGCTTCGAGCCATACCGAGACAGCTCTGAGACCAGCTCTACACCGCCTGAGCTGTCTTTCAATCCGATGACCTGCGGGATATCAAGGATTTCTCTTATTGTATCCACGGATAACCGGATTCCCGTTCGGCCTGGAATTTCATAAGCAATGACAGGGACGCCAGCTTCCGCTATTTTACTAAAATGTGCTACAACTCCCTTGCCGGTCGGCTTGTTGTAGTATGGAGTTACTACAAGGACTGCATCTGCGCCCAGCTCTCCTGCACGCTCTGTCCGCTTAAGCGATGAGAGTGTGTCATTGGTTCCGGTGCCAATGACAATGGGAACCGTTTTATTCAGCTGTTTCATTACAATCTTCGCTATTTCGACTTGGCTCGTGACCTCTTCCCAGCTGGTCGTTGGACACTCTCCAGTCGTTCCGTTGATGACAAGGCCATTAATATCATGGACCAAAAGGTGCTTTAAGTAGGATTCAAATGAGGCTAGATCAAGAGTATGATTAGTTTGGAATGGAGTAACGACAGGTACGTAGATGCCTTTCAAGTTTTGCTCGCTTAACATGTTACAGCTGCCTCCAATACGTTGTATTTATTTTAATTTATCATAGCGTGCAGCATCACTGTTATCTATAATAGTTGATATGTATTATCAATATTATTGATGAGGTGGGCTCATGGATTTTATATATCTCAAAACATTTCGGCAGGTCGCCCTGCGTCAAAGCTTCACCCGAGCGGCAGAAGAGCTCGGCTATGCCCAATCCAGCGTCACGACCCAGATTCAGAAGCTGGAGAAGGAATACAATGTCAAATTGTTTGAACGCCACGGCAAAACGCTTCGTCTCACTTCGTCCGGTGAAGAGCTGCTAAAGATTGCTGTCCAGATTATCGAGCTGTACGATCAGTCCAAAGAAAAGCTGGCCATGCAAGGCGGCGGGACTTTATCTATCGGTACAATTGATTCCATCGCCTCCTATTTCCTTCCACAGGTCATTCAGGCGATACGGGAGTCTTACCCCGAGATGAATATAAGGCTGCAAGCCGATCGGGAGGATTATATCCTAGATCAGGTTAAGGAAGGGGAATTCGATATCGGGCTGATTCTTGGAAATACACTGCCCGAGCCAACCCTGAATACGATTGTGATCAGAGAAGAGCCGCTTGTACTCGTCTCAAGCCCGAAGAACCCGCTCTTACAGCTGAACCAGCTTGAAATTAACGATTTAAAGCATACGGACTGGTTTATGGCGGAAGCCAGCTGCAATTATCGGATTATGCTGGAAAAGGTGCTGCGAGCACATGGCATCCCGTTCAATGTCCGCTTGGAGCTGGGTAATCCAGAAGCCATTAAACGCTGTGTCATGGCAGGTGACGGGATTGCGCTGCTGCCCGAGATGGTTGTACGGGATGAGATACAGAGACAGGAGCTGAGTGTCCTTCCTTTTGCTCCCTCTTGAAGCCAGATCAGGAGCTGATATCATTATAATTCTGGTCTCATTTTTGACTTCAACAATGTGACCTGTACTTTACCTTTTTGTCATTTCCTTATTTTGCTGCAGTGTTAGTATTAACCTATTGAAATTGTTTGTGAAAGGAAAGGTTTTCGCATGTTCCAAATGACCACTTACTTGACTCCACACACCCAGACGTTTGTGAATATGAGCTATGCGGAGATGACTCCGTTTTCAGACCAGAATCTGCAGCATGTGTGCAAGGCTGAGGTGAAATCTCATGCCTAAACCAATGAAAACAGGCTCCCGCTATATGCCGGGGCTGGATGGACTCAGAGCCTTGGCGCTGATTGGCGTTATGTGCTACCACTGGGGACTTGATGAAGCTCCCGGTGGATTTCTAGGTGTCAGCATTTTCTTTGTATTATCCGGCTATTTAATTACAAACATCCTCGCCATAGAGTGGCATCATCATGGAAGAATTGATCTGAAGCAATTCTGGTATCGAAGGTTCAGGCGACTTCTGCCCGCGATGCTGATCATGCTCCTCATGACCGTGGTGTGGATGACTTTATTTGATACTTCTCGGCTCGCTTCCTTGCGCTATGACGTTGCTGCTGCCGTTACATACATAAGCAATTGGCAATTTATTTTCCAGGATATATCCTACTTCGAATCGTTTGGTCCACCCTCGCCGCTTGGACATATGTGGTCCCTGGCCGTAGAAGAGCAGTTCTACCTCCTATGGCCGCTTCTTATGCTGATTGGACTCAAATTGTTCCCAAAACGAGGCCAGATGTTTGTATTTATTTGTACGCTGGCAGCATTATCGGCGCTTCTCATGGCTCTGCTTCATGAGCCGGGTTCGGATCCAAGCCGAGTCTATTTCGGAACAGATACCCGTGCATTCGGGCTGTTGACCGGTGCTGCCCTTGCCATTGTGTGGCCCAGCTACAAGTTATCTGGTAGAGTCCAGAGGATGGCACAGCTGGGGCTGGATGTAACAGGGATATGCGCGCTGCTGCTCGTTCTATATATGATGTGGAGCACTGACCGCTACGCGTCATGGCTGTACAACGGCGGCATGCTCCTCTTCTCGATTGCAGCAGCTGTACTAGTAGCCGTTCTGGCGCACCCGGCTTCCCTGCTTGCCAAAGTGCTTGGAGCAAGACCCCTTCGCTGGATCGGGATCCGGTCATATGGCATCTATTTGTGGCATTATCCTGTACTGATTCTGACGAGTCCCGGAGGAAATCCGGAAGGAATCGGAGCTTTTTATACCCTGCTGCAGGTCGCTGCAAGCGTCATTCTGGCTTCTCTGTCCTGGAAGTACATTGAACAACCGATACGTGAAGGCGCTCTTCGTATATGGTGGCAGGATGTACGGCATCCGAAGCGTAGAAGCTGTGTATTTACACCAAGACGTCTTGCCGTCTATTGCAGCTCACTTCTGTTCATCGGCATCTTCTGTATCGGAATGACGATAAATATATCGGATGCGAAGAAACAAGAGGCAAACGGAGTCTTCTCTGAGTTTCCTTCTCCGGGAAATGCAGGAGAGCCGCCCCCTGACCAACAACACGAGAAGGAACCTGTTCCGGATGAAGAGCAGACAGATGGAGAGCAGCCAAGTGTTGAAGAACCCAGTGGTGGAGAGCCCAGTGCAGAGGAACCGGACGCTGGAGAATCCAATGGCGAAGGTGCAACAGACTCAGATCCAGAGAAGAACTCGGACAATGATGCTGAAAAGGATACAGCCCCGGAAGACATAAAGGATACACCGGCAGATCATCAAGTGAAGCCGATGTCCGGCGCTTCCATTACGGCCATTGGTGATTCTGTAATGGTCGGAGTGACTCCCTGCCTGGAGAAGCTGCTCCCGGGTATAACTGTTGATGCAGAGATCGGAAGACAGATGAGCCATGCAGCCGATTTGCTTCCGGCACTTGAAGCGAAGGATCGTCTATCCGGAACCGTCATTATTGGACTTGGCACGAATGGTGCTTTTTCGGAGAAGAGCCTGACCTCCCTGCTGGACTCTCTTCAATCCGCCGAACAGGTCCTTCTCGTGAACACGAGAGTACCCAAGGATTGGGAGGAGAACGTAAACAAGATGCTGTCTGAGATCGGAAGCAAATATCCGAATACGACAATTATCGATTGGCACGAAGCCAGCAAGGAACATCCCGAATATTTTAGAGAGGATGGCGTTCACCTGGAGCCTGCGGGTGCTGAAGCTTATACTCGTCTAATTATGAGTGCACTACAATGAATGAAGATATCTTGAATTCATCCTTACCCTACAAATTGTGTTTACAAATCAGGGGTCTACGTCCTATAATAGGATAGTAATTGACCCACAGCACGTGAGCTGTCTGATTTATTTCTTAAAAGAGCTGCGCAATCTTACAGATTTGCATCAAGCGATTAAAGGATTTTTTCTCCTTTAATCGCTTTTTTTGTGTGATTGAATTCATTTCGAAGTGTTCTAGTGCATTATCTTGCATCATTTAGATTCATGGAGGTTTTGTTATGAAAAAAAGAATGTATGATATGGTCATGCTGCTTGCAGGAGCATTTATCTTCGCGCTAGCAGTCAATTTGTTTGTCATTCCCAATGATTTTGGAGAAGGCGGCGTTACGGGGATTTCGATCGTTCTCTATTATTTGTTTCAGTGGTCGCCTGCTCTGGTCGGCTTCGTCATCAACGGCATTCTGCTGGTTATCGGCTACAGGCTGCTCGACAAGCAGACAACCTATTACACCATTATTGTCGTCGCGTTTAATTCCTTATTTCTGCACTGGACTGAGGATTGGTCAATCCCGGCTGACGAGCCGGTACTGAATGCCATATTTGCCGGACTGCTCGCTGGCCTCGGTATCGGATTAATTATACGAGTTGGCGGGACTACGGCCGGGACAACGATCCTGGCACGTCTAGCTAACAAATATCTGGATTGGAACATTAGTTACGCCCTGCTCTTTTTCGATATTATTGTGGCCATACTCTCTATCTTTGTCATCGGTATTGAGAATTTCATGTTCACCATCCTGATTCTGTATATCGGTACAAAAGCAATGGAATTTATTATTGAAGGTCTCAATCCGAAAAAAGCCGTTACCATCGTGTCAGCCAAGCATAATGCAATTGCTTCGAAGGTGACCGATATTATGGACCGTGGTGTATCCGTGCTTCGAGGCTACGGCTACTACACCGGTCAAGAGAAGGAAATTCTGTATATCGTGATCAGCAAGCAGGAAGTATCGATGCTGAAGAAAATTGTAAAATCTGAGGATCCCTCCGCTTTTGTAACGATTCATGATGTCCGTGACGTGTTCGGAGAAGGATTTATTGATATTTCCAAATAATAATAGACAGTCTGACAGCCGCGCTGAATAAGCGCGGTTTTTTTATTTCCTATGGATACAGCATCTATACGCGGGTTATATGTCTAACTCTCCGCTTCTGACGAAACATTTTTAGAGGAAATATGATTATAAGACTAGCTATCAGCCAATAATTTAAAATAAATATCATTTTGTCATGTACAATAGTGTGCGTCATACAGTATAATGTGATCAGGAGTTGATGATATATGAATGATGTAACAGAAACGATACAGAATTTACTAAGCGAACTTAGACGAGGAAGCATCATTATCGCGGTGCTTAGTCAGTTGTCAGAACCACAGTACGGTTATTCGCTCGTCACTGTGCTTGAAGACAAAGGACTGTCCGTTGATCCCGGCACACTTTATCCCTTGCTTCGCAGACTAGAGAAACAAGAGCTTCTAATGAGCAGCTGGGACACGAATGAAGCCCGTCCCCGGAAGTACTATACCATTACTCCATTTGGTCAGGACGTCTATGATGGAGTATGCCGGGAATGGATGTCACTAACTGAAAGTATGAAGAACATTATCGGAACTAGAGGAGGATAAGGAAATGGAACTTATTGAGCGTTATGTGTACGCAGTCACACAGAGACTGCCCGAGAAACAAAGAGCGGACATATCGAAGGAGCTGCACGGTCTCATTGAAGATATGCTGGAGGAACACGCATCATCAGATGAAATTACTGACCAACAGGTAGAGAATGTGCTGAGAGAACTGGGTCATCCGGAGGTGATGGCTGCAAGATACGCGGGCGAACGCTATCTTATTGGTCCAGCGATGTATTCCAGTTACATGACCGTCATGAAAGTTGTCCTTGCTTCTTTGTTGATCGCACTCAGTATATTCACCATAGTTGAAGCCATCATGACGCCTGGCCATATTTTGGACCATTTCACCCACCTCCTCGTTGATATTTTCATCTCTATTTCTCAAGCCATCGCATGGGTTACGGTCATATTTGCACTCATTGAATACAGACAGCGGAGAAGATCGACTTCGTCAAACAATGAAAATTCGATAAAAGAATGGAATCCAAAAGATTTGCAAGCTTTGCCTGATCACGGTACAGAGATCAAAAAGTCAGAGCCGATTGCCAGTATCATTTTTATTACTTTGTTTACGGCACTGTTTGCCTTAAATGTGGAGTTACTTGCTGTGTACCGAATTAGTGATCAGGGCTCCTTCTCCATTCCGTTCATCAGCTCAGCCGGAATTGAGAAGTATATACCTTTCATCTGGCTGTTAGGAGCCGTAGGCATTTTGGGGGAAATATTTAAACTGATTCTGCGCAAAAAGACGACTTCTCTTCTCGCCTACCATATATTGTTCAGCGTGCTCTCATTTGTCCTCGCCTGGATTATGCTTCAGGATACTTCGTTCTGGAATGCATCATTCATTAGTCAACTGGAAGCCGCGGGCCTTATTATTCCTGGCGAAGAAAGCCACGAGAACGTCTCCAGCATGTGGTCAGGACTGAGTCAAAACTTGATCTATATTATTGCCATCATCAGCCTAGTCGACTTGGGAAGCGAAATCTACAAATGGAGCCGCAGTAAAAAGTTTACAGGCCGTGCATAAGCACGGTTTTTTTACGTTCTATAAGCTAGCTCAGTACCTCTCTTCATATGGATTCTGCCTGATCAATTGAATGAAATGGCTCACGGTTGCAGGCAAGATTTCATTCTTCCGAGTACAGACTGCAATCGTATTCGTGAGCTGGACTCCGGTTACCATAACGCGAGCTAATTCACCCCGCGCCACCTGTCCCTTAACGACAAGAGAGGATACAAAGTTTGCTCCATATCCAGACACCACAGCGAATATAGCCTCATGTAATCCGTTGAACGTAAGAGAGATGGAAGGAGCGGGTACATTGTACGTTCGACAGAGTGATAAGAGTCGTTCTCTCGTCGAGCTCCCCTCCTCCCTCATAACAAACGGAATCTTCGCCATCTCCTCAAGTGTAACTTCCTGATTCGCATAAGGATGACTTGGAGCAACCACAAACCAAAGCTCATCCTGAAAAAGCTCCTCCGCATAGATGGAATCCGGGTGCTCTTCTAGCAGGCCTCCATAGATGGCGAGATCCACTTCCACCCCCAAGAGTTGCTTGAGAGCCTCACTTGAATTGGTCGTATTAATCTTCACCTCTACTCTCTCATAGTGCTGCTTATATTTTGCAATCCAGGATGGAATGAGAAAATTGGCAGGTAGATATGTGGCTGCAAGCCGAAGCCTTCCCCTTCCGCCATCCCGGTATTCCGCTGCATACTGCTCAATCTGCTGCTCTACCGCGAACAATCTTGCGGCCAATACCGCCAGATGCTCACCTGCATCCGTAAGGGCAATACCTCTTCCTTCCGGCTTTAATAAAGGCAAAGACAACTCCTGCTCAAATTTCTTAATCTGCGAGGTAATTGCTGGCTGGCTGATACTCAGTATTTCAGCAGCACGTGTAACACTCCTCGTCTCGGCAACAACATAAAACAATCGCAAGGCATGCAAATTCATGAGTACCGTTCTCTCCTATTTATATATTTAATTTATGAGTAGATCAGAAAGATATATTATATTTATCATTATAATCAACTTACAATAGGATTAGATACAAAATTGATGAAAAGGGGAAGTGATACGTATGAATCAGATGAACACTTGGAGCCAGGTCGATCGTTATGTAGAGGATAAGCTTATCCCTCGTGACCCCTTGCTAGAAGCCGTTCTGACCAACAATCAGCAGTCAAATCTGCCTCCCATTGATGTTGCTCCAAATCAGGGGAAGCTGCTTCAGCTGCTTCTACAGATACAAAAAGGAAAAAGGGTGCTCGAGATTGGTACACTTGGGGCTTATAGTACGATCTGGATGGCTCGTGCACTCCCTGATGATGGCAGGCTGATCACCCTGGAGCTTGATCCTCATCATGCCGACATCGCTCATCGCAATCTGGAGCTCGCAGGTTTAGATCATTTAGTTGAGATTCGTGTCGGGGATGCTCTTTTACAGCTGGAGAAGATGAAAAACGAAGAGGAGGAGCCTTTTGATTTTATCTTTATCGATGCAGACAAACCTAATAATCCAGCGTATATAAAGTATGCTCTGGAACTCTCTCATACGGGTACCGTCATTATTGGCGATAATGTGATTAGGGAAGGCGAAATTACCAATCACCACAGCACAGATCCACGGATTCAGGGTGTTAGGCAGTTTTACGATATTCTGTCCAACGAAACACAGATTTCGGCAACCGCTATTCAAACTGTAGGAAGCAAAGGTTACGACGGATTCGTTATCGGCATTGTTAATTGATTTTTTTATCATTTCAAGTGGTTCTAGGCAGGAATTAATATCCAAAAGGCGAATGTATATTCCCTATCAGATTCTCCAAGCATACGGCATCTCCAATATTCGATAAGGAGTTGATTTCAACTTGAGCAATCATCTCACCGCACACACGCAGAATCTCATTAAACCGATAGAGAACCGGATAACCAGCCTGTTTGTTCATGTTACCGATGTACGAAGAGCAGCGGAATGGTACAGTCAATTGCTTGGCCTACCCGTCAGAGAAGAACGTCTGACCTCAGGACCTGTATATTGGTTGGATCTGCCGGACGCTCATCTTATTCTGGATTCCAACACCGAGAATCGAAAAAATCCGGAATGGCGTGAAGAGATGAAGCCCCGTTTCATGCTCGCCTGCAGCAATATCGATGCAGCTTACGAACATGCCGAGCAGCAGGCTGCGACATACTCCAAGCCCTATCATCATGGCCCTATGGCTTATTTCAACTTCAGTGACTCCGATGGAAATACACTCATGGCAAGCCGTAATACGGATTCCGCTGAGACAGACGCATGGAACCCCGCTGATGGTGTCAGTCCAATCCTTCCCCGCATTGGTGGTGTCTTTGTCGATGTCACCGATATGAAGTCCGCTGTCCGCTGGTATACAGCGCTGTTCAGTCTGCCTTATGACGACAAGAACACGGATGGACCCATTTACAGCGTTCCTATGACAAGCGGGCCGGTACTGCTTCTGGATCAGCATCGCTCTTTGCGCCAGGAAGATTTTACAGAGCTCTTCTACTTCGAAACAAATGACATAGAGGCCTCCTATCAATACGTCCTGGATCAAGGCTTTCAAGTCGCAGGTGAACCGAATCACTTCGAGGATTTATCTGAATTTGCTGTTATTGATCCAGATGGAAACCGGATCGTTATTGCATGTATGAAATAATGAAATAACGTTTTTTCGTGAACAGCAAAAAAGAGCCTGAAACCATAATGGTTCAGGCTCTTGAATGTTCTGCCCTTATTATTGACCGACCATACCGCCGTCAACAGTGTATAGAGATGCTGTAACGAAGGAAGCTTCATCAGACAGCAGGAAGTTCATTACTGCTGCCACTTCTTCCGGCTTGCCGTAACGGCCCAGTGGAGTTGCAGCCTCGTTCGCTTTTTTGTACTCTTCAGCTGCACCGGAGTTTGCTTCGATCTGCTCCATCATACGTGTTGCAATCGTACCTGGAAGAACCGCATTGACACGGATTCCGAATGAAGCCAGCTCATTAGCTGCTACACGAGTAAGGCCAATGACTGCATGCTTGGACATAATGTAAGGAGACATACCTGGAGCTCCCATGAGGCCAGCTAGAGATGAAGTATTCAGGATTGCGCCTGAACTTTGTTTTTTCATCACTGGAATGACATATTTCAGACCAAGGAATACCCCGCGAACATTGACGTTATATACGAGGTCAAGAGCTTGTACACTCATCTCATCGATCGTAGCTGTAGGACCCTCAATACCCGCATTGTTTGCAAAATAGTCAATTGTGCCGAACTTCTCAACGGCTTGGTTCACGTAGTTTTGCACATCTTCTTCTTTGGATACGTCTGCCGCAACAGCCAGTGAATTGGAGTCGTTAAGACCCAGATCTTTAATCGTTGCGTTAATTGCTTCTTCTTTCAGGTCAACGAGGACCACGTTCACATTGCGTTCTGCCAAACGACGTACCAATTCTTTACCAATACCGCCTGCCGCTCCTGTAACAATTGCTGTTTTTGCTTGTGTTTGACTCATTGTATATTCGCTTCCTTTTCCTCGAGATAAGTATGACACCTGCAGTTATCAACTACGGATGCCATACAATTGTAAGGCTTGAATCTTTTAGTTAGTAACTCACTTCCTGTTTATCGTACACCTCTCCAAAAAGAAGGACAATAATCAGTATTCACAAAATTGTCATCTAATCGACACATAAAATTTAATTGTTAAATTTACAATTAGAAGTTGAACATATACTTTCCACATGTTCAAATTTTGATCCCCGTAATTTGGGAACCATGAAGACTTACGATATAATAATGAGCAGCGTAATCCATCTCACACTACCTTTTAATAGGTTATGAAATGGATTCAACGATGTACGAATAGGACAGGAGTCTACAGGCAAATGGAAGATACGAACGACAGAAGAAGCAAACGAACACGGCTTGCCCTCAAAGTCGCTTTTATCGAGCTGGTGCTTGAAAAAGGATATGAGGCCACCACGATTATGGACATTGCCAGCCGTGCAGACTACAATCGAGGAACATTTTATAACCACTATATAGATAAAGAGGACTTGCTTAGAGATATCAAAGGGGAGTTTTTGCAAGGGGTTTCAATCGCATTACTTGCCCCATATGAAGGTATGGAACGGGTTGATGCGGACAAGATCTACCCCTCTACTCTACGTCTCTTGGAGCATATTGAGCATCACAAGGATCAGTTCAAAGCCCTTCTCTCTGTCAGCAACGATCTTTCATACGATATCTACAATCTGCTGAAAGACGCGATGAGGAATGATATGCATATTGTGATGGACGATTCCGCCAGAACGATAGACTATGAGATCATGCTCAGCTACCGCATGTCCGCTTTTGTAGGTGTCATTATGTACTGGGCCGACACCGACTTTAAATACTCAGCCAGCTATATGGCAGAGCAGGTGATGATTCAAACGAATCAAAATCTGAATTACATTGAGTTCAAGAATCGATGAATATGGTTTTACTTTCTCGAAAAATTGTTACAATAGGGTGTGGCTGTATCTAAATCATGGCCATGAAATGTCTAACGAAAGTGAAAGTGAGGAATATTACAAATATGATTATAAAACCTAGAACACGCGGCTTTATATGTACAACCGCACATCCAGTCGGATGCGCGCGCCAGGTGGAGGAGCAAATTAAATACGTACAGGCTCAGCCGCAAATCAATGGCGGACCGAAGAACGTGCTAGTACTTGGCGCTTCTACAGGCTACGGCCTGTCCTCCCGCATCGTTGCTGCCTTTGGTGCAGGTGCGAACACGATCGGAGTATACCGTCCAAGTGCAGGAAGTGAGAAAAGAACAGCATCGGCGGGCTGGTATAACTCCGCTGCATTCGAGCAGGCCGCTAACGCCGCTGGTCTTAAGTCTTATAGTGTGAACGGAGATGCCTTCACGGACGAAACAAAACAAAAAACAGTAGAGGTCATTCGTGAGCAGCTGGGACAGGTCGATCTTGTCGTCTATAGTGTCGCTGCGCCAAGACGCCTGGATCCTGCTACAGGAGAAATGGTGAACTCTGTACTGAAACCGATCGGAGACGCCTTCACGAACAAAACGGTTAACTTCCATACCGGTGAAGTTACCGAAGTAACGATTGAGCCCGCAACCGAGGAAGAAGTGCGCAATACCGTAACCGTAATGGGCGGTGAGGATTGGAAGCTGTGGATTAAGGCGCTGAAGGACGGAGGTGTGCTGGCAGACCATGCGACGACAATTGCCTATTCCTATATCGGCTCTGAGATTACCCGTGCTATTTACCGTGAAGGATCCATCGGTCAGGCGAAGGATCATCTGGAGGCGACAGCACATCAGCTGAACGAGGAGCTGTCCAGTACGGGCGGACGTGCTTATGTTGCTGTAAGCAAAGCACTGGTGACCCAGTCCAGCTCGGCAATTCCGATCGTTCCTCTATATGTATCTGCCTTGTACAAGGTGATGAAGGAAAAAGGATTGCATGAAGGTACCATTGAACAGATGTACCGCTTATTTGCAGATCGTCTGTATCATAGCGAGCCAGCTCTGGTTGATGAAGCAGGACGTATTCGTATCGATGATTGGGAGCTGCAAGAAGATGTACAGGAAGAGGTTCTTCGTATCTGGTCTGAGGTCAACAGTGACAACATCTATGACATCTCGGACCTGAAGGGATATAACCAGGAGTTCTTCCAGCTGTTTGGATTCGAGACGGATGGTGTCGACTATGAGAGCGATGTAAATCCAGACGTCCAAATACCGGGTGCCTACAAAGTAGAATAGGCCAGCAAGCTGCTGTGTGACCCGCAATCGCCCCTCTGGATCATAATCCAGAGGGCTTTTTTTTGCACGCCGATTCCATATCTATGATAAGCAAGTGATGAATTTCATATGAAAATAAGGATTGACATGCTCCATATCCGTTGGTATGATTTACCTCAATAACATATCAATTCGATGGGAATTATAAGATTTGACATGGTTCTCACCGTCTACCGTACAAACGGAGGCATTTTCGATTCATGAAGATGCCTCTTTTTTGTGCCCATTTTTCCTCACACACCGTATCTCCCATCATCCACCCCATTAAGGAGGTCAGCTTATGATTGAGCAAGGAAAATCTTTAGGCACCAAAATAAAGCCTGCAGCTACAAGTAATAAACACCGTAAGGCTAAACCTTCAAGAACAAGTCAACTCAGCTCCATTCTGTTAGGCGTTCTCGTTCCAGGCTCCATTCTGATTCTATGGCAGATCGCAGGAGGCTTCGGATGGATCTCAAGCACCATGCTCCCTACCCCGCTGCAAATTGCATTATCCTTCAGAGACCTGATCATCTCGGGCGAGCTGTTTGGTCACATGCAAATCAGTATCGCTAGAGCAGCAAGCGGTTTTCTGTTGGGTGCTGGGCTAGGTCTCGTATTCGGGACCCTTGTCGGCTTCCTGCGCCGGTTCGAGCAGACCTTAGACCCCACCTTTCAAATGCTGCGTATGATCCCCCACCTGGCACTCACTCCGTTATTTATTCTGTGGTTTGGTTTTGGTGAGACCTCCAAAATATTGCTCATTGCCAAAGGCGCCTTTTTCCCGATGTATGTAAATACCTTTCTAGGTATTCGTGGTGTTGACCTTAAGCTGTTTGAGGTTGCCAAGGTGCTCGAGTTCAGTCGTTTCAAGCAGTTGATCCGGCTCGTATTACCCGCTGCACTGCCTAACATCCTGCTTGGACTTCGTCTATCTCTCGGCGTTGCCTGGCTGGGACTTGTTGTAGCTGAGCTGATGGGCTCCAGTGAGGGAATCGGATACATGATACAGGATGCACGTCAATTCACGCAGACGTCTGTGGTGTTTGTCGGTATTATCATCTTTGCCGCAGTAGGAAAAATCACGGACTCCTTCGTCCGGTACTTAGAAAGAAGGCTGCTTCGCTGGCGGGACAGCTTCAATGGATAAATGAGAGGAGCTTGATAACGATGTCTGAACAATTAAAGAAAAAACGACACAGTATCACCATTTTACTGGCAGCGCTCATGGTCCTTCTCATGATGAGTGGTTGTGCCAATCAAGGCGGCAGCACTGCCGATGTGGCAGGAGCCGTCAGCCCCGGAGATAAGGTTGTCATCAATATTGGTGTTCAAGGCGCCACCGGCATTTTCTCCTATGCAAGAGACACGAAGGCTTTTGAAAAAGCATTTGAACAGGTGGGTGCCGAGGTGAAATGGCATGAGTTCGCGAGCGTTCCACCCCATTTTGAAGCACTCGCATCCGGCAGACTGGATTTTGGCAGTACGGGCGGTACACCCGTCATTGCAGGTCAGACCGGAGGGATCGACTTCAAAGCGATTGCTGTCACCGGTGACGGTAAGAAAGGAAATGCCATTCTCGTACCTGAGGGTAGTGATATCCAGCGCATCGAGGATTTGAAAGGAAAGAAAATTGCCGTAGCCAAAGGCAGCAGTGCCTACAATTTTCTGTTCCAGGTCATTAATACCGTGGGACTCACTGGAGATGACATCGAGCTGATCCAGCTTCAGCCGGATGAAGCGAGGCCTGCCCTCGACTCCAAAGCAGTGGACGCATGGTCTGTCTGGGAGCCTTATGTGACTACAGCTACCACGCAGACAGGCGCGCAGGTTCTTGTTGACGGTGAACAATTAAACATACTGGCACCCGGTTTTCTTATCGCACGCACCGGCTTCATTGAGACTCATCCGGAGCTGACCGTGACTTTCCTCAAGACCTACGAACAGCTAAGGCAGTATTATGAGAGTCATGTCGAGGAGGTTGCAGCCCATTTTGGACAAACAAAAAACGTAGATGCGGACATGCTCGTGAAAATTATGAATAACAACACCTCTCTCCTGTCCCCAATTACACCTGAATTTGCAGCCGCACATCAGGAGCAGGCAGACTTCCTCTATTCCATTAATGCAATCGACAAACAGCTCGACACCTCCTTAGTCCTTGAGAACAAATATATCGAACAGGCACTTAAGGAGCTCGAAGAGGAAGGAAAGCTAGAAACAGATACAAATTAAAGAGTTAAAGAGGAATTCGCTTTAGTCCCATTTGTTTTCTTCTTCCATTCCCTTAAAATAGGATCATGTATGTTCACCCCTGCATATTAAAGACAGCAGGGGTATTTCCATGACAATGGAGGCACCTGATGAAAACAGATAAACCTTATGGCATCTATGGGTTCCGCTTCACAGAAACTCTACAGCATCCTTTCTGCTACCTCTATGCGGTTGGCTATGACAAGATCAACCATGCCGATTACTACTGGAATGGGCTGGAGCGTACGGACGGCCCGTTATTTCTAATCCAATACACCACCGAAGGCCAAGGCGTATTCAGATCAAATGAACAAGCCTTCGAAATGACTTCTGGCAGTGCTTTTCTGGCGGAAATTCCAAGTGCTCACGAGTATTATTGGAGTGAAGGGAGTGAACCGTGGGAATTTTATTTCTTGCTCATCCGTCCTGCCCTGATTGCACCTTTCTGGGAAGAAATAAAGCATAAGCTCGGCAGCGTCCCCTCTTTTCCTCCGGTAAGCCGTCCGGTAAAGCTGCTGCGTGAAATATATACCGAAGCAAGAGCTGGACGAATTACAGATCCTTATTATGCATCCTCACTGGTCTATCAATTTATACTAGAGCTCAGCAGATATGCGAGTCATGAGCACAAGCATCGTGACGGCTGGCCAGACAGCATCCGGCTTGCTGTAGATTATCTCGAGTCCAATTACGACCAAATGATCAGCCTGGATCAACTTGCAAATGAGCTTCACATCTCCAAATATCACTTGCTCAGACTCTTCTCTCGTACGGTGGGTATGACTCCAAATGAATATCTAAACAAGGTCAGACTCGAAAGGGCCGTGGAACTGCTGAGAAGACCAGAATTGAGTGTTGCACAGGTCGCTGAAGCAGTAGGTTTTTCGAGCAGCAGCTATTTCATCCGAGTCTTTCATCACAAAACGGGACAAACCCCAGGATCGTTCCGTGAACGAGACCACCGGTTAAATTATGACCGCCTCTTCTTTGATTAGAGCAATATTTTACTATTAAACACGTTTTATTATTATAGATTTCTGTACTCCCTGCCTTCTACAATATTGAATAAGAGCTATTTTTTATTATTTAGATTTCAATACATGAGAGGCAAAGGAGAAGATCAATATGTCACAGCGAGATTATGCCAAGACACCGCCTATGGGCTGGAACAGCTGGGATTGTTACGGAGCAGCAGTCACAGAAGCCGAGATCAGAGGCAATGCGGAATATATGGCCAAGCACTTAAAGCCTTATGGCTGGGAATACGTTGTTGTCGATATACAGTGGTATGAGCCGCATGCCAATTCATCCATCTACCGGAAATTTGTCCCGCTTGAAATGGATGAATATTCACGTCTGATCCCGGCCGTCAATCGCTTCCCTTCTGCACAGGGCGGGGCTGGCTTCAAACCGCTCGCAGATTATGTACATAGCCTTGGGCTCAAATTTGGAATTCATATCATGCGGGGGATTCCTAGACAAGCTGCTCACGCGGCAACGAAGATCAAGGGCTCCGAGCAGAATGCAAGAGATATCGCCCATCCGAACTCCATCTGTCCCTGGAATACGGATATGTACGGTGTCGATGCCTCGCAGGAAGGCGCAGCCGCCTATTATCGCTCACTGTTTGAACTGTATGCCGAATGGGGCGTTGATTTTGTTAAAGTCGACGATATCGCAGCCTCTCGCCTGTATGAACCTCACCTCCCGGAGATCCAGCTGATTCATGATGCGATTGAGCATTGCGGTCGGGATATTGTACTTAGTCTCTCACCGGGTCCTGCTAAAGTAGAGCATGCCGATGATCTGGAACAGCACGCCAACATGTGGCGAATGACAGATGATTTCTGGGATCATTGGAGTCTGCTGCTGGATATGTTCGACCGCTGTAAGGCCTGGGAAGGACGCCCTGCTCCCGGCAACTGGCCGGATTGTGATATGCTGCCGCTTGGACATATTGGAATTCGTTCAGTGGATGGCGGAGGAAGTGATCGATGGACCCGATTTACCAAAGACGAGCAGATTACGATGATGACCTTATGGTCTATCTTCCGCTCACCGCTTATGTTTGGCGGGGAACTTCGCGACAACGATGACTGGACATTATCCCTGATCACGAATCAAGAAGTACTGCATATGCACCAGCACAGTCATGATGCCAGACAGATTAGCCGTACAGAGCATAGCATCGTATGGTCCGCGCAGGAAGGTGACAATATCGTTTATGCTGCATTGTTTAACATCGGGGAAACGGCGAATGAAATCGTCGTTAGTCTCAACGCGTTGGGTATTCAGGGTCAGGATGTAGAGCTTGTGGATCTGTGGAGTGGAAGTGGGACACGTTCTGAGACCGGAGTCATTAAAGCGGAAGTTCCCGCCCATGGTGCGGTATTATACCGAATCTCCTTTTAAATGAGATAACACAAATAAACCGTACTCTCTGTTAGCTCCTGGGGTACGGTTTTCTTATGCCATTATTAGCGCTCACTCTAATGTCTGCCCGATTTGCTAACTCCTCATTGTTCAGCAGCATATATATAACTGAAGATGATACACACTTCTCAAGTGAGTGTTCTAATGGATGACAAACGGAAAGGAGCAATATACATGCATATCGTGATGGTTAGCCCTGAGCAATTCCCCCTGCCGGGTAGCGGTTCTGTAGAAATCTGCATGCTCGCCATCGCCAGGGAGCTCTCTGTACACCATCAAATTACGATTATCAGCAAATTAACACCGCAGCTTCCTCCTGAGACATCTATTAATGATCATCTCGTTATCAAAAGAGTACCTGCTCTGAGCAGAAAGGATTATGCAGTAGAGGTAATTAAGTGCATCCAAACGCTGGATCATGTGGATCTCATTCAAGTAGATAACCGTCCCCGCTGCATGGCAAAGATTAAACAGGCTTATCCGGATAAGCCTGTAGCTCTCTTTCTGCATTCCCTCACCTTTGTTCCAAAATCCGCTTCAATCTCTTCCCTGCTTCAAAGAGCTGATCTTATTATCGCAAACAGCCGCTCCTTAAAAAGACGGATTATAAGCCGATTCTCCCTGCCTTCCGATCGCATCATAACAATACCTTTGGGTGTCGATGTTCTTCGCTTCAGACCTCTAACTATGGAAGAAAAACAAATTCATATGGAGCGCTACGGTATATCCCGTGATCGTTTTAACGTACTGTTTGTTGGCAGAGTCATCCCTCAAAAAGGAATTCCGGTTATCCTGCGGGCCCTCCATCGAATACAGCCTTCCATCAAGACCCGGCTCATCATTGCCGGCAAGAGCAAGAACGCAGCTTATCCTGCCCGGCTTAAACAGCTTGCCAAAACACTCCGAATTGAGCTCCTTTTTCTAGGTGAAATTCAGCATGAACAAATCCACCAGCTGTATTCGCTTGCGGACTGCATCGTATGCCCTTCTCAGAAGCATGAGGCATTTGGACTGGTTAATGTAGAGGCGCTAGCTTCGGGCATCCCCGTCATTGCTTCCAAAAATGGAGGGATCCGTGAAATCATCGAAGATGGTCATGACGGATTTTTAGTTACACATTATAAGAATCCGCTTGGCTTTGCTAATCGGCTTGCTAGGCTTGCTAAGCACCCTGAGCTGGCTCAGTCCATGGGAGCAAACGGGAGAGAGAAAGCACTGCTCCATTATACCTGGCAAGCAACGGCTTCGCGGCTGGAAGCCACCTACCAGCACTTAACGGGCAACGAAGGATAAGGCTTCAATCTCTAGATCCTTTCGGATGTTCGATACATAATGAAGACTTCCTTCTCTTCCGCCCCTGGCATAGAGGTCACTTCTCTAAGCTCGATAATCGCCATATCTTGAAAAATAAACTGTACTATACCCAGTGTTTGCTGCTTGAAGGTATCGTATATTCTTCCTGCGCTGCAGCAGCCTCTGGGTACGATTTCCGGACTATTTGCTATGTAACCGATTTGTCCATGAGGAGGCAGAACAACGCGAATCGCTTCAGAGTCGGACAAGTTATCTGGATCTTTAATTAGAAAAACAGGCTCTCCTACTCGTAATTTAGAGGAGTACCGATGGTTCTTCATATCTGTTATTGCGGCATAAACTTTTTTATGCACGTAAATACCTCCTTTGCTCGTAGTAGTCAATGATAAGTTTATCGGTAACCGTTTTAGGTTTTTTTACAGAAAAAACAAAACTTTTGAACTATTTTATAAAAATATAAATCGAAAATACGGACCTTAAGACCTGATATTATATAAAAGATACGGAGTTTGTATTTCATATTTTATCGTATTACCATGTTAAACTTTAGCAAATACGCAAATAGTTCAATCCTTTTTATTATACGTATGTGGACAAAACTGACTGGCATATACATCTTACAGATTCCATTGCTCTCTACTTTAGAGAAAGGTGTTGATCAAGCTTCATGAATTCTTCCCACACACAGTTTAAATCGTATGAGCCCTTTGTTGGTCCGTTTGATCCGTGCCCTCCGATTCGTGTGAAATACTACAGCACACCGCCCAATCTATATCTAGGATTTCAGCCGCCTAACCTGCCCCAGTTCAGTGCATTTGACGCGTTGAAATACGGTACGTTGTGGAAAGCACTATATAGCCCGTATGATCCGCCAAAGAGCAAGTAACTTGTAGAGCAACAACCTGATAAGAAAGGGGCGAGTAGATGTGAATCCTACGGTTGACGAGAACTATTACAAATTGCTGCACGAGCTGCAGGCGCTGGATTTTGTGCTTGTCGAGTTGACTTTGTATTTGGATACGCACCCCGATGACCCTGCTGCACTTGAGCAGTTCAATCTGTATGCCAAAACGAGAAGAGAGCTGGCCGATCAGTTTGAGGCTCTGTACGGTCCACTGCTTCAATACGGTCAAAGCGGAGCACAGCAGTCTTCCTGGCAATGGGCCAAATCCCCTTGGCCATGGCAAGTCTAACGTAAAGGAGGCAAATTCATACCATGTGGGTATACGATAAAAAACTGCAATATCCCGTTCGCGTAAGCAAATGCGATCCCATGATGGCCAAATTTCTTCTTGAGCAATACGGAGGTGCTGACGGAGAGCTGGCTGCAGCGCTGCGTTACTTGAATCAACGGTATACCATTCCCGACAAAGTCATCGGACTGCTCACGGATATCGGAACTGAAGAGTTTGCCCACCTGGAGATGATTGCCACCATGGTGTACAAACTAACGAAGGATGCGACACCAGAACAGATGAAGGCGGCGGGACTTGGAGATCACTTTGTCAATCACGATCATGCCTTGTTCTACCAGAATGCATCTGGTGTGCCATGGACGGCTACCTATATTCAGGCCAAAGGTGATCCGATTGCTGATCTGTATGAGGATATTGCTGCTGAGGAGAAGGCGCGGGCGACCTATCAGTGGCTCATTGACATGACCGATGATGTGGATCTGCAGGACGGTCTCAAGTACCTCAGAGAGCGGGAGGTCGTACATTCCCAGCGCTTCCGTGAAGCGGTCGAGATCATTAAGGATGATCGGAGTCATCAGAAGTACTTTTAGCATTAAGATATCAAGAATCTGAGTGACATAACCTGTAAGTTTAATAAATAACCAGCTGATCGCATTGATCAGCTGGTTATTTATTTATCAAGCATTCCACTTTTGCATTTTAATTAGAAGAAGGGATTAGACTTCAAAGCAGCAAAAGATAATGAAATTCATCTTACTCTAAATGAGAACTCGAATTCTGCTCCTTAACCGGTACGTTAAAATCATCGACATTAATATGCCCAAAACCACCTGTGGATTGATCTACGACCTTAATATACAATTCGTCTCCAATGTATTCAGACGCATCCCAAATTTTTCGTTGATACTCTTCATAATTTGTTGCCGTTTCTTTAAACAATTCTTTACCGTCCCGCACTCGAACCAATGAAACATAGAGTTTATCTATATCACGGCCGCCGCTAATGAGAAAGTCAATCTTACCATTTCCGCCTAGGACGAAGTTTTGTGTCTTTAATGTTCCCGTCAAGCTGTCACCCCCGGCTTCCTCACTGAAGCCCCATAAGTGATAGCCACCTGGGATTTTTTGCGATGGGTTGAAATAAATCGTGTCCCAAAAAAACGGCATATCCGTTACATGGATATCTTGGAAAGCATCTCCCTCCGTAATCCAGCCTGTTAAATCACCTGTAGCAAAATCATGATTCGGAAGATCTGTAATATCCGTATATACGGAGTTGTCCCAGTTGTTAGGTACATCGACAGGAGGAGCAGGATTGCCCGTTAAAGCATTCATTTCCCATACTTCCATCGAATTCACGGTAATATCTTTATCGGCCCAGACCTGTAATCCTAAGGAGTCATATCGGCCTACATAGACGCGGGTTGTCAGCTTTTTCTTGTAATTTGCGAAAGCTTCAACAACAGAACGGTCGAGGAAAATGTGAAGCTTCAAATTCTCTCCATCCAAATCCACATATCCTCCCTGAATTCCATCTACACGGACATCCGGATCAATGCTGCTTTTACTCCGATCCACATTAAAGGTCCCATCGGACTTGTCGTAATATATCAGCGTTTCTTCCTGTCCATTATCAGAGCGTCGAACCTTTAACCCAAATTTCTGGGCTTCACCTGGATCGACTTCCATAACAATCTCTAACATGTCACCTTTAACATTCTCGATTAACCGGTTAGCATCAGCCAAATTTTTGTCTGTAAAATCAACTGCCTTATCTCCTCGGAGACTCTCTAATTCCTCAATTGGCTCGATACGCAATTGATCATGCTCATCTAAGCTAAGTGAGACCGGCAAAGCTAAATTATGAGCCCATCCGGCTTGGTATTCGGCTTGCGGTGTTCTTACATTTTGCACCATAGAGAAAACGACCGTTCTTCCGTCAGGAGTCACCATTCCACTCTCTGCAGTTAAGTAACCGTCCCCTACATCCATTTTTGATGGAGCGTCTTGATCAGGAATAAACCTGAAATTATCCCGGTCCCAGGTACCGATCCAGTAAAAGACCTCAACATCCCTTTGCACATCATTTACTGGAGGAACATGCTCCGGCTTCTCATGTGGATTGATCATAAAAATATGCTTTTCCTTGCCCGTACTATCCTTGCCTAAAGGGAGCAAGACCGGCAGTTCCCATACAGTACCTAGCTCCGGATAAAGGCTTCTGTCACTAACGTATAACGGTCCCTTATACTCCCAGTTGTACATATCGTCCGATACATATACCAAGGCTGTGCCGCTGCTGAAATCTTGAATACCAGAAGTAACTAACTGGTACCACTTGTCTACCTCTTTGTCATACCAAACGAATGGATCCCGGAACTCATTATGAATACCGTTACCGTTCTGCTCCGTTACGGGATTAGGATGCTTTACCCATTGTTCCAGATTGGGATCGGACAAATCGGCCGGCATGGCAAGCCCTGTTCTTTGGTTTGGTGACTGCGAATCATTACCGGCAGTATAAAATAGAACGGGATTTCCGTTTCGATCATACGCTGCACTGCCTGACCATGTACCGTCCGGATCAAGCGTACCGGCTTCTGGGGCAAGAGCAGGCCTCATATTTTTCCAATGAACCATATCGTCACTTACCCAATGTCCCCAATGGATTTGATGCCAGAAAGGTCCTTGCGGGTTATGTTGGTAGAATAAATGGTATTTGCCGTTATAGTAGATTGGTGCATGGGCTTCATTCATCCAATTTTGCGGAGCGATCGCATGGTACTGTGGACGATGCTGATCACCATTGAATACACTTGGATCTTCATCAATATCACCATCTGGAATTTCAGGAATCGAACCTCCGTGAAGTGTTTGAACACTCTCATATTCAGTAAGGATATCTTGATGAGTAAGTGCTTTATTTTGCAGTTTCACTTCATCTATAAGTCCGGAGAACATATTGTAAGAGAACAGTCCTGCCAACTCCACCGGTTTATTATTCTTACCGATAATCAGACTTTCTGTAGACGGTGTGATCGGTATATTAACCGGTGTCGCTTTAGAAGCGACTTCCTCACCGTTTAGATACAACTTGATCATTCCATCCTTTTTATCAAAAGTAGCTGCCACATAGTTCCATTTGTATTTTTCAAGTGGATGATCTTCTACCCAAACCTGAATCCATTGACCACCAATCCCGACCTGAAAGGACCAGGTGCCGTGTCGGTACATGCCTAGAGAAAAACCTTCCGCTGTATCCTGATCGGACTGGTTTACAATTGCAGATAACTTATTTCCGTCTCCCCATTCGTAGCTGCGTGGTGCAACCCATGCTTCTATCGTTAAAGCATCGGTTACAGGAATGACATCCTGTTCATTGATCTCAATATCATTCGAGTAACCATCAAATAACAGGGCACCTCCTTTCACCCCACGCGGAGTCCATCTCGGATCCTTGGAGTCCATATATCTGGCATTGTTAAATACATAATTCACCTCATGTTCCAGATTACTTACTTTCTCAAGGACCTTCTTTCCTGTGCCTTCATCAAAATTGATGTAGAAAATGTCCCCCTTGCCATGAGCTTGGAAGGCATCAACGGCAATACTTGCCTCACTGGATTGATCCACAACCTTTAAATAAAGCCTTTTGTTATAGTGCTCTCTCACGTTCCAGGAAATTTCCCCTTTGTCGCTGGCATCTCCAGTCTTGATAAGCAACTCATTGCTAATGGCATCATATAGTCCGACGAATACTTCTTCAGAGTTGCCTATGATGTCCAATACGGTGAAGTTAATGTTTCCGGTTCCGTGCAAGGTAAAAGTATTGGAGGTCAGGGTACCCTGTTCTTCCACAGAGGATTCGACATAATAGCTACCCTCTTTATCCGGATGTGCCTTATCAGTCACTTGAAAAGTATTACCTTCAACTCTCCAGCCTTCCAAATCTCCGGTCTCATAGCCGGGATTCAGAATTTCGAGCGGTAAAATGTTATCCGCCATGACGCCTGCTTCTGGTACAATTTCGTTGAAGGTGTTGAAGCCGTCTGCAAAAATGAGTCCCCAATCCGCAGTTGCATAATCAATGATTTCCACATACATTTTTTTGCCGATGAACTTGGATAAATCTGCTTTATACTGGACCATATTTGCTGTTCTTAATCCCTGATCCAGATCTGGGAACCCCGACTCATTGAACTCAGTGTTTCCGTATCTAGCAATCACATCACCTGTATCCGCTTCAATAACGTCTACATACACTTGATCCGTATGCTTACCTCCACCCAGTCTGAAACTAATCCAACCTGTTCCCCCCAACTCGAAAGTACTCGAACGAAGTACACCAGTCGCAGCTTCGTCATACTTCCATCCGTTCAAATGATAATCGCCTTCCTGGTTATATGGTATTTGTTCCGACCACCAAGTGGTTTCATCCGTTACGCTGTTCGGGCCGAATGCTTCTCCTTCGATGACTGTCCATCCCGTCAAATCCCCACTTTCAAAACTAGGGTTCTGGATTTGATAACGTTTGAAATCAGGTTTGATATCCTTTGCGACAATTCCTTCAGCCGGTTCGGATTCATGATACATGAAGAATGCATCTGCAAATGTCACTCCCCAGTCTGTGGTTGCATTATCGACGATCTCCACATACAGACTTTTCCCTATATGTTCGGAAAGATCCGCCTTATACTGTTCCATGTTAGCAAGCCGCATGCCCTCCTCAGGATCTGGGAAGCCAACATCAGCGAAAGCACTGTTTCCGTACCGGGAAATGATTTGTCCCGTATCGGCTTCCACGATATTTACATATACCTTATTTGAGTTTTTACCCCCACCAAGCTTGAAGCTGATCCAGCCGCTTCCGCCTAGCTCGAAGCTGCTCGAACGAATCACACCTGTCGCAGCTTCGTCATACCTCCAACCGTTTAGATGATAACCGCCTTCCTGGTTATATGGTATTTCTTCTGCCCACCAAACGGTTTCATCTGATACGCTGTTCGGACCAAATGCTTCACCTTCGATGACTGTCCATCCCGTTAGATCTCCAGTTTCAAATCCAGGGTTCTGGATTTGATAAACTGCATCCGTAACAGATATATCTACATCATTCTTAGAAGTCATCGCGCTACCCGCTTCATTTTCGGCAGCAAATGATATTCCAGGAGCTACAAGCTGGAGAGCCATTGTCCCTACGACCAATCCCGTGATCCAGTTTTTCCTTGCTTTTATTTTTCTCATTCAAGAGCCTCCTTCATGATTTCGTATCCAGATAAATCGATATCAGAGTTCAACAGCTCCCCCTGTTACAAGGATGAAGAGTCATAATGGAGACGGAGGAAAAAAAGTAAATAAACGAAGCGCTTTTTACAAATACACAGGTTGTTTTAGTCCTTTATGCAGAAAGTAAGGAGCGCATAAGCGCTCTTCTTACCAAATGGATTGCATTTCCCATATATCCAAAGATTTAACTAACAGATCCCCATCTCCCCAGATTTCAAGTCCCAAAGCATCCTTTCGGCTTGGATATACCCGGGTCGTCAGGCTTTTTAATCCGTTGGCATAGGCTTCAACCATGGAACGGTCTATATAGATGTGAAGCCTTAGATTTTCCTCACTCAACTCCAGCTTACCGCCTTGTATTCCTCGGCACTTTTCTCCCGGATGAAGGCTGGTTTTAGTTCGATCTACAGAGAACATGGAGTCGTTCATATCATAAAACAACAGGGTCTCTTCCTCTCCATCAGGAGTTCGACGGACTTTAACTCCCAGTTGTTTGGCGCTTAAAGACTCCACTTCCATCTGAATCTCAAGCATGTCGCCTTGAACATCCTGAAGTAGTTCGTTAGTTTCAGTTAGTAACTTATCATGTAGGGATAAGAGCTTATTGCCACGTAAAGATTGAAGCTCCTGAATCGGTTCGATTCCAAGCCGTCCATCATCTCTCAAATACACACTGATAGGCAAGCCACCATTGTGAGCCCAGCCCGATTTATATTCCATTTCAGAAGTCCGATCACCTTGAGCTATTGTAAATATAATATTCCTCCCCGTCTTGGGATCAACCATTCCGCTTGGGCCAGTAAAATGGAAATCACCGACGTCAATCAACTGAGGCTCCTCTTGATCGGGAATGAATGATAAATTTTGCTTGTCGAGTTGCCCGATCCAATAGAATACCTCGACATCTGCTCCCTGTCCCACAGGGCTGACGAGAAGAAGATGTTTGTGTTTCCCCTCCTTGTCACTGCCTAGAGGAAGAAGTACAGGAAGCTCCCAGATGGGTCCAAGATAAGGGAATTTAATGATATCCGCTTTAAACAAATGTCCTTTGTAAGTCCAATTCATCATGTCCTGTGATGAAAAGGCCAGTGCCGCTCCGCCTTCACCTTCGATTCCCGATCCAACCAAAGCAAACCATTCACCATCGTCCTTCCATACGAATGGATCCCGGAAATCTCCGAATGCCCCCATTCCTTTTTTCTGTACGATTAGCGGCTCCGGATGTTTGACCCATTGAACTAGATCTGGATTCTTATCGAGGGAATAGGTACTTCGGGCAAGTGCCACACTTTGGTTCGGTGAAGCACTGTCATTGCCCGCCGTAAAAAACAAAACAGGGAGTCCGTCTGCATCGTAGGTTGCACTTCCTGACCATATTCCGTCCGGGGCGAGCTGATCCTTTTCTGGAGCCAGGGCCACAGGAAGATCACGCCAATGTACGAGATCCTTGCTTACCCAATGTCCCCAATGAATCTGATGAAAAAACGGCCCAAGGGGGTTATGCTGATAGAATAAATGATAATGCCCGTCAAAATAGATGGGAGCATGGGGCTCATTCATCCAATGGGCCGGTGGACTGACATGATACTGAGGTCTATGCCGATCCGTCAGCAGTGGAGTTCGATCCAGCTTGATTTCATCATAGGGTAATCGCGGATGGGATCCTTGATAGGCGGTATCCAGCACATATCGATAAGAATTGATTACCTCTTCCGGGCTCTGAGCACGATTATAAATTTTGAGCTCATCCAAGATACCGCTAAACATGTGAAGGCTGAACATGTCGGCCAGCAGGCTGCTGTGGTTATTTTTACCGATGAACAGTTCTGTGTCCGAAGCCTTAGCTAGACGGGAACCACGAGGGAGATCCGCCGATGCAATCTCACTGCCGTTTAGATACAGCTTCATTTGACCCTGGTTACCATCAAATACAGCATTTACGTAAGACCATTCATTTTTGGGCAGTTCAAAACCATCCGGAGACCAGACTTCCCTCCAGGGCCCACCTTCTAGGCCGACCTGAAAGGACCAAGAGCCATGACGGAACATCCCAAGCAAATATCCCTGCTTGCGATCGAAATCATGGTTGCTCACAATAGCAGACAACTTGCCTTCAGAACCCCATCCATAGAAACGCGGTGCCACCCATACTCCAATACTTAGAGCATCTTGATACTCTTCCTTCATGTTCTGCTTTCCCTCATGGACGGTATGGGCAATATAAGTCGAATAACCATCGAATAGGAGACCGCTTCCCATCACGCCCTTTCTCCACTGAGGTTCTTGCGGTTCGTTGAACTCGGCTTGATTAAACACGTACTGAATTTCATTCCTAACATGGGCCACACTCTCTATAGTTCCGGTCCCTGTTCCTTCATCGAAGGTCCAAGACATCATTAATCCCCTGTTACCTGATGTATTGATCATCCATCTCTCCTCCTTGATAACTGCTCCGGCTTCCTCTCAGAATCATGAATGGATTGAAGAGCATGGATATGCAATGAGTTCAGTAGTAATTGTCCTGATCTGGAGTTAATGGAAATCATATTAATCGAAGATTTAGGGAAAATTTGGTCGGTCAGTACAACTAAACCTTCGTTCCCATACACTTCAACTGCATTGCGATCCAACCAGATATGCAGCTTAATCTTTCCATTATCCGGAATCATGCTCGCACCGTGATGACAAGGAAATGAGGAGTGGAAGTCAGTCAGACCGGACTTCGAACGGTCGATATACAACCATTGGCGCACAGGGTCATAACCAATCACTGTTTCACTGTCCTCGGAAGACTTCAATGTGATATGGACTTCGTCAGAGGAACTAATATCAATGTCCGCTTCAATCTCAAGCAGATTGTCACTCATCTTCTGGCTAAACGGTATCTCCGGATTAATCATGACTTCAGACCAACTCATAGAACGCTTCCGTAACTGCTCTATTTCCCGAACGGGCATCTGAGTCAATACCACTCCTTCATCCCGATTGGTTAATGACAAGGTACGAGGAAGCGTCATTGACCCTCTCCATGAACCTGTTGGTGTCTCGTTGGCATATTTCCAGTTACTCATCCAACCCATCATCACTCGACGTCCGTCTTGTTCAGGTACATCTGACCAGGTTACCCCGGCGTAGTTATCCCGACCGTAATCCAGCCACATGATATGATCAGCCGCGTTATCGTTGATAAATGTATTTCCATCGAATTCACCGATAAAATATTGTGTGCGTGAGCCTTCTGGACAAGAAGCGTTGTCTCCAATACTTATAACAAGCACCCATTTGGTACGTCCTGTGTCATCAATTGACAGTTCAAAAAGATCAGGGCATTCCCAAACCCCATCATGCGAGCCTTCTCTGTGACCGAATTCGCCTGTCAGCGACCATTCACGCAAATTTTCTGACCCATAAAACCGAACATGGTCTCCCGCGACAATAGCCATCACCCACCGTTTACTTTCAGGATGCCAGAATACTTTAGGATCGCGGAAATCAACCAGATCAGGCTCAGATAGAACTGGATTCTCCTCATATTTGTGCCAGGTGCGCCCTTTATCGCTGCTATATGCCAAGCTTTGACGCTGCCTCGGCTGACCGGTCTCCGGATATGTATCCGCATGGGTAAAGATGGCAACTAAGCCAGGAGAACCGACAAAAAGTCCGCTGCTATTATTCCAGTCCACCACACAGCAACCGGAGAAAATGGCTCCATGTTCATCTGGGAACAGAGCGATTGGCTCATGCTGCCAATGAATAAGATCTTGGCTTATAGCATGGCCCCAGTGCATCGGCCCCCATTTATTACTGAAGGGATGGTATTGATAAAAGAGGTGATATTCTCCTTCGTAATAAACCAATCCGTTCGGGTCATTGAGCCAATGGGAGGATGGCGAAAAATGATATCCTGGTCTCCAACCATCATTATTGAGCTGTTTATACGAGTCCATCATTTTGTTTATCTCATCTGTTGTTGGCATAGATTGAAGTGCTCCCTTCCGTGTTGTTACGAATGCCCCTCCCGCATTAGCAAATCTCAACATGTCGATCATTTGTTGTTGAGTGAACTGATTCAAGGAGATTCCATATTCCAGTACCTTAAATAGTAAGCAGCCCAGAAAAGCGTCGCCAGCTCCTGTCGTGTCGATAGCCTTCACTGGTAAACCCGGAACATACCCATCATGAGCAGTCAATCGGTAATAGCAGCCTTTATCGGCCAACGTGACAACAACCAAAGCGATGCCGTATTGTTGTTGCAGTTCTTGTGCTCCTTTTTCTATATCTGTTAAATCCGTAATAAAGGAGAGCTCTTCCTCTGAAATTTTCAGAATGTCTGCATATTTCATGCCCCAAAGAATACTCTCTTTCGCTGCATCTTTCGTCTCCCATAGCGCAAACCGGATGTTCGGGTCAAAAGAAATCAGGGCTCCAGCTTCTTTAGCCTTAATTACTGCCGCTCTTGTTGCCGAACTTGCCGGCTCATGAGTCATTGACAACGATCCAAAATGCAGTAACCGGCAGGATTCAATCCGATCTAGAGGGATATCTTGCGGGCACAAAAAGGTATCCGCTCCTGGCTTCCGGTAAAAGCTGAACGATCGGTCTCCGTCATTATTCAAATGGACAAATGCGAGCGTTGTATTAGCTTCATTAGTAGAAGAAATACCTGACACATCAACCCCACTGCTCAGCAAAGTGTCGCGCAGCAATGAACCGAAACGATCTTGTCCAACCTTACTAATTAATGCAGTTTTGGTTCCCAATCGAGAGAGAGCCACGGCTACGTTAGCTGGAGCTCCTCCAGGATTGCACTCAAACTGCTCGTTTCCTCCCTCTGTAAGACCAGCAGGAGTAAAGTCTATTAACACTTCCCCAATGGCTATTGCATCAAGCACAGTTTCTCTCCACCCATCATCTAATTAATTATTGTTATTGTTTAAATTTGCATTGTAACGATCCAACGCATTTTGGTAGATTTCCATCAGTTCATTGAGTCCCATCTTCTCAAGAGTCTCTACATAACGATCCCACTGTTCATCTATACCGCCATCAACAATAAATTTTCCTCGCTCTGTATTCACATATTTAATGAGTTCCGTCTCAATCTTATTGATATTATCCAGCTCTTCAGGCTCAAAGAAGATGCTTGGATAGTTTTCCTTTTCCATGTAAGGATCGTAATATTTCTCCAAATCTTTAGCACGCTGCTGGGCCCGAGGCTCCATATCCACCACTTTTCCGAAGTCTTCGTTCGTAATAACGCCTGGACCCCCTGTTCCAGGAGCGACTTTTTGACGGAATTCGCCTGCTGAGGTTCCATCAGGAAGAGGTAAATTGACTAATTTTCCGTTCTCGTCCTTTTCAAACACGACATCCAGCGGTCCCCAGTGAATTTGCGCTGCCATGTAGGGTTCATACTGCTGATCGATCCAACGCATCGTAATCTCAGGGTTTTGATTTTCTTTTGTGATTACAAATGCACCACGACCCGGACCTCCTCCGTTGCTTCGTCCAATAGTTTGGGATCCATCTGGCCCGATTAGAGGAGCTAACAGCTCATAATCTTGAGCCCGTTCAGGCCCCACAACTTCCTCTTTTTCCCACCAAATATAAGAGCCCAGTGTTTCATCTGTTGTTTTACCCTTGGCGAGATATTGTGCTGCATCCTGAGTAAAGGATTCGGGGTCAATCAATCCTTGCTTATACCATTTTTCATGAAAATATTTGAGAGCTTCCTTGTATTCGGGCTGAGTAGCTGTAAAAATAACTTTCCCATCACGGACGATCCGGTGTTCCAAGTTATCCGGAAGCCCAAATGCTCCGAACATTCCTGCAATGTCCATACACCATTGCATATGCATGAAGCTTAACGGTATCTCATCGGCTTTGTCGTTTCCGTTCGGATCTTGTGTTTTAAATGCAACGAGGGCCTCCGTATATTCATCCAACGTCTTTGGCATGTTGAGGCCTAATTTGTCGAGCCATTTTTTGTTGATAATATGGAAGAAAGGGTTCGTTCCAAGGTTATTTTCTTCCCATGAAGGAAGACCATAAATATGTCCGTCCGGTGCTGTGATCGATGTTTTAATATCTGGTCTTCGATCTAAGAGCGCTTTCAAATTAGGAGCGTATTGCTCAATTAATTCTTCTAAAGGTATGATGGTTCCGTCTTCACCGTAATTAATTAATTCATAATCCGAAAATCCGGCTCCATAGAACGCATCTGGTAGATTGCCGCTGGCCAGCAGCAAATTTTTCTTCTCTGCAAAGTCAGTATCCGGAATGTTCTCCCATTCGATGTTAACGTTAGTTTCTTCTTCCAGACGTTTGAAGATTTCCATCTCCGAATATTCTGGTGCTAACGCAGCTTTTGGGGATACCATTTTTAACGATATCGTTTCTTCGACAATCGGAAGACCCGTCTTGTTGAAGTCGACAGCTTGTTCGGTATTGTTTGAATCGCCACTGCCTCCAGAGCATCCACTTATTACAATCGCTCCAGAAAGTAATAGAATCCCCGTACTCTTGAATACAAATTTCATGTACATGAACCTCCCTTAGGATCTTGCTAATCTAGCATAAGCTGATTGCTAATTCAGTGATTGGATTGCAGAATATGCTTCTGCCGTACATCCCCCCTCTCAGGTACCCAAAAAATGATCATTATCCCTTAATTGAACCGATCATGACACCTTTAACAAAGTACTTTTGTAAGAAGGGGTACAATATTAGCAGCGGTAGGCTGGATACGATGATAACGCCATATTTAATAAGCTCCGTAACACGCATTTTCGCCGCATAGGATTCAACATCTACCATCATTCCGGAGTTCACTTGATTCTGGACGAGGATATTGCGAAGCACCAGCTGTAACGGATATTTGTTTTCGTCGTTCATATAAATTAAAGCATCAAAAAATCCGTTCCAGAAACCAACCACATGGTACAGGACCATGACAGCAATAATTGATTTTGATAACGGCAGTATAAAGCTCCAGAAAAACCTGGTGTTGGAGCAGCCGTCAATTGAAGCAGCTTCCCACATTTCATCCGGGATGGATGATTGAAAGAACGTTCTCACAATAATGACATTGAATATACCGCCCGCTCCAGGGATAACAAGAGCCCAAATGGTATCCAACATGTGAAGATCCTTAATCAACAGATAAGTAGGTATCAGCCCGCCGCTAAAAAACATGGTAAGCATTAAAAACCACATAATAACAGATTTGCCCGCCAAGTTTTTACGAGCTAATGGATAGGCCGCAAACACAGTCACAGCTACTCCGATCAATGTTCCTAAACCGGCATAAAGAATGGAATTGGCATATCCTATCCAAATCGATGAGTCACTGAATATTCGTACATATCCATCTAATGTAAAACCTTTTGGAAACAGCCACACTTCCCCGGAATAGATATAGTTTGGATCGCTGAATGAAGCAATGAGTACAAAATACAACGGGAATAAAACAAGCAGCATAACCATGGTCAATAAAACTATGTTAATAACGTCAAATATAACGTCCCCTCTGCTTTTTCTTTTCAATAATTGATTCAAAGTAAACTCCCCCTTACCAAAGGCTGGTCTCTGTCAATCTTTTAGCAATCCGGTTGACGGTGACAATCAAGATGATATTGATGACGGAATTGAACAGTCCCACTGCGGTAGAAAAGCTGTATTGCGCCTTCTGAATTCCCATCTCATAAACATAAGTCGGAAGAATATTGGAAGTGGCGTAGTTCAAATCGTTCTGCATGAGAAACGCCTTTTCAAAACCAATACTCATGATGTTACCGAGTGCTAAAATCAGCAAGATCACGATTGTCGGCAGGATACTTGGGATATCGACATACCATACTCTTTTCCATTTACTTGCTCCATCCATAATTGCCGCTTCATGCAATTCAGGATTGACTCCCGCCAGAGCTGCCAAATATATAATTGTGGAGAACCCGGTTTCTTGCCAAATTCCTGACAGTATATATAAAGGACGAAACCAGCCTTCATCTGCCATAAACAGAACTGGGTCCCCCCCAAACCAAGTGATGATATGATTCACAATTCCGCTGTTAGGGGATAAAAAAACATGGAGCATACCAACGAGAACAACGGTAGATATAAAGTGTGGTGCATAGATGACAGTTTGAATAAATTTCTTATATCGCTTGCCTAACATCTGATTCAGCATAATGGCGATGATAATTGGAACTGGGAAGCTGAATAGGAGTGATAGAAAGCTGAGCGTCAGTGTATTGGTTATGATCGTCCAGAAGTTATAGGAATTGAAAAAATCAATAAAATGCTGGAATCCTACCCACTCACTCCCCCAAATCCCTTGGCTTGGCGAAAAGTCCTTGAATGCAATTTGCACTCCGTACATCGGATAATACTTGAATACGGCATAAATAATGATGATTGGCAATAGAAACAGATACAGTTCATAGTCACGTTTGATTCGAGTCCAAGTTTTCCGTTTGACTTGGCTATTGGGTTGATATCCTGCAGAGTCTCTTGAGTTCACCCTTATATTCCCTCTTTCCTGTTATATTCAAGTGATATTGAAACGTTTCCAATTAAGTTGAAACGTTTCCAATTTTACATAAGAAAAACAACCTGCATCACTTTAGCTTTCCAAGTTAGACAAATAGACTGGGTTGACTTTGATCGTTAGAGGAGTTACCGCTAACGATCAATTTTTATAAGGTTATGTAGTCTCACCCTGCCTGAATTGTACAGGTAGATGATACACGTCCTTGCCTAATTTTCCACCTTCAAACTTTTTAAAAAGAAGCCTGATCGTCATTCGCGCCATCTCCTCCACAGGCTGCCTGATTGTAGACAGTATCGGATGAAAATATGGATGATCCTGAATTCCATCATATCCAATGACCTTAACGTCCTCTGGAACACGAATCCCCCGTTTTCTTGCTCTTTCTATATAGCTTGCGGCAAGCAGATCAGTAATAGCGAAAATCCCGTCTACATCATGATGAGTATTAAAAAACTCATCAAAATAAGCATCTTCGTCCTCAATCGGGTCTGGCTTCTCATATACTACATAGTTGACTCCCAAACTTTTCGCTTCATCAACGAATCCTTTTCTTCGATTCATCGTTTCACTAAAAACGGAGGTGACACTTCCAATGAATGCCGGATTGCGGGCACCCGCTTTAATAAGTTCCTTTAGAGCCAGACGTCCTCCCTCGTAATTGTCCGAAGTCACACACGTGATTTTTTTATCAAAATGTCTGTCGATACTTACGATGGGAATATGATTACTCACACTGCTTTCGATATCATTGTAAGTAATCCCAACAATACCTGCTACTTTATTTTGCTGTAGCATATCTAAATAATACAATTCTTTTTCAGGCTTGCCACCGCTATTGCACAGCATGAGCTTAAAGCCTTCTTGATCCAACTCATCTTCTATGTAATAGGCGAGCTCAGAAAAGAAAGGATTCCAGATGCTAGGCAGAAGCAGTGCTACTGTCTTTGATCTCTGCATCTTTAAATTGCGAGCGATTTCATTTGGAAAGTAATTTAGTTCTTGTATGGCCTCCTCTACTCTTCTGCGAGTATCAGGTTTTACGGCGCCCGAATTGTTAATAACACGGGACACGGTTCCAACAGCTACACCAGCTAGACTGGCAACATCTTTAATACTAGGCATCTAACCCCCCACTTAGCTCTGTTATGAAAAACATAATAACACTGAATTGGAAACGTTTCAATATTTATTTGAAAATAATTAGATATACTCAAAATGATGCATAACTCAACTAGTTTCGAACTCGAACAGTAAAAAATTTGATCTAGTGATTTTCAGAATAGAAAATCATTTATGGTTTATATACTACATCCCCATACTCCTCTTTCCAGTCTTCTCCGTCGACAATAGCATTTAGAATATCTTCAAGAACACCAGGAGTATACGTTGCGTTTATCGAGTATTTTTTCAGGTCTTCTTCTGTAGCAATCCGAACATAATCTTCTTCAGCAGTAACTAGTTCGGAATCATCAAGGCCCTCTCGTATATAATACTCAGGTAAAGCTAAATCAACAGGTAGTTCAGCATTTCCCAATATAGTCCAATACCCATCCTCTATAAATACCAAATTCGATCTTATAAGAATAATAATATCCTTACTTAAAATTTCTTTTATATCTGTAATTTTTTCATCAGTAATAAAATCAAAAGCAATAAAAATCTTAAAAAATGAGCCAAATAATACTACTTGTCCATAACCGTAACGATTTTCTTTAATCGGGATTACAAATACATCCCCGATATTAACTTTCTTCTTTCGCATAATTCAATCACTCCACTAGCTCGTTTAAATATCGTCTTGGTAAATTAACAACATAACCAAAGCCATTAATTGAGAATAGTATATCGCAAGTTTTTTTAGCTCGCAGACGGTAAAAAATGGACCCTGCACATTCAAATGCGCAGAGTCCTCTAGCTTACTCTATATTTTATTCAACATCTTAATTATTCTTCTTCGGATGCCGCTACCTCTTCATCAGCGCTAGATTCCGCTGCCTCGCCTGTATCCGTATCCGCTGCACGCAATACCCCTACAGAAGCAACGAGAGTATCTTCAGGCGTAACGAGTGACACACCCTTCGGCAACTGAATTTCGGATGCAGCCAGCTTGTCCCCTACCTCCAGCTTGGAGATATCCACTTCAATGACAGCTGGAAGATCATTTGGCAATCCTTCGACTTCGAGTTCTGTCAACAGCGTCTGGAATACGCCGCCTGCCTTGGAACCCACCGCTGTACCTTGGAAATCGATTGAGATCGAGACCTGAATTGGTTTATTTTTGGCAATTTTTATAAAGTCAACATGAAGCAGTCGATCGTTTTGTTTCTGCATATCCTTGATCAGCACCGGCACCGTTTTGCCGTCCAATTTCAGCTCGAACAGCTCGGAGCGTCCCGTGTGGGATACGCGGGAAAATTCCTTCGCATCCACATGAATCGGAATGCTGTCAAATTGCTGTCCGTATACAACAGCCGGAACGCGTCCGCTCTGTCTTAGATTTCGTAAACCTGAACCTTTTTTCTGTGTCCTTTGCTCGGCAATTAGTTGGACCGTTTCTCCGTTGGATTTCATATCTAAACATCCTCCTTACAAGTCCATGGTTCGAATTTGCCCCCAATAACAAATAACAAAATAGAATCAGGGCCATATGTATAACTACCCCTATGAACGGGATTGAATCTCGATTTTCTCATAAAAAAGAAATAAAAATAGCTGCCGAGTCTCTCTCGACAGCCTGAACTTCAAGTGTCATTACTTAAACACCACTATTTCTCCCACAATAACGACTTATTAAATCCAGCATTTCTATTCCCATCATCATGCACTGCTAAGTCCATGCAAGCGTATCTTCTGACCGCCGACGGCAACGACCACTTCTCTTGTCCCGCTGTGTACATGAACCTTGATTCGTTCAGGAGAAGGCGGAATATCTAAGAAGTAATCGCGATCCCCTTCTCGCTTCTCCCACTCATTCAACCGAATGATATACCCGATCCGTTTAATGCCGGGTGCCACTCTGATCCTTGCCTTCACAGAATGACCACCCTCAGCATGTAAAGGGATTTTGCCGTCGTGGATACCCGTGCCCCATACCCAGACGTTCCAGCCTTCGTAATGCCCATCTGGCCGGGAATATTCTATTTCCACCGTGCGCACATAATACGGCTGAACTTGAAAATGATGCTCTGCCCTGACCTCACCTGCACTTGCAGCCACCACTGCTGTGCCGGGGCGGATGGCTTTGACTCTGCCATTATCCAGCGCAATCACTCGGGGTGTCGTTGTCTCCAGTGTATAAGGAGCACCAACCATCACTTCTTCATATTGGTTCCAGACCGTTACATGAGGACGATAAGTCTGAGTGGCATAGATGGATTTGTCGACACCGATTTCAATGCGGGCAGGATATAGATCATCGACCCACATCTGAACCGACGAGGATATTTCTCCATGAGCTGCAGTGATGAAGCATTGTCCATTCATGAGACTCCTCGCTTTGCCCGTCTGTCTTACCTGGATTACTCGATCATCCGAGGAGCGCCAGACCGCTGTCATTCCGTCCATTCGCTTGCCGTGCTGATCTCGATAAACCGCTTCGAATTGAAAATGTTCTCCTGCTGCCACCGCTCTTCTCTTGGTCATAATTTCAATGGAAGACAGCACAGGCACTTCGATCCCGCTCATTCGATCATAGAGCACCATAATGGACAGCCTTGGGACGACAACCTGCGAAGTCACTTGCGCCAGCACCTTCTCACCGGCTGCACGATCACTGACAACGATGTTCCAGGAAGTATCCTGCGGTACGGCTACATTTTCATCCTGCTCTTTCCCATTATAGATAACAATGATCCGGTTCCATGCATCGCCTGCACGATAGCCTTCCAGCATATAGGCCAGAACCCCGTTACCGCACTCAAGCACTTTCAAATACTGCTCGACCTGATCCCGGTGCTCCAAACGAAAGGCAGCATGCTGTTTCCGAAGCGCAATGAGCCCCTTGTAATAAT
The DNA here is from genome assembly GCF_028747985.1 of Paenibacillus urinalis. Classification (NCBI taxonomy): domain Bacteria; kingdom Bacillati; phylum Bacillota; class Bacilli; order Caryophanales; family Paenibacillaceae; genus Paenibacillus; species Paenibacillus urinalis. Next base: position 4,232,564 of record NZ_CP118108.1, read on the forward strand.
CAAATACGGCACGAAACCTCGCCTTATTACTCCACCTCAGCGCATTCACTGCATCTCCGCTCCGATAACTGTTATGGTCTCCGAATTTGGAGCGGAGCAGCTCATCCCCTGCATGAATAAAAGGAATCCCTTGTGAAGTGAGAATTACACCATTCGCAAGCAGGGAACGTCTTACCGTATCGTTGTCTAACAAGTTCATTGGATCTACATGACGATAAGGATCCGCATGCTTAACGGCCTCCGCAGCACTGATTCCGCTCGTTGGACGGCCATCCCTCCATTCAGGGAAGGCTACCAGATCTCTGATGCCTTGGGATGTAACAATTTTGTCCCAGAGATTCAGGTTATCGTGGGCTGTCACATAATTGATCGTCTCTGCCGGTGAATACGCAAAGTCATGTATCGCTCCCTGCACTCCAGCCAGCACTGCACCTTCCACTCCCCACCAGCCTGTCGCAAATCCGCTTCCAGACCCATCGCTGTCACCCTTGACCGCTGCACGATAATGGTCGTTAAATACCGCAAATCCTTTGCCTCGCTGTGCACCCTTAAGCGTTTTGTCCGGAAGCGGTGAATCGCCGCCAGTCCAAGGCTCGCCGTATACCAGGATGGAAGAATCCAGCTCCTGTCTGAGCATCTCCGTAATTTCGGTCATCGTCTGTGTATCGATTAGCCCCATGAGATCAAAACGGAAGCCATCGATGTGATACTCCTCCGTCCAATATCGAACGGAATCCTTAATATACTTTCGAACCATCGGTCTTTCTGTTGCCAGCTCATTCCCTACACCTGAACCATTGGACAGAAATCCGTGACCATTTTTACGGTAATAATACCCGGGTACAATGCCATCAAAAGGTCCATCGTCCACGCCATAGGTGTGGTTATATACGACGTCCATAATGACCCGAATGCCGCAGCGATGCAGGGCACGAATCATTTCCTTGAACTCTCGAATTCTTGTATATGGATTGGAAGGATCACTCGAATAGGAGCCCTCCGGTACATTGAAGTTCTGCGGGTCATAGCCCCAGTTGTATTTATTATCCGCTGCCTCTGCATCATGAACTGTTAATTCGTTAACCGTCTTGAAGTCAAACACCGGAAGCAGATGGACATGGGTTACCCCAAGCTCCTTCAGATGGTCTATTCCAATACGATGTCCCTCTCGATCGGTTAAGCCCTCTTCCGAAAAAGCACTGTAGAGCCCTTTCTTCTGAAAGGATGATTCCTCGTCCATTGAGAAATCCCGTACATGAAGCTCATAAATGATGGAATCCGTTGACTTAATCAGTGGAGGACGTACATCATCCTCCCAATCGTCCGGATCGGTCTTGCTCATATCGATGATTGCAGAACGTACACCTCCAGCTGCAACTGCTTTTGCATAAGGGTCAACTGCATAATGTACCTGTCCGTCTGAGAAACTGACTTTGTACATATAGAATTTCCCTTCCCAATTCCCCTGAAGCGTCAGCCCCCATGTGCCTGCCTGCATCTGGTTCATGACATAGGCCATTCCGTCCTCATGATTCATAACCAAGCCGTTAGCATCATACTGACCCGCATCTTCATAGAGAACCACTTCAACCTTGCACGCTGTAGGAGCCCAAATCTTAAAAGCACTGCTCTCACGTGTATAAATCAACCCGAGATCATGTTTGTCATAATAAACGTTATTCAAATCCTGCATCAAGCTCACCGCCCGTGATTGTAATAATGTACGGACCCTGCAGTCTTACCCGTTTGTGCGTTATGACTCTTAGACTCGCCTGCTTCTCCCTGCACACGGTGATCGATTCCAAGTTGTTGAGGATTTAATAAACCAAATCCTCAAATATATAAACTACAGAGTAATGACTCTATCGTCATTACTATCATTTATGCCACTTTCATAGAGAAACTATAACCGCCCAAACGAGAAAGAAATGAGCAGAGCTGATATTGTAAAATCAGAAAACGCTTACACAATAGTATATGACACCATCCTACAAAGGTTGTCGGCTAATGATACCTGCTCCACAAAAAAAGGCTTATGCACATTACAAAAAAAGACGTCCCAGCAAATATGCATCAGGACGCCGCTTGCCATAATATCGAAGTTCTAGTAGACCTGTAAATAGGAGGGAGGGAAGGAGAATTCAGTCTCCATAGGAGGGGTATGAGCAATAACTCTGCCTTGGCGAATAACATACAGCGGCTTCGGACGAAGCCGAATGGCGTCTGCGGCCTGCTGGACGGGAAGAACAACCAGATTAGCCGGATGTCCAGGATCGATTCCGTAATGGTCCTCCAGACCGAGAACACCGGCTCCATGCTTCGTGACCATATCTAGCAGCAAGGCAGCATCATCTCTTCCGGTCATATGCTCCAAATGTGCCGCCATATGAACCGCCTGCAGCAGATTGCCGTCTCCGTAGGGATAGAAGGGTGTCAGCATGTCATCGTGGGCAATGGCAACCGGAATGCCGGCTCTCGACATATCCCGGATTCGCGCGATCCCTCTGCCTCTTGGGTATGCATCGAATCGTCCCTGCATCGAGCTGTTAATCAGCGGGCAGGCAATAATATGGATACGCGAGGCTTTGACAAGTCCAAGCAGCTTCTGAAAATACGACTCATTATAATAAGCGGTAGCACTGCAATGACTGGCAGTTACTTTGCCGTACAGCTCATGCTTAATGGCAAGCGCTGCTGTGCACTCCAGGAAGCGGGACTGCTCGTCGTCTGTTTCATCACAGAAGACGTGAACGAATGCACTGTACTTCTTCGCTAGCTCGAAGCAAATCTCAAGTGACTCTACCCCATCCTCCCGGGTTCGTTCTCCATGCGGGATCGCCCCTACACCGTCAGCACCGAGCCGCAGCGCCTCCTCCATGCGCTCTGCATTCCCAGGACAGGCGACGATGCCGTCCTGAGGAAAAGCGATGACCTGAAGCTGGACAACAGACGCCCATTCCTCCTTCAATGCAAGAAGTGTCTTTAACGCTGTCATGCGGGGATCGGAAATATCTGCGTGGGTCCGAATATAGAGTACTCCATGTCCGACCAGAAGACACATGACTTCGTTCGCCCGCTGCCGCACATCTTCCGGGGTGAGCTGCTTCTTGCGTTCACCCCACAGCCGAATCCCTTCCAGCAAGGTGCCGCTTCGGTTCCAGTCCGGTTCACCTGCGGTGAGCACCGTATCCAAATGGATATGAGGTTCTACAAACGCAGGGAGCACAAGTCCCCCTTGCCCATCTATAATATGTTCTACTTCCTGATCACTTTTCCAGGCGTCGCTGCCGTTAGATGGCTCAATGGAATGAATGCGCCCGGACGTGAGGAATACATCCACATGACGGCCTTCCTGTGTCATTACATTTTTTAACATCGTCATTTCCATACGGCTCTCCCTCCCATTCCTTCTGTTTCTAACACCGACGCCTCCCACAGCCTTTGAATTCGTTCCTCTCCAAAACGGCTTGCTGCCCTGGTCACACTGACCCATGCTCCTGATTTCGCGACCCAGCGGCCGGCTGGCAGATGTGTGAACACTTCCTCCGGATTCCTCGCATCCACAATAACGAAGTCGGCTGCTCCACCTCTGCGAATACCGTAATTCTCCATGCCGGCTATGATAGCAGGCTTCACCGTTACCATATCGAGAAGCTGCACCATATCCTCAGGACTGCCATAATGGGCGGCATAGCCTGTAAGCTGCGCAATTTGCAGCAGATCTCCTCTCCCGAAGGGATGGAATGGATCGTGGATATTGTCCGATGCCGCGGCGAGAGCAACTCCCTCCTCCATCAGCTCACGGACCCGGGTCACTCCGCGTCTTACAGGACCCAAGTCTGCTCTGCCTTGAAGATACAGATTGGCCGCCGGAAGAGTAACCGCATGAACTCCAGCGAGTGACATCATCGCGATCAGCTCTTCAGCCTCAGCTGGGGGCATGGAAGACAGAGAGCATAAATGTCCGGCAGTGACCTTTCCATGATAATCATATTTCAGTGATTCCTGAGCTACTTTAAGTACTGTCTTCATCTCAGGATTGTCCGTCTCATCGCAGTGCAGATCAATAGGTACTCCAAGACGTACCGCCAGCTCAAATATGCCTTCAATATCTGCATCGGGGTGATGGGATAAATGCGGCGCACCACCAATGCCGTCAAGTCCCATTCTGAGCGACTCCTCAATCAGCTCCATGCCCCTTCTTCCAAGATCGCGATAAGGAACCATGGGATACAGCTCCAGATCCACCACACCGCTCAGTAACGCTCTAGCTTCCAGTGCAGCTTCCACTGTACGAATTGCAACATCTTCCCCTGCACTCACATTAAAATCGAGATGGGATCTCAGCCTGGTCGATCCATAAGAGACCGCCTGCAGAGCGGTCCGTACGATCCGTGCACGAATCGTCTCCTTCGAGAAGGATGCAGCTGCACGGCTGTAATTTTGAATGGCTTCAAGCAGTGTCCCCGTTTGATTACCTACCTGGGGCAGGCTGAAGGCTTTATCTAGATGCATATGTATATCTACCAGGCCAGGAAGCATCATTCGTCCCTTCAGATCAAACACCTTCTGCTCATTGCTCATATCCCTCCCCATGGGAAGCGCAAATGACGCAATGTCCGCAGCTTGGACCCTTTCCTCGCCTGAGGTCTGCTCCTGAACAGATTCAAATTTCCCATCACGAATCCGAATATCATAGAGCTTGCCCCGGCTCTTAAGATCGTGCAGTGAGGCATTCATAAAACGCAGTGTTCCTGTCATGCTTCGCTCCTCCTATTCAGGACAGCCCTATATCTCACTCTCATCAAAAAACCCCCTGCAGCTTATGCGTCAGCTGCCCAATAGGCCGGCGTCCGATAAGCCAGGAGGCTGCAGCTCTTAATAAGCTGTCAATCCATTATTCGCTGGGACCGGGAAGATATTCGGTCGTGAAGACATTTCCTATATCCTCTTTGGATTTCAGTAATCCAAGACTGTACATATCCTCCTGAAGCTTCGTCCAACGTTCTTCTGTCATGCTGAGCAGCCCGTTTGATTCCGTCTCGTCTGTAAAAATCAGCTCAAATTCCTGCTCCGCTCCATACTTCATCCCTTCCAGCGTGAGATCCGGATTTCTTTCCTTCAGAAACTCGTTCATCTCTTCGTAATTGTCCTTGTAATAATTCCAGCCTTTGATAGAGGCGGCAAGGAACGATTTTACAACCTCAGGATTCTTCTCAAGGAACTCTTCTGTAGTAAACAGCACATTGGAATAAGGCTGAAATCCTGCATCATAAGTCAGTAAATGACGGGTCTCAATCCCTTGCTGCTCGAGTGTATAGGGCTCTGATGTGACATAGGACTGTGTGACCGCATCCTTATCCTCAATGAAGTTAACGAATTGCCCTGTATAGGTCTGATCCTTCACTTCTGTCAGATCATATTTCTTCTTGATAAAGTCCCAATAGCCAGACCCTGGTGCAATATATACGTTACGTCCGTCTAAATCCTCAAAATCCTGAATATCCGCATCTGCATGGAACAGCATCGCCTGCGGGCTCTTTTGGAAGATCGCTGCAATGGCTACAACCGGAATCCCGTTGTCTCTGGCAGTGAGCACTTCATCCGCTTGCCCCATACCGAACTGGGCTTTGCCGGAGGCCACGATCTGCATAGAGGATACCTGAGGTCCACCAGGTTCGATGGTCATATCGATACCGGCCTCCTCGTAGTAGCCTTGCGCTAGAGCGGTATACTGCCCTCCATGCTCAGGCTGTGCAAACCAGTTCGTCACCTGGGTGATTTTTACCGGCTCCTTGTCGCCTTCTTCACTCGCGCTGGCGCTTCCTTCGGTTGTACTGCTGCCAGAGCCTGAGCTGCTGCATGCTGAAAATATAAGGGCGAGTGCCATCGTTACTGTGAGACCTGACATTTTCTTCTTCCATAAATTGTTCATTCTCTTGAATCCCCCTTATATTTTGATTTCAGGAATCTTATCTTAGTTCTCGGATTTCATTTCAGACTCATGCCAGGAGCTGAGCGCCCACTTGGAGAAGGCACTTACGAGCAGATAGAAGGTAATCCCAAGAATGGAGGCGCACAGTCCGCAGGCGAACAAATAAGGGGTCTGGAGTCTTGAAGAAGCAACTGTAATGGCATAACCAAGACCTCCTTCTCCCCCGCCAATGCCTGCAATGTATTCACCGACAATAGCTCCTACGACAGACAGGGTACAGGATATTTTCAGTCCTGCAATAATGTAAGGCATTGCGGCAGGCAGACGCAGTCTCCACATGATCTGCCAGCGTGATGCATTGTATAGCTTAAACAGGTTCTGCATGTTGCCATCGGTAGAATTAAGACCAATTAAGGTGTTGGATATCATCGGGAAGAAGCCAATCAGGAAGGCAATGATGACAATCGAATTCACGCCGGCACCAAACCAGATGACGATAATCGGGGCGATCGCGACAACTGGAATCGTTTGCAGCACGATTGCATAGGGATAGACTGCTTTTTCGATGATTTTGGAACTGGCAAGCAGTATGGCGCCGGATACCCCGATGACGATACTGAGCAAGAATCCAAACACCGATTCATACACCGTCGTCATGACCGATGTCATCAGGTTGCTCCAATTCTCCACGGCCGATAATACGATATCTGATGGCTTAGGAAGCAAATAGGGAGCGTATCCGAGCAATCTCGTTACGATCTCCCATAGGCCGACAACAACGATGAAGGCGATGGCGGGAGGAAGAAATTTTTGCATGAAATTGTTGCTCTTCGCTGCTTTCGGGGTTTGGACAGCTGAGGCAGAAGGCGCATTACTGTCCTCTTTCTGACCCTTTTTTTCATATGCAAGCTTCGGCTGATTCATTGCCATTGTCTAAGCACGTCCTTTCTATCAAGAGAGCCTATTCTAATCGATCTTGCCAGGGTTAAGCAGCCTTAACGGATCATTCTCCTGTTTCTTCTGTTTCATGAGCGGCAATATCCCTCGTCCCCCGGAGTCCAATGAATACGTATGCGGGTTGGCCACATAAATTCCGTTAGCGTTAAAGAAATCAATGATTTCGTTCAAGCGCTCCTCGGTCGTATAACGCACGACAGGCAGTGAAGACGGAGTGACTGCGCCACGGCTTCTCATCCATTCAAAATGAAGCAATACTTCATCTCCAAATGTTTCTTTAACTAGCCTTACTTGTTCTCTGAAATGCGCTAAGGAGAATCCGGCCTGCAAATAGGTAATATTGTTCTCGCATTTAAGCGCCCATAATGTGGTGTGATTCCAGCCAAAGTCAGACAAGCCAATGCCTGATCTGTACTTCTCAGCCGGAATGTAATGGCCGACTGTTCCGCCATGCAGCTCCGCAAGACGTGCAAGGGCAGGCTGGCTTCCCTCCTCTGTCTCTAACAGAACCGCCGCTTTCTCGGGGAGGACTACCTTTTTTAATGGTCTGAAATAGGAAGGTATGGGCCACTCGTGGGGAGAGATCAGTCTCTTGCGAATGGAATCATCGTGAGACAGGTCATGGGAGAATTCCATCGCCTGCATAAAATCATCAAAGAATACGATAGACTGCTCCCATTCGGTCTTGGGTGCAAGCGGAATAACAAGCTCGGTCAGAATTCCGGTTGTGCCATAGTTATGGATATAGGCCGGAAGATCTTCGCCGGACACAACCAGTCTTCTCGGTTCCTCTTCCAGGGTATAGACGACGACCTCCGTTACATTGCCGTCCCACAGGTCCCCCCAGGTGATGGAACCGATCCCTCCTGAACCACCGCATACATAGCCTCCAACAGTCGCCTTCATGAATGTGCTCGGATAAATTCGCAGCTCAAGCTCTCGCTCCCGGGCCGCTCGCTCCAGTGCTCCAAGTCTGACTCCACATTGCACGCGGACTGAATTCTCTCCCCATTCCAGGATTTGATCCAGCTTGCTTAGATCGAGTACAATGCCGCCTTCGAGCGGGATCGCCTGACCGTAGTTTCCAGTGCCTGCCCCTCTGACCGTTACAGGAACTTTATGGTGATATGCAATTTTGAGCAATGTCTCGACTTCAGCATCCGTCTCAGGTCGAACAATACTGTCCGCAATCTTATCCTTCAGCCGTTTTTCAAGGACAGGAGAATACCAGTAGTAATCTTTCGAGAGCTTTTCCCTCGAATCAAGATCAAGCAGCACCTTATCTATTCCAAGCCCGTCAATACACACCTTCTCGATCTCAACAGCCATCTCTTCATCCTCCTTGAGCACGGATTTTTTTCACTTATCCTAGTGATGCAGCACCTCTGATACTTGACCCACCAGCTTACTGAACTCCGGCGCGGTACGGAACGTTTCGTCTCTCGGGAACGGAACCGGAACCGGAATTGTGCTCGCGATTTTACCAGGTCTTGCTGTCATGACAACGATGGAGGTCGAGAGGTATACCGCTTCAAAAACGTTATGTGTAACGAATAATACCGTCATTTTCTTATCCTTCTGCCATATACCGAGCAGCTCATCCTGAAGCGTCTGTCTGGTCATTTCATCGAGCGCTCCAAAAGGCTCATCCATAAGAAGCAGCTTCGGATCTGATGCCAGCGCTCTTGCGATCGATACCCGCATCTTCATCCCGCCTGAGAGCTGACGCGGAAGGGCGTTCGCATAATCCTGCAGTCCAACCATTTCAAGCACATGCATCGCCTTCTCCACTCTTTCCTTCTTCGGGATCTTGCGCAGCTCCATCGGCAGCGTCACATTGTCGATCACCTTGCACCAGGGAAGCAGTGTTGCATCCTGAAATACGAAGGAAATGTCACTCTTTTTTCTCGCCTCGGCAGGCTCCATGCCCATCAGGCGCATTTTGCCGGCTGTCGGATCTCCAAGTCCGGCAATCATACGGAATATCGTAGATTTACCGCATCCGGATGGACCTACAAAGCTGACAAACTCGCCTTCCGGTATGCTGAGATTGACGTCCTGCAGCGCGATGGTGCCGGTCTGATAGATCTTGCTGATCCCTTCCATCTCCACCAGCGGCGTCGTTCCTGGGATAAGATTTGCCTTATTTCCCTGTGCTGTAATCAAACTGCTCATCGTTTCATCTCTCCCTTTTACACGGATTCCATTTGCATTTTCTTATCGAACTGGAACTCAAGCATCAATTTAAACAGCTCCGCTGCATTCCTGCCTGCGGATGACAGCAGTGTGCTGCCCTTCTCGGCAGCAGCCAGCTGTGCATTTCCACAAACACCGGATTCCGATAAATCCTTCATCACCCATGCAAACCGTTTGTTACTGAATTGAAGCTTCATTTCTGGAGTAACAGGCGGGTATTCATTTGGAAGCAAATCGCGATGCACCCAATCGTTATGGAGGTGCATGATCATCGATGTTTCCGAATCACCCGCGTGAATTCCGTACATGCGCTCCTCAGGTGTGAGGAGCTCCTTGTCATTATCGAGTCCGCCTCCATCAATCCTGAACACCATCATCCCTGTCTTCTCTCTAATATCTCTGGCAGCCAGGTTAAGCAGATCTGCATTTCCGCCGTGTGTATTAAATAATACGAGCCTGTCAAAGCCGGATCTGGCAAGGCTGTCCGCGATGTCCATCAACACGGCAAGTAGAGTCGTCGCTGATAAAGTCACCGTTCCGCTCCACCCTGCATGCTCATTACTTTTTCCATAAGGGAGATGCGGCAATAGCCATATATTATCCTCTGGAGTCAGATGCCTGAATGCCTCCGTTAACATCCCTTCTCCAATCAGCGTGTCGGTATAAACAGGAAGATGCGGCCCGTGCTGTTCCATTGCACCGATGGGCAGGATCAGCATAGCTCCCGTCTTGGCAAGTTCACCGATCTCCGGCCCGGACAGTCTGGGGAGGAACAACTCGTTGTAAGCCATTCCTTGATAACGTGCGGTCATTCATATCCACCCCTCAGTTATGTATTGTTGTTAGAAACAATGTAATGGGAGGAGGAGATGATGTAAACAAAATTTACGTCGTTTTGGTTTTTTATATAAAATGACAACTTTATTTTGTGCTTCGAGCACTTGACCATGTTATTTTAATGTTAGGTTCAAGGGTCTATATACGAAAAATCAGAAGAAAAAACTTAATATTGTTCGTTATTAAGGAGGGATTAGCAATAAAAGAGGTTTAAATTTGTTATGTAAAGTATGAATGTAATACAACCTTCGTTTTCATGCTTTGCAAATAAAAAAAGAGAAGGATGACTGAATTATGTCAGCTATCCTTCTCTTTTTTTTCATCGTTAAGCTTTAAAGTTATGTTGAAGCTGTCTCACACGGCCTGCAATATCCTCTGCATAGCTGATCGCGGAAATGACGGCAATCCCATCTGCTCCTGAAGCAAACACATCCTTGGCATTGTCGGCTGCAATTCCTCCGATGCCAACAATGGGAAGTGTAATATTCGCGTTCCGCATAGCCTTAATGATCTCCGGACCTTGCACGGCCTGTGCATCATCCTTTGATTTTGTTGGATAAATGGGGCCTACTCCGATATAATCGGCCCCTTGCGCATAAGCTCTCGCCGCTTCTTGAATAGTATGAGCCGATATGCCGAGGATTCGATCTCCAATTCTTTGTCTCACCAAGCCCGCTTCCTCGTCCTCCTGACCGACATGGACACCGTCCGCATCCACTTCCAGCGCCAAGTCAACGTCATCATTCACAATAAACGGTACATTATGCTCTCTGCACAGCTTCTGCAAACTCCGGGCGAGTTCGATCCGCTCAGCGCCTTCAAGGCAGCCGGGACCTTTCTCTCTGAACTGGAATAATGTCACCCCGCCGGTGAGTGCAGACTCCAGTGTATCCTCCGGTGCTTGAACACAGTTTCTACTACCCATTACAAAATAGACCCGAAGCAGCTCCTTCATACGGACACTCGAAATCCGGCTCATACGCTCACTCCTTTTTGCCTGCGATAAGCCCAGTGATTCGTCGGGCCATGTCCTCCTCCGATGCCCAGTGCATCAGTAAGTGCAGCTTGGACAAAATCTCTGGCTGTCCTCGCCGCTGACAGGACATCCTTTCCTTTTGCCAATTCTGCGGTAAGCGCCGCGGAGAACGTACAGCCTGTTCCATGGGAATGAACCGTGTCTACTCTTGGCCCTGCAAACTCCGTAAAGCCTGTCCCATCATATAACAGGTCCGTAACCGTATCACTGCCTGCATCATGGCCTCCTTTTACAATGACGTAGGCAGGACCATAATCATGTATTCGTTTAGCCGCCTCCTTGCGGTCTGTCAGCGAATGAATAGTGCACCCTGTCATCACCTCCGCCTCGGGAATATTCGGTGTAACGACAAGTGCAAGCGGAAGCAGCTGCTGAACCAGCGCCGTCACTGCTTCCGACTGAAGTAAGGACGCACCGCCTTTTGCAATCATCACTGGATCGATAACCAGCTTATCTATTCGATGCCGTGCAGCCTGGCTTGCAACCTCTGCAATAATTTCGCTGCTGAATAACATCCCTGTCTTCACGGCATTTGGTCTCAGATCCGCATAAACGGAATCGATCTGCTGGGCTACAAATGGAACCGGCAGAGAATGTACGCCTTGCACGCCAAGGGTATTTTGGGCAGTAACCGCAGTGAGTGCCGACATACCGTAGACATTCAGCTCCTGAAAGGTTTTGATATCGGCCTGAATTCCAGCACCGCCTCCGCTGTCTGAGCCTGCAATGGTAAGCGCCTTAGGTATACTCATCGACTATGACTCCTCCCGAATAAACAGCTCGTTCATGTCGGTAATTTCAACATACTTCTCAAATGCAGACGGCTCAAGCTTGGACAGCTCATCCAAGAATGCAACCTGGAAGCTGCCGGTCCCCTTCTGCTCTGTCTTCTGCCCCGCGAGGCTTGCCGCCGCTCCATAAAACCCAAGACCTGCGGCTCCCGCTTCCCATACCGAGTCATGAACTGCAAGAAAAGCACCGATGACCGAGGTTAAGAGACAGCCTGTCCCTGTTACACGTGTAAGTAAAGGATGGCCGGATTTAATAATTAATCCTAAATCTCCATTCGTAATGACGTCTTCTGGACCAGATACAACGACGGTTGTTCCGAGTGTTCGGGCTGCACGCACCGCCATTTGCGCTCGATCTATGACCTCAGATTGACCTGCGTCTACACCTTTTACGGTCATCCCTTCCCCGATTAAATGACTGATTTCGCCTGCATTGCCTCTAATGAGCGTGATCTCTACTTCTCGAAGAAGCCGAAGTGCCGCATCCGTCCGATAAGGTGTAGCCCCCGCTCCGACCGGATCCAGAAGCACAGGAACCCCGTATACATTTGCCGCCTTGCCTGCTGTAATCATCGTATGGACTAGGTCTGTGGTAAGTGTTCCGATATTGAGCACCAGCGCACGGGCATGCTGAACCATATCAGCCACTTCCTCCTCCGCATAGGCCATGACCGGGGAAGCGCCTAGAGCTAGCAAGCCGTTCGCCGTGAAATTCGTAACGACCGTATTCGTTATGTTATGGATCAAAGGTTGTTCTTCGTGGATACGAGTAATAAGAGATGATAGTTCAAGTTCAACATTAGACATTGGGATCAGACCTTTCTTTTTGGAAGGTACACAGGAGCCGATCTTGGAACTGAGAGGGGTGTCGCAAAACTAAAAAAACGCATGCGAAAGCATGCGTCATCATCATGTTCGCTCCCTACGCTGGCATTATCCATGGCAGGTTCAACCGGTCAACAACAGATTAGTTGTACTCTCAGCTTGCTTCCGCAGGCTCCCGTATCTATATAATTATTTAAAATTGCTCTTACCTCTTCATTGTATAGTACATCTTCCCAACATTCAATTTGTTGACTTTCGCTGCCCTGTAGCATATGATACGAAGTAACTCATCCAAAAAGGAGAGATTTTTGATGTCGGTGATCGTTCTTAACTAATCAAATTTCATACAGAGGCTTGTCTATGGTTTCATCGCCTGAAATTGCGATGTTTATTTTTTAATGCACATTTATATGTGTAGACTTTAGATGCCTCATGAAATCAGTTAAGAACAGCGGATAATCAAACTCTCTATGAACATGAGTGATGTACCAATTGACTTGTGAACTCATCCGCGCTGTTTTTGCAGCGCGGTTTTTTTGTACCCGTTAAACCATCAATTTTCCAGAGATCTATGCTCTGTAGTGGACAATTTATTGATGGCCGGGACGATTCACAGGTTATATTGTATGGCTTGGCAGCATCCTTTGCCGATCCATAAATTAACCCATGCATACAGACGTAAGAACGAACCCTACTGTTCGCTTCTTGCGTCTTTTTTTGTTTTATCCGCTTCAACGTCATTCATAACTACAAAAAAAAGGAGTAATAACCCATGAATCATCAAAGCATGCAAAGACTCGAATACAGTACTGTCAAAGAACAACTGCGATCTTACGCGGTATCCTACCTTGGAGAACGGCAGATCGATTCACTGACTCCCATGACCCGTCTAACCCAGATTCGTCAGGCACTCGCTGAAACAGAGGAAGCACTAGGACTGATCCGGCACGGAGCAAGCGTCCCACTTCCTTCATTGTCAGGAATCGAAAATATTATGAATCTGCTGGACACCGGCTATCTATTTACGGAACAGGATTTCATGCATCTGCTGCAATTTCTGCGGAGCTGCACCCAGCTTATGAAGTACATGCAGTCCAAACGGGAGATCGCCCCCAGTATAAGCGCTTATGCTGGCTCCATGTACACCCTTGATCCCCTACGTGAAGAGGTGGAACGCTGTATTTACTTAGGACGGATTACCGATCATGCCAGCAAAGAACTGCTCAAGACGAGAAAACAGGCTCAGGTCATCGAGGAACGGCTGAAAAAGAAGCTGGATACTCTACTGTCCAAGCACCGTGCTATTCTGCAGGACCAGCTCATTACAAGACGCGGGGATCGCTACTGCCTACCTGTTCAGAAGGAGTTCCGCAAGCTGATCAGGGGAACGGTCCACGGTGAATCCGCCAGTGGCCAAACCGTATTTATCGAGCCAGACGAGATCGCCAGTCTTCAGATGGAGCTCAGCCTGCATCGTGCAGCGGAGCAGCGAGAGGAGATGAAGATACTCAGTGAATTGACGCGTTTAGCAGACCAAGCTGAATACGAGCTGCGTGTGAATACGGATACCGTGGGCATATATGACTTTTTGTTCGCCAAAGCACGCTATGCCCTCTCCTATCAGGGACGGTCCGTTCATCTCGTTGATCATGGAGTCATTCGATTAAGGTCCGCACGGCATCCGCTCGTGAACAATATGGTTCCGCTCGATTTCCACATAGGTGAGGCATTCAAGTCCTTGATTATTACAGGTCCCAATACCGGCGGCAAAACCTTATGTCTTAAGACCATTGGGCTGCTAACACTCATGGCCCAGTCCGGACTTCTCGTTCCTGTCGGAGAAGACAGTCAGCTGAGCGTATTTGAACAAGTCGCCGTCGATATCGGGGATGGTCAGAGTATTGAGCATCAGCTGAGTACGTTCTCTGCCCACATCAAGAACATTATCGAGATTCTGAAGATGGCGAACCCTTCCACGCTTATTCTTATTGATGAGATGGCGTCAGGTACAGATCCTGGAGAAGGAACCGGATTGTCTATCGCTCTGCTCGAAGAGATGCATAGAAGGCAGGCGACGGTCGTGGCAACGACTCATTTTTCGGAGATCAAAAATTTCGCAGCTTCGGCTGACGGATTTGAGAATGCCCGCATGGAATTTGATACAGAATCTTTTAAGCCGTTGTATCGCCTGACAATCGGGGAAGCAGGAAACAGCTATGCATATGCCATTGCTCTGAAGCTCGGAATTCCACCATATATTATTGAGCGCTCCAAACAGATCTCTGCCACATCGTTGACGGTAACTGATTTGTCAGGACAACGGGGAGTCGGCAGTAACACGGAGAAGAGTAGCATCGTGCATCACCATACAGATTCTCAAGAACCAATACCTGACCATCCAATTTGGGTAGATAACGATCGCCGAGAGTCGAGAGCTGCCCCTGCCAAAAGAACTGAACCAAGTGATATGGAAGCACAGCCGGTCCGGCCGCTGCAGGTGGGTGACAGGGTTCACATCCCTTATATGCAGGAAGGAGGAATTATTGTCGAAGCAGAGGATCCAAAAGGCAAGCTTACCGTACTTGTTCGAGGAAAAAAACTGAAAATTGCCAAGCAGCGAGTGAAGCTGCACATTGCAGGTGAAGAGCTGTATCCGGACGACTATGATTTTGACGTTGTATCCCAGACCAAGGAGAATCGAAAAAAACGAAAGCAAATGTCCAAGAAGCATGTTCCGGGACTCACCATAGAAATGCCAAGAGATGAGTCTTAAGTGTGCCATTGAATACGTGATATGATGCAAATGAATGTATAAAGATGGACGGGGAATGTCTCTTCCTCGTCCATCTTTAATATTTCCATAAAAAAAGACTTTACTTCACAGTTAAGCACATATTATTATGGTCAAGCTGCTTTGTTCGGGTATTGCATATATTTACATATTACTGGGGGAAGAATATTCTGGAATTTCTAGCATTCATGCTTTTTTCATCACTTGAGACATTTGCACTATTTATCTTTATTATTACGTTATTTAAGATTAATCCTGCCCGTTATACTAAGCGCGCCCTTCTTGTCCTTATGCTTGTTAATTTACAGAGCTATTTTCTACAGAACGAGCTGAATGTCGCTAATTTGGTACCAGTTATTACCATTATTATCCTAGCCTTATTCTTTACTATTGTGGTTAAGATTCCTTTGCTGCCTTCGGCCTTTCGAACCATACTAGCTACCGTCCTGTACGGTGCGATTCAAACTTTCTTAATCATCATCATTTACGGGGATTTAGATGTACTGGAACAGAGCATACGCAGCCTTTTTCTGTTACAAACCTTCAGCAGTGCTGTGCTGATGATCATATCCTGGCTTATGTACAAATACAACTTCGGATTCAGCTATCCATATGATAAACTTAAGCTTAAATTTGAATATGCTATTGTTACTGCTCTAATGCTCATATTCTTGATTCTGATCTCTTTCATCCTCTATATGAATCAGATCTGGCTTAACATTTTGTTTTTTGCCTTAAACCTGGCTTGCTTCTTGTTCTTTGAAATTCAAGAGCGCAATTCAAGCAAGTCGAACTCAACATAGAATCCGACATTTTACATGCATGATCAACAATGACTCTATCCTAAAGCAGGTGAAATATGCCTTCATCCTCTATTGAAATTAATCCGCTCCTCTGCCCTTTATGCCATAAGCCTAATAGGTGTGCCTATGCAGCCGGGAAGCCTCACACGGAATGCTGGTGTATGAGCCTGTCTATACCCAAGGAACTACTGGCACGCATTCCAGACGAGCAGAGACGCAAGGCATGTGTGTGTGAAGCCTGTGTGAATGCGTTTAATGCCAGGGGAGAAGAAAAAGTCTAATGCCCTTGGCCTATATGTGATTGCATCCAATAGATTAGATTTTGTTACAACCTTTGCAGCTAGTGAACGTTATATTGAATATATACTTAAACTTTCTGGGAGGTTATCATGATGAAAACGCAAGTAATGAGAACACACTCACCCTCTAAAGTCAAAAACACTTATGTTACTGCCTCTTTCATCCTTCTTGCCTCAGCGTTTTTTCTGTGGCCCAATGTACCTTCTGCTATATCTCCATCTGCAAGCATTTCGACAGAGTCCGATCAATACAGCTCGCTTCAAATTACATTTCCGCTTGATAAATATGCTATGGTGATGAGCAGTGTTCCTGGATTCCCCATCGAAATAACGGAAGAAAACAATACATTTCCGCTAACCGTTACAGCTTCCTCAGGAAAACTTCTGGTTATGGAAGGTTTGACGGGCAATGAGGTGAGGTCATCGGGTACATCCCTTGAGGTGAAACAGCCCAGCACCATTTATTGGTCCCCTCTTGCATCTCCACCCGTAAGCGAAACGACCATCACGGTAACGAGCCAAGCTCTTTACTCGAATTCAGCTGCGGGGTCTGCTTCTGTTCACATCGTACAAGATCATGATGGCTTCTACAAAATTAATTAACCCCATGAGATTCGTTCCACGAGAAACATTTTTTTCCACAATAGACACTACAGCGATGATGCGTTATGACTATTGATTATAAGCTTCGTTATATAAAAAGAGCTGACCTCCCTTTTAGACAGGAAGATCAGCTCAAACAATTTAAATCATTACGTCATATATTAAATAATATCTTGTTACTCTTCAGTATGTGCACGATAAGCATCGGCATCCAGCAGTTTAGCAAGTGCCGCCTTGTAATCTCCACTCAGCTTCACTTCAATCATCCAGCCATCGCCATAGGGTGAAGCATTCACAAGCTCCGGTTCGTCTTGAAGCTTCTCATTCACACTAACGATCGTACCGCTTACCGGTGCAAACAAATCAGATACCGTCTTAACCGATTCAATCGTACCAATACTATCATCACTATTAATGTCCGTTCCTACTTCAGGCAGCTCCACAAACACAATATCACCCAGCTGATGCTGAGCAAATTCAGTAATTCCGATACGAACCGTATCTCCTTCTAACGTTTGAACCCATTCATGCTCTTCACTATACAACAAACCGTTAATTACTTCGCTCATGATCTCGTCAGCCTCGCTTTTTCAAAAGTTAGAATTGTGTTTCTTCTCTGGTTCCTGCCCTTTTTCCACCCATAGCGTAAAACAATCCTCATCACAATGTCAAGAATGCTAACAAAAAATATGTTTTATGGATATACTCCTTGACTTTTCGGATTTAATCACGTATTAATGTAGTATAAGCGTTAGATTGAGCGGAAGAGTTCGCTATTTCCGAACATTCTAGCTCATTAAGCGGTTGAACGTAAAGGGAGAGATTACCGCAGGATTCTTGTTCTGAGCTTCTGAGCAGAGACATTATCCGCATGGTAACGCCGAAGGAGTAAGCCCATTGATAAGCAAAGGGTGAATCTCTCAGGCAAAAGGACTTTTACCGGACGCGACTCTGGAGAGCATCCATAACCGTTCGCCTGCTACTAGAAGCGAACGTTGTTAATAAAAGGATCACCCAAGGGGAAACTCGTGAGCAGCATACGGGGTAACTCTCAGGTACCAAGGACAGAGCCTAAGAAGAACACATGCTTTATTTGCGTGTATTTTTCTTTGGCCTGTCCTTTTCTTTTTCCATTTTCCAATAGCCCTTTTTCCCTTTTCCTAAATTTTTTATTCTAATTATTCTTCTTCATTCCTTCTATCTAACTACAGCCGGAAGCCGGCTTTTGACGAGGTGAAAATTATGTCCCAATTATTGAGAACACCGCTTTTCCCTCTTTATGAACAATATCCAAATGTACGCTGTATTGATTTTGGAGGCTGGGAGCTCCCGGTTTCCTTCAGCGGAATCCAGAAAGAACATGAGGCTGTTAGACAGCAGGCTGGATTGTTCGATGTATCCCATATGGGTGAATTTCGAGTAGAAGGCGAGAATGCAGCCGACTTCCTGCAAGGAATGCTGAGCAATGACATATCCCTGCTCGAAATTGGTCAGGCACAATACACACTTATGTGCTACCCAACCGGTGGTGTTGTGGACGATTTACTTGTCTACAAGCGCAGCGATCAGTTGTTCATGCTCGTTGTGAATGCATCCAATATTGATAAGGATTGGGCATGGCTGCAAGAGCATCTGCCGGAGAACGTACAGATGGTCAATGAATCGGATGCGACCGCTCTGCTCGCACTGCAAGGTCCAAAGGCTGAAGCTATATTATCCAAAGTAACCGATGTGAATCTTGCTGAGCTGGGGTCTTTCCGTTTTGTCGACGGTGCAGAAGTGAGCGGCAGCAGCGTTATTCTATCGCGCACGGGATATACCGGTGAGGATGGATTCGAAATTTATGTCAGTACTGATGACGCACAGCAAGTATGGCTTGCACTTATGGCCGCAGGGGAAGATGAAGGGTTGCTTCCTATCGGGCTTGGTGCGAGAGATACACTTCGATTTGAAGCTAAGCTTCCGTTATATGGACAGGAGCTCTCAGCAACGATTACACCGCTTGAAGCCGGTCTCGGGATGTTCGTGAAGCTGGCAGCTGGTGACTTTATCGGTCGGGATGCACTGCTGAAGCAAAAAGAGGAAGGCCTGACCCGCAAGCTCGTCGGGATTGAGATTACAGACCGCGGTATTCCGCGATCTCATTATCCGGTCTTTGCAGACGAAGAACAAATCGGTGAGGTAACCACAGGTACCCAGTCACCTACCCTCAAACGCAATCTGGGTCTTGCACTGCTGGATATCCGGTTTACAGAACCAGGTACCACTGTTGAAGTCGAAATCCGGGGGAAACGCCTCCAGGCAGAAGTGATCAAAACCCCATTTTATAGAAGACCAAAACCTACAGCCCAAGCGGCAAAAGGAGCGAATTCGTAATGACAAATCGTTATCTTCCGATGACGGAACAAGATCAGGCGGAAATGCTGGCAGCAATCGGAGCTGAAACGATAGAGGATCTTTTCTCCGACATTCCTGAAGAAATCCGCTTTAAAGGCGAACTCCCTGTTTCATCTAAGCTGGACGAATATGCACTCACACGTCATATGTCCCGTCTTGCCGGACGCAATGTGAACGCAGATACACATCCAAGCTTTCTCGGTGCAGGTATCTATGACCATCATGTACCTTCTGTCATTAACCATGTCATTTCCCGCTCCGAATTCTATACCGCTTATACACCCTATCAGCCCGAGATCAGCCAAGGCGAGCTGCAGGCCATTTTTGAATTCCAATCCTATATCTGCGAGCTTACCGGAATGGCTGTAGCCAATGCCAGTATGTATGATGGTGCAACCGCTTTTGCAGAGGCCGGCAATCTGGCCGCAAGTGCGACTCGTCGTAAGAAGCTGGTCGTATCGAGTACCGTGCATCCGGAATCCCGTCAGGTGCTTGCCAGTTACGCACATGGTCTGAATCTTGAAATCGTAGAGATTGGCTATAAGAATGGTGTCACTGATATGGAAGCACTCGCAGCTGCAATCAGTGAGGATACAGCCGCAGTGATGATTCAAAGCCCGAACTTCTTCGGCAGTGTAGAAGATATTCAGGCGGCAGCTGATCTGATCCATCCCAATAAAGGACTTCTTATCGTCAGTGCGAATCCAATTTCACTCGGACTTCTGGAAGCTCCGGGTAAGCTTGGTGCAGATATCGTTGTTGGTGATGCTCAGCCGTTAGGAATTGCAGGCTCCTATGGCGGCCCTACTTGTGGATACTTTGCTGTATCCCAGGCCCACATGCGCAGAATTCCTGGACGAATTGTCGGTCAAACGACGGATCGTTATGGCAGACGAGGCTTTGTGCTTACTCTGCAGGCTCGTGAACAGCATATCCGCCGCGAAAAAGCGACCTCCAATATTTGTTCCAACCAGGCTCTGCTTGCACTAAGTGCATCGGTCTATATGTCGCTGCTCGGCAAACAAGGCATGCTTGATGTATCGGAGCTTAATTTGCAGAAGAGTCATTATGCCAAGCAGACATTAGCTTCTATTGAGGGGGTAAGCACTCCTTTCACTTCACCGACATTTAACGAATTTGTGATTAAGCTGCCGGACCATACGAGCATGGAAGATGTACAGAGCAAGCTGCTCGCTGCAGGATTTATCGGTGGATATGATTTGGGACGTGAATACCCGGAACTAAGCGGTCATATGCTGATTGCCGTTACAGAACGCCGGAGCAAAGAAGAAATCGATGAATTCAAAGCGGTATTGGAGGGATTGCTGTGAGTAAGATTGAAGCAGAGAAACCACAGGTTCAGAACGAGACAGCAGAACTGGATTTTGCAAGAACAGCTGGATCAGAGGCTCCTGAGCAGAAGCTGATTTTTGAACTGAGCAAACCAGGTCGCGTCGCATACTCCTTGCCCGAGCTTGATGTACCTCAGGTCAGTCAGGCTGAGCTCATTCCTTCTGGATTTTTGCGTAAGGAAGCAGCTGCATTGCCAGAAGTATATGAAGTGGATGTCGTTCGCCACTATACAAGCTTGTCCCGCCGTAACTTTGGTGTAGATAACGGCTTCTATCCGCTGGGTTCTTGTACGATGAAATACAATCCGAAGATAAACGAGGATGTCGCCCGTTATACCGGATTTGCCAAGATTCACCCTTATCAGCCGGAAGAAAGTGTACAGGGAGCACTTGAGCTGCTGTATCAGCTCCAATCCGACCTCGCAGGTCTTACTGGAATGGACGAAGTGACGCTTCAGCCGGCAGCCGGTGCGCATGGTGAGTGGACAGGACTGATGATGATTCGTGCTTATCATGAGAGCCGCGGTGAAGTTCGTACCAAGGTCATCGTACCTGACTCTTCCCATGGTACGAACCCGGCCAGTGCGACAGTGGCAGGCTTTGAGACGGTGACGATTCCTTCAACTGCTGAGGGACTGGTCGATCTGGATGAGCTGCGTGCAGCTGTAGGTAATGATACAGCCGCACTCATGCTGACGAACCCGAATACACTCGGTCTGTTCGAGAAACAAATTGTGGAAATTGCCAAGATCGTGCATGATGCCGGCGGTCTTCTGTATTACGATGGAGCTAACTCCAACGCGATTATGGGTATTGCTCGTCCCGGCGATATGGGCTTTGACGTGGTCCACTTGAATCTGCATAAAACGATGAGTACTCCTCATGGCGGCGGCGGTCCGGGTGCTGGTCCGGTCGGCGTGAAGAAGCTGCTCGTGCCGTTCCTTCCGAAACCACACGTGAAACGTACAGAAGAAGGAACATTCTACTTGGATCGTGAAGTAGGGCAATCCATCGGCCGTGTTAAAGCTTATTATGGTAACTTCGGCATTCTTGTCCGTGCGTATGCCTATATCCGTACCTATGGTCCGGTTGGACTGCGTCAAGTTTCCGAGTATGCAGTGCTTAATGCCAACTACATGATGAAACGTCTTGAGCCCTATTACGAAGTTCCATATCCTGGTGTATGTAAACATGAATTCGTTATGTCGGGCAAAGGCTTGAAGCAGTATGGTGTACGTACACTTGATGTGGCCAAACGCCTGCTAGATTTCGGCTATCATCCGCCAACGATCTACTTCCCACTGAACGTGGAAGAATGCATCATGATTGAACCGACAGAAACCGAAAGCAAAGAAACACTCGACGGCTTCATCGACACGATGATCCGCATTGCCAAGGAAGCCGAGGAGAATCCTGAGCTCGTGCTTAATGCTCCATACGGTACACCGGTGACTCGTTTGGATGAAACGACAGCTGCACGTAAGCCTGTCCTTAACTGCGCTTGCAGCTAATTCGATATGTAGTTAGCATCGGCTTGATATATTGGAACGTAAATTAAAATAAACAAGAGGTGTCCGAAGCGTCATATTGATATGCTCCCATCATAGTAGACAGTAGAAAAAATAAAAACTTCTACTACTACAACGATGGGAGTATTTCTATGTCTAGAAGAAGTTCAACTTCAATTGAAACGAAACTGCATGCCATACAGCGATGCCTGGAGCACAGGTCAAATCCAAACTATGAAGCGAGACAACTAGGGGTTAGTTCCCACACAGTTAGAGAGTGGATAAGAAAATACAGAGCAGATGGTTTGGATGGATTGGGGGAATCGAGAACATGGAAAACGTATTCAAGGGAATTGAAAATTGCTGCTGTTCAGGATGTGTTATCTGGACATTGCTCCCTTGAAGAGGCGACAAGGAAGCATCGTATTTCCAGCAACAGTGTGTTGCGGAAATGGATTAACAAGTATACTAAGGAGATAGAATTAAAACCTACTCTTAAAGGAAGAGGACTATCTCAAATGAACAAAGGACGTAAAACAACTTACGAGGAACGTATTGAAATTGCGCAATATACAATCGCTAATGGTTTGGATTATCAGAAAGCCATCGAAAAGTACGGTGTATCTTATCAGCAAGTGTATGCCTGGGTTCGGAAGTATCAAGCAGGCAGTGAAGATGCTCTTAAGGACAATCGCGGTCGAAAGAAGCCTGTAGAGGAACTGGATGAGCATGAACGTCTCAAGCTGCGGATCAAGGAATTAGAAGCTCGAAACGAATACCTGGAGATGGAGAATGCCTTCGCAAAAAAGTTGGCGGAGATCAAGCGACGAAATACACGCTAACCCTTGTTCGACAAGTAAACTTGTATCAAGCGATTCAAGAACTGAACAAAGAAAAAGGTTACGCAATTAAGAAGTTGTGTGCGTTAGCAGGGGTTGCTCGATCTGCCTATTACAAGTGGTTAGGTTGGACGCCATCTACCAAGGAACTTGAAATTCAAGTGCTAGCCAAAGAAGTAAAGCTTCGTTATGACAAGCGAAACGGAATACTTGGCTACCGCCAAATGCGTACTCAATTAAACCGAAAGCTCAAAAAGCAGTACAACAAAAAGCGCTATTACCGAATTATGCGTGCGCTTGGCCTCAAAGCAGTCATTCGTAAGAAACGACCAAGCTATATGAAAGCCCCAGAGACCCATGTCGTTGAAAATGTAATGAATCGTAACTTTGAGGCCCAGTCTCCAAATACAAAGTGGTGTACAGATGTGACAGAACTGAAGTATGGAAATGGCCGCAAAGCCTATTTAAGCGCCATTATCGATGTATATGATAACTCCATTGTTTCATGGGTATTAAGCCATTCCAACAACACTAAACTCGTGGTGGATACGCTGAAGCAGGCTTATGAGAAGAATCCCGGTGTAACCCCACTCCTACACAGCGACAGAGGTTTCCAGTACACGTCCCACGAGTATAATCGGCTCCAACTAAAGTATGGATTTATGAAAAGCATGTCTCGTGTGAGCCGATGCTTGGACAACCAACCTATTGAGCGCTTTTGGGGTACTTATAAATCGGAAAGTTATTATCTTACAAAGCATGATACCTATGAAGACGTCCTGAAAGATGTTAGCAATTATATTCGCTATTACAATAACCATCGCTATACAGAACGTTTAGAGGGTCTGTCACCCAACGAATACAGGCGAGTTGCATAAGGAAGATCCCTCAGTTCCGTTAAACAAACTGAGGGATCTAGATAAACTATTTTTGTTTTTTTACACTGTCCACTTGACAGGGGGCACTTCATATTGACTTAGGGGCACCTCTTTATTTTGTATAAAAAGAATTTAGCTTTAAGAAAGCTGCATCACAATTTTGGCAGCTTATGTACCGGCCACAATATCCGCCTCATGATTTTACGGATATAATAAGCCATTATCGTCGTGGTGCTCCATGAGCTGCGCTTATTCTGACTGTATTGATCGTTAATAATATAAGTCCGAGTGGAAGTAGGACTCATTAGTCCGAACCTCTCCCATTCTGCCGGATCATTTGAACCTTCAAGTTTTATAAGCATATTCTCAGTCTCGCGATTTACTTTAGCCGGAATTTGTTCATATGCTTCGGAGATTTGGGCATGAAACTCGTCAATCGGATTGCGGCTAGCAATGCTCTCTAGGTGGATGCCTTCTCGAATGTACGAAACGTATGACAGATGTTCAGCCCAAAACTGATCGATATAAAAAAGCCGAACTCGCTGTTCCGAAGGACTCATTGACTTCTCCCCTTTTAAAATTCGGAGCCGCTCCTCGAACAGAATTCGCCGCTGATCCTCCACCATATCCGAATATGAATTCAGTTCCTTTTGGATATCAAAGTTTTGCCCCATAATAACACGCTGGATATGTGTAATTTTGTTACGAAGCACAGGATCATCGAGAGCCTCATCCTGCTTTGGAACACGAATTGCTTTATCAATGCCGAACCGCAGCATCAACTCATCCTCCAAGCTTACGAAGAATACCGAACCTCCGGGGTCCCCTTGGCGGCCGGAACGTCCGCGCAGTTGGTCGTCGATCCGCACACTTTCGTGCACATGCGTACCAATCACGTACAATCCGCCTAGTTTAGCAACTTCTTCTGCTTGCGTGGGGTTACCCCCGCCGAGCCGAATATCGACGCCGCGTCCCGCCATATTCGTAGACACGGTCACCGCACCAATCTCTCCCGCTTTGGCGATAACATCAGCTTCCTCAGCGTCATTCTTCGCATTCAAAACATGACAAGGTACGTTTGCAGCAGCCAGCGCCTTCGCCAGCATGTCAGACTCCTCGACGCTTGACGTACCAATTAGAATTGGGCGTCCCTCCCTATGGACGGACGATATTTCATATACAAGTGCCTTAAGCTTGGCTTCTTTATGAGTATAAATTCGATGCGGCTGATCAATTCGAATGTTCGGACGGTTTGGCGGGATTTGTACAACCTGCAATGCATAAATATCTTCGAACTCCATGGCTGATGCATGCGCGGTAGCCGTCATTCCACAAATCTTAGGATAAAGGCTAAGGAAGTGTTGGAGAGTGATCGTCCCAAGAATTTTCCCGCCGCCTAAGAGTTCGAGCTCTTCTTTGGCCCCAAGCGCCGCTTGCAGCCCGTCCGGCAGATGCCGGTTCTCCGCCACGCGGCCGGTATATTCGTCGATCTGTTCAATTACACCGTCCCGGACGATGTAATCGACGTCTTTTACTAATAAATATTCTGCATGCAGCGCACAATTTAACGAAGATAAAATATGACTATTATGGCTCTCATATAAATTGCCGCATCCGAGCAGCTCTTCCGCTTTCGCAGCGCCTGCTTCATTCAAATATACATTCCGCTTGAACTCATCGAAGTCATAATGCTCATCTTGCTCGAGCTGCCTGGCTACTTCTGTGAAACGAGTAACGTCTCTACTTAAAAAATCCGATTCTCCGGCAATGACTAGCGGTACCCTTGCTTCATCGAGAAGAAGCGAATCCGCTTCGTCAACGATGACATAGTGGAAAGAACGGTGCACAGTATTCGCCTCATCCAGTGCGATTGTGTCCCGCAAATAGTCAAATCCTGCCTCTTTAGCCGTAACGTAGGTAATATCCTGTGCGTATGCTTCCCGTTTCTCGGAGAAGCTCATACCCGCTTGAACTGAGCTTACCGTTAACCCTAGAAGACGATAGATCGGTCCCATCCACACTGCATCCCGATTTGCCAAATAATCATTGAATGTCAGCACATGAACGCCTTTACCGGTTAATGCATTTAGATAAGCAGGCATAACAGCTGAAAGCGTCTTTCCTTCGCCGGTATGCTGCTCTATCAAATAGCCCTCATGCAGAGCGATTGCACCTATTATCTGGACATCGTAGGGCTGTAATCCAAGCGTTCTCTTCGCCGTCTCGCAGACTAGCGCATAAGCATCCACAAGCAGCTCGTCCAAAGGTATACCCAATTTTGCTTTCGTTCTCAACCTGAGTGATTCTACTTGAAGCTGCTGATCGTCCCATGTTTCCAAATTCCATTTCCTTATGAGTTCCACTTTATCCTGATAGCTTTTCAGCTTATTTTGGGTATCGCGGTTTTTGAATTCTCGCATCATCTTAATGGCTAAATTCATTGGGATTGGATCCTCCTCATAGGATTAGCTATTCTATCGATAAGTATAATCATGCCCGCTAAAAATAGCAATTTTTGGAATTTACGAACTCATATCTCCCACTCTTCGCGCAGCATTCCCATCCGGATGGAATCATAGTGCTTTCCATTATAGAATCTAACCTTACGGATACGGCCTTCAATCTGCATCCCCAGCTTCTCAGCGACCCGAATCATTCGGGTGTTCCCTGACCAAGTCGTTAGTCCCACTCTAGCAAGAGGCAAATGATTAAACAAATGATCGATCCATAAGCTTAAGGCTCTGGTTCCCACCAACTTGTTCCAGCTGTTCGGCTGATGCAGCACAATCCCCATCTCCAGCCAATTCTTCTGCTCATCCTCATAATAGTAGGAAACCAAGCCGCATATCTCTTCATGCGTCGTGATGACCCAGCGATGATCGCATGCAATCCAGCTATCCTGCATCTCAGCAAACTCTTCCCAGCTCTTTGTATGATGAGCAAAGTAAGGTGCATCCCACTGCTTCCACTCCGGATTCTCTTCCTTGTAGATCAGCTCCCATAAACGTGGCAAATCTCCCTGTTCTATCGGTCGGATCGTAATTTCCTTATCTTTGTACATGGAATCTCCTTTATTATCATGATATCTATGTATTTCACAATTTCTGTAACCACTCCATTTCATTCTATTTTAGAGACGGAGCAGGCACCAGGTATAGATTGATTTAAACCAAATAAGAGGATGCATGATAAACAGAGTGGATGGGATGGTGGTATAGGGGATATTAGATAAAAAAAACGGTATCCGCATGGAGCGAATACCGTGAAAGTGTTGGAAAAGATAAAGAATTAATTAGAAATCAATCTCATAATACCTGTAACTTAATGATCTATGAAATTGATTTAGAAAATAGAGATTTCAAAAATTTCCGAAAATCAAAAATTACTGTTCGATGCTTTGAACAAGCTCTACTACCTGTTCAGCCGTCTGCATATCCAGCGCTTTTGCAGCAAGCTCTTTCATGTCTGCTTGAGACAGCTTCGTCAGCTGGCTGCGTGCAGGCAGAATTGAAGTTGCGCTCATGCTGAATTCATCCAGGCCAAGACCCAGAAGCAGCGGAATTGCGGTAGCATCCCCTGCCATCTCTCCGCACATACCAACCCAACGGCCTTCGCGATGCGCTGCATCAATGACCATTTTAATCAAACGAAGAATGGATGGGTTATAAGGCTGGTACAGATAAGATACGCGTTCATTCATCCGGTCAGCGGCCATTGTGTACTGGATCAGATCGTTTGTACCGATGCTGAAGAAGTCCACTTCCTTGGCAAATTGATCAGCAAGCACCGCAGTTGAAGGAATTTCAACCATGATTCCAAGCTGAATGCTGTCGGATACTTGAGTACCTTCAGCTACAAGCTTTTCCTTCTCTTCGAGAAGAATCGCTTTTGCTTCACGGAATTCTCCAAGCGTAGCAATCATCGGGAACATAATACGCAGGTTGCCATGTACACTCGCACGAAGCAAGGCACGAAGCTGTGTACGGAAAATGTCTTGACGATCCAGGCATAGACGAACCGCACGGAAGCCCAGGAACGGATTCATTTCTTTTGGAAGATCAAGGTAAGGAAGCTCCTTGTCTCCACCAATGTCGAGCGTACGAACGACAACGGGTTTTCCTTCCATTTTCTCAAGAACGGTTTTGTAGGCGTTGTACTGCACATCTTCAGATGGCAGCTTGTCGCGTCCCATGTACAGGAATTCTGTACGATAGAGACCTACGCCCTCTCCGCCGTTCTCAAGCACTCCCGCCACATCATTAGGAGTACCAATGTTTGCAGCAAGCTCAACATGCACGCCGTCTACCGTAACTGTAGGCTCGTCGCGCAGTTTTCTCCATTCCGCAACTTGTGCAGCATAAGCAGCCTGCTTGGATTTGTATTCTTCCACAACGGAATCCTCAGGATTAATCAGTACATGTCCGTCCAAGCCGTCAACGATGATTAGATCACCATTCTTCGCTTGAGTCAGTACTTCCTTCGTTCCTACGACTGCAGGAATCTCAAGAGATCTGGCCATAATTGCGGAGTGAGAAGTACGACCACCGATATTGGTAGCAAAGCCAAGCACGTATTTACGGTTCAGTTGTGCTGTATCGGATGGAGTCAAATCCTCAGCAAGTACGATCACTTCTTCACTGATCTCTGCCGGATTGACCACTTGTAATCCAAGCAAGTGACCAAGCACACGTTTTGTAACGTCGCGCATGTCAGCTGCACGTTCTTGAAGATATGCACTCTTCATATTTTCAAACATTTGAATGAATGTAGCAGCTGTCTCTTCAAGAGCGAATTCAGCGTTTACTTTTTCATCCGAAATTTTCGATTTAACAGGATCAATAAGTTCTGGGTCATTCAATATCAGCAAGTGAGATTCAAAAATTTCTGCTTTTTTCTCACCCAATTCTTGCAAGGTACGTGCTTTGATTGCCTGGAGCTCGGCTTCGGATTTCTCCAAAGCCGCTTCCAGTTTAGCAATCTCCGCATCAACGTCGGTGATCGAGCGTTTTTCTACAGAGTAATCAGGGTGCTCCAAGATAAACGCCCGGGCAATGGCAATACCCGCCGAGGCAGCAATCCCGGAAACATTAGGCATGAACTTCGCCCAGCCCTTCGTTAACCATCACGTCTGTCAGGGCTTGAATCGCTTGTGCTTCTCCTTCGCCTTCAACGATGATGCTGATTGTGTCGCCTTTTTCAAGACCAAGGGAGAGAACACCCAGAATGGATTTCAATGTTACTTTTTTGCCTTTCGCTTCTGCAAAAGACTCAGCACCTTTAAATTTATTAGCTGTGTTTACAAGTGCTGTTGCAGGGCGTGCATGGATTCCATCTTCGTCAGTAATTCTGAATGTTTGTTGCATAGTTTTCATCCCACTTTCGTCATTTTTTTAGTTGGTTGTGATTACGTCATATACGTATATTACCTGTTACACAGGAGTATCGAACCACAATAGACTGATTTTTCACATCGAATCATGCAGCTGGTAAATGAGTGCAAGATCTAGCCAAACCTTAAGTTTGAACTAGACCTTGCATGAGCTCTTTTACGGCGCTATACATTCAAACGTAAAAATCTCGTCTTATTTGATTGTTATAATTCCCTCTTCGCCTGCTTTCAGTACACCGGATTTATTCAGTGTAACTGTGGATCCTTCCGGCAGGTTAGAGAAAATAATTGGTGAAATAATGGAAGGAGCATGCTCCTTAACATAATTCACGTCAACTTCCATGATCGGTTGACCTGCAGAGACAAGATCTCCCTCAGCAACCAGAACATTAAAGCCTTGGCCTTTCAGCTTCACCGTGTTAACTCCAATGTGAACAAGTACTTCCTTGCCGCCGTCAGACATGATGCCGACCGCATGCTTGCTTGGGAATACATTGAACACTTTACCGTTCACTGGTGATACAATCGTTCCATCATGCGGCAGAATCGCGAATCCATCACCTGTCATTTTCTCCGAAAATACAGGGTCTGGAACTGTCGTAATATCGAGAAGCTCACCGTTGACCGGCATCACGATCTGCTCGTTGATGATCGCTTCACCTGCTTCACCTTGTGCCTGCTCTTCTTCAGGTTTAGGCTCTTCAGCTGCTGGAGCTGGTGCCGGTGTACGCCCCTCCATGATGTCCTTCATTTGGGACTTGATCGTATCGGAACGTGTCCCGAAGATCGCCTGTACGTTGTTACCAACTTCCAATACTCCAGAAGCACCAAGGTCTTTCAAACGCCCTTTATTGACGTTGCCTTTATCTTTAACCTCGATACGAAGTCTTGTGATACATGCATCCAAATGCTTGATGTTATCTGAACCACCAAAGGCTTTTAGAATTTGATGCGGGAGCTCGTCCTTCGATCCTGTATTGTTCGATCCCGTCTCTACTACTTTGTCCTCGCGTCCCGGTGTTTTCAGATTGAATTTCTGAATGACGAAACGGAAACCGAAGTAGTAGATTACCGCAAATACAAGACCTACGACAATAACCAGCCACCAAGGCGTACGGTTTGGCAATACGCCGAACAGCATGAAGTCAATGAATCCGCCGGAGAAGGTCATCCCGATCTTAACGCCGAGAATGTGCATCACCATAAAGGACAAACCTGCAAACACAGCATGAACTGCGAACAAGATTGGTGCTACGAACAGGAATGAGAACTCAAGCGGCTCTGTAATACCTGTCAGGAAGGCTGTCAGTGCACCGGAAACCATCAGGGAACCGACAACTTTCTTGTTCTCTGGCTTCGCTGTGTGGTAGATCGCAAGTGCTGCAGCCGGAAGACCGAACATCATGAACGGATATTTACCTGTCGTAAATGTACCTGCTGTAAATTCTACACCATCACGAAGCTGAGCCATGAATATCTTCTGGTCACCACGAACGAGTTCTCCAGCCTTGTTTACATATTCACCAAACTCAAACCAGAATGGAGAGTAGAAGATGTGATGTAAACCAAACGGAATGAGCGAGCGTTCGATCACACCGAAAATAAAGGCAGCCAGTGTTTTGTTCGTATCAATCATACTTGTAGAAATAAAGTTCATCGCATTTTGAATTGGCGGCCAGATCAATGTTAGAGCCAAACCAATCAGTAGCGCCATCACTGCAGTGATAATTGGAACAAAACGTTTACCTGCAAAGAAGCCAAGGTAGGACGGAAGCTCGATTTTGAAAAACCGATTGTACATCGAGGCAGCCAAGACCCCGATTATGATACCACCGAACACGCCTGTCTGCAAAGTCGGGATACCGAGTACGCTTGCGTAAGCAAAGTCCCCTTGAGTAAGTACGTAATCATTTACACCCATTACGGTGCCCATTGTTACGTTCATAACAAGGTAACCGATAATCGCAGCGAGACCCGCAACGCCGTCTCCACCGGCAAGACCAATTGCTACGCCGACCGCGAACAGCAAGGACAGGTTATCAAAGACAATTTGTCCCGAGTTCATCATGACATTAGCAATGACTTGAATCCAGTGCGCTTCTAGAAAAGGCACATACTGCAGGAAGTCCGGGTTGACCAGAAGGTTCCCGATCCCGAGCAGAAGTCCTGCCGCCGGCAAGATCGCAACCGGAAGCATGACTGCTTTACCGACACGCTGCAACACGCCGAAAAGCTTTTTGAACATGTGTTTCACTCCTTCAAGGATATATGTGTTAGTTGATTTCGAGGAACGCAAAAAAGGCATGAGCGTATAGAGCATGTGTACAACAACCTGTGGGTTATAATGCCCAATAGTGGTCATTGCCAATCATACTTTAATCAACTCATGCCTGATCGAATCAGTAACACGTCAAAAATATTAAGCTGTTAATTGCTACGGTCAACATCATAGCACCAGAAAAAAAAGATTGCAAGCCTTTTCAATCAAAAAATTATTTTAATTTTGAAATAATTTAATAACCACAAGATGTAGATGCAAACTACAATAAGACTCAACATATTGAATAGAAATTTATTCGTTACGCTCCTTTTTTTGGGAAAGACGCTGTAAATGCATCGTCAAATAACTCACCTCGGCGGAGTACACAGGAAGATTAATTCTTCTCTCCATAATCTTCGTCAGCTTCCAAGCAAGCGAATACATCTCCGGATATTCTTGATTAAGCAGTGAATCCAATTTGTAAATCTCGGCTACTTCTTCACCGCGTCGAACCCTTTCGATTGCAAATCTAAGATGGGTCACAAGCCTGGAATAATCCAGAGAATCACGAGGGATACGGTAATCGAGCTGCTCCTCAACCAGAGCCACCAGGTCTGCTATGAGCTTGGAATGCTCTTGCACCTGTGAAATATTCTGATTCGTCATGGCACTATAAATGTGAAGGGCTACAAATCCAATCTCTTCTTTGCCAAGATCCACTCCCAGACGCTTCTCGATCAGCTCGATGGCATACTCCGCAAATTCATACTCCATGGGATACATATCTTTTGTCTCGTACAAAAAAGGATTATGCAATACGATGCCTTGCTCTTTGCGCTTCATAGCAAAGGCAATATGATCGGTCAAGGCAATATGAATATGCTCGTTGAGAGGAACGTTGCTCTTGCTCGTTATATTTAAAATAATATCGTTAATCGTTTCTATTAACTTCTCACTAACACGAGGAACCAGCTGCTTGTATTGCTCCTGCTCCTCCTGCCTAGTTAATATAAACATTTTTTCTACTGCCTGCAGAGGAATTTGATCACCTGATTTGCGATTGAATCCAATCCCTTTGCTGATGATGACTACTTCTTCGTGTTCAGGGTGGGTCGCGATAATCACATTGTTATTCAACACTTTAGCTACCTTCAGGTTCACTTTTGCACCTCTTTTAGCCCCATAATTCGTAATTTTGGCGTGTCGCATCTAAATAAGATACACCACGCTTAAGTTAACAAATTATGAGGCTAAGGTCAATATTTAACCGTTGGAAGTACTAGGCCTAGATAGTTTCTTTGGTAGCAACCACTTCAGCTGGAATCTTCAAATGGTCTATTGCTGCTGGCTCCGAAGGAGCGGTTGGAATTGCCTTTTTGGTAAATCCTTGGATGAGCTGCTCAACATCGATACCTGACACGCTCTTCAGCATTTCAGGAGCTGTTGACATGAGCTCGGTCACGTAATTGCTGACTCTTGCAGCCCCTTCTCCTTTGCCTGTATCAACAACGGTAAGCTTGTCGATGGAGGAGATTGGCTGTGCGATACGCTCAGCAAGCTCAGGCAGCATTTTTACAATGATATCGAGCACAGCCGCTTCGCCGAACTTCTGGAAAGCCTCTGCCAGTTTTTCCTTCGCTTCCGCTTCGGCAAAACCCTTCAGACGGATCACCTCTGCATCTGCTGTACCTTTTGCACGCTCGGCATCCGCGACAGCCTGACCCTCAAGACGCTTCTGCTCAGCTGTAGCCTTTGCTTGTGTTTCAATGGAGTATTGCACAGCATCTGCTTCGCGCATTCTTTTGGCCTTGTCGGCTTCTGCCGCCTGCTCTACCGCATAACGATCTGCCTCGGCCTTCTTCTTCACTTCTGCATCATATTGCTTCTCACGCACCGTAATTTCCTTTTCCTGAAGATCAATTTCACGCTCTTTACGTACGAGCTCTACCTTCATTTGCTCCTCGACCATCGTCTGTCTCGCACGGGCTTCTTGAATGTGGTAAGCCTGATCCGCTTCTGCTTTTGCCGTATCTTGATCTTTCTTAAAGGACGCGACCTTCAACTCTTTTTCTTTGGCTGCTTCTGCGATATTTGTATCCCGGAGTAGTTCCGCTTTCTGCCCTTGTTCTTCTGCATTCGCTTTTTGGATTCTCGCATCTCGTACGGCTTCCGCCTCCGCAATCTCTGCATCCCGTTTCACCATGGCAATTCGGGGCTTACCGAGCGCATCAAGATATCCGTGCTTGTCGCGAACATCTTTAATTGTAAAAGATACGATGGTCAAGCCCATCTTCTTCAAATCTCTTGCCGCCACGCCCTGAACCTCTTGAGCAAATCGATCCCGGTTACGGTACACTTCTTCTACCGTCATTGAGCCGAGAATCGCACGCAGATGACCTTCGAGCACTTCCTGAGCTTCGCTTTTCAAAGCTTCAATTGGTTTACCAATAAATTGTTCTGCCGCTGTAGCCACATCTTCAATCGAACTGCCGACCTTGATGATGGCTACTCCATCTGCAATAACCGGTACTCCCTGCTCGGTATATACTTCAGGTGTTGTTACATCGAGCTTATGGGATAATAGTGATATGAACTCCGACTGCTGGAATACCGGCCATATAAAAGTACCTCCGCCGCGAACAATCTTTATTTCCCGTCCTGATTCATCACTAGATATATTCTTCCTTCCAAGAAAGGAGCCGGTAACAATCATTGCTTCGTCTGGACCTACGGTCTTGTATCTCGCCCAGAAGGCGATACCGAGGATTAAAATTACAATCACTACAATTGCGGGAATAAGTAAAGATTCTTGCATGAAATCTGGCATTCTCATCTCTCCTCTAAGTTTAATATATCTTTGCTACAAACTGTCTAACTCCGCTACACGCAGTACGCCATCCGCAACCTCCACAACTACGACCCTGGTACCTGCCGTAATCGGTTTGGCTTCAAAGCTGGAAGCGGTATGAAGGGTATTTCCACTTACGAGCTTAATCATCACTTCACCATAACCCTTCTCTGGAACGGGAACAGTGATCTCGCCAATCTTTCCAGCAAGCTCTCGCATGGAAAAACCGGTCGACACTTCGCTGTTTCGTGCAGGCCTTATGTAAGCAAAAAACACAGTCAACGCCCCAAGTACGCCGAACAACAGGGATAGCAGCACATGACCGGCTGTGTCTAGCTCGGTATACTTCATCAGCAGAATACCCGCTCCCCCAAAGGTGGTGATCGCACTCGCGATGACTGTGGAATTCAAAAATTCAACACCTGCCAGCTCAAATGAACCTTCCAGCAAACCATCAAACAAATCTCCGAATAAGACGCTAACAAGTGCAAATATTGCGCCCCCGATCAGGCAAGCCCAGTATAACGTCTCCATATTTCACCTCCCTCAGATCTTGGATGCACATGTCAATATATACGTATGGATTAGGTAAATGTTTCAAAATTATGAAGGGAGAGCTAATTGAGGTGTGGATAAGGAAAGTGAGCATGGGATCGATAGCTGCGGTTGACGGATTGTTCCTCAGATCGCGAATTGCCTTTGGATTCTCTTGATCTTATCAAACATTCAACGGTTAGAAATCCAAAGACAAAAAGCGAACGCTCCGCTTCTTCTGTAACAATTCCGTCCTCCTTCGCTTGCCCATGCTCTCTCGAAATATCTAGACCCGCTCAATTACCTCCCTGGATGGGAGGGTAAAGCGGAAGGAGTGGGCATGGGATCAATAGCTGCGGTTGACGTATTGTTCCTCAGATCATTTTCTTAATGCATGCCAAACAGCCCTTTGCATATTAAACAAGTGCAAAGGGCTGTTGGTTATGTTTTTTTACAAGGATGCTTTATAAATTTCTACTACATCCTCGCGCTGCAATTTATTGAAGTTACCAAACGGTCCAAAGCGCATCGCTTTATCTGCCATCACATCAATTTGACTCGCGTCAATATCATAGTCTGCCAAACGGTTTGGTGCGCCGATGCTTGTCCAGAATGAGCTCAGTGCATCGATTCCCTCGAGTGCAATCTGCTCATCGCTCTTGCCTTCCGGATTCACATCAAACACATTAATCGCAAGACGCTTAAATCGGGATACATCGACATGCAGGTTATGCTTCATCCAGTTCGGGAACAGAATCGCAAGCCCTCCGCCATGCGGAATGTCATAAACGGCAGACACGGCGTGCTCGATATTGTGCGTAGCCCAGTCGCCTGCAAGACCCATGCTCAGTATATTGTTCAGCGCCATCGTACCGCAGTACAGAATGGTTTCACGCAGCTCATAATTCTCCAGATCGTTAATCAGCTTAGGAGCTGCCTCGATCACCGTACGCAGGATCGTTTCACAGAAGCCCAATTGTACCGGAGTATTCGTATCCAGATGGAAGTAATGCTCCAATGTATGAGACATCATATCTACCATGCCATACACGGTTTGATCTTGAGGTACGGAGAAGGTATGCACCGGATCCAGAATTGAAAAGGCAGGGAATACTAGCGGACTTCCCCAGCCCAGCTTCTCCTGCGTTTCTTGATTCGTAATAACCGAGCCGCTGTTCATCTCTGAACCCGTTGCGGCCATCGTCAGTACTGTAGCCAGCGGCAATGCGGCTTCCGGCTTCGCCTTACGCTCTGCAAAGTCCCACATGCTTCCATCGTATTTAGCACCGACGGCAATCGCTTTGGCACAGTCAATTACACTACCTCCGCCAACAGCCAGAATCAGATCAATATCGTGTTCTTTGCAAAGGTCTGCTCCTGTATGTACTGTCGACAGGCGAGGATTCGGCTCAACGCCGGCCAGTTCATGAACCTCAGCTCCGATTTCAGACAACAGCTGAATGACTTGGTCATAAAGACCATTACGTTTTATACTGCCACCGCCGTAAACAAGCAGCACCTTGTTCCCGTATTTAGGGACTTCGGTTTTTAGTGCTGCAAGCTGACCTTTACCAAAGATCAGGCGTGTAGGATTATGAAATTGAAAAGCTCTCATTGTAAGATTCGCCTCCAAGCATACATTTTGATAGTGATACACTTCTTATTATAGGATCATTTGTTTCCAAAAAACAAACTTCCGCATCGTTCCTTAGGAAAAAGCAAAGCCCATCCCTAACAAGGGACAGGCTTGCATTGCAACTAAAGATGAGGCTTCTATTCCGTTATTCCGTATAACCTAGATGCTGTACAAAGCGACGGAATGCTTTTTTACCAGCTTCATCTCGTTTGTATACACCGGCGTGCTCGAGAATTTGAGCAAATTTATTGCCTGCTTCTTCCTGTACTCGGGCCACAGCCGCTTCCTTAGACAGAGCAGCACCGTACTTCTCAATCAGAGCGTGGATCCATTCTGTATGCTTGTGAAGATCAGACGCTTCATCGCCGACAGCTGATTTCAGAAGCTCATCATCACCAGTCAATATATCCGCGATAAGATCCAATTCTTCTTTTAGTCGTCCAGGCAGAATCGCGAGGCCCATGACTTCGATCAGACCGATATTTTCTTTCTTCAGATGGTGCATTTCACGATGGGGATGGAAGATTCCCTCCGGATACTCTTCACTTGTACGGTTATTGCGGAGAACGAGATCCATCTCATATCCCCCGTCTGCCGCACGCCGCACAATCGGTGTTACCGTATTGTGAGGTACCTTCTGACCATCCTGCTCCGTATGTGACAGAATATCTACCTCTGGATCACTGTACACCTTCCATGCCTCATAAATATCATTTGCCGCTTCAAGCAAGACCGCTTGATCCTGGGAAGAGAGTCTCAGCACAGACATCGGCCATTTTACAAGACTCAGTGAAACGCCTGGAGCCGCATCATTATGGAACACAGCCTCCTGCACTGCATTTTGAATCGCAAATGTATGTCTTCCACCCTGGAAATGATCATGCGTCAATATGCTTCCGCCCACGATGGGAAGATCCGCGTTAGAACCGATGAAATAATGTGGGTATTGATCCACAAATCCAAGCAGGCGGCGCAGCGTATCCTTCGTCAGCTTCATTGGTACATGGTCATGATGGAACACGATACAGTGCTCGTTATAGTAAACATAAGGAGAGTATTGGAACAGCCACTTCTCATCATTCAGCGTAAGCGGAATGGTTCTCAGGTTCTGACGAGCAGGATGATTAATCCGGCCTCTGTAGCCTACATTCTCACGGCAGAGCTGACACTTAGGATATACAGGCGGCGGAAGCAGCTTAGCCATCGCAATTTCTTTTGGACTTTTTTCCGGCTTGGACAGATTAATCGTAATCTCGATCTCTCCATATTCCGTAGGCTGCTTCCAATACACATTCTTCGAGATGCGATCCATGCGAATATAGTTGGAATCGATGGACAGTTCATAGAACCGGCTCGTTGCGGCCTCTATTCCCTTCTCTGCCTGAATCTCACGGAACTCCCGAATCACTTCAGAAGGACGAGCCATCACCAGTCCCATGATCTTCGCATCCAGCAAGTCCCTGTACGTATCCGTATTCTCCGGAATGAGTCCGATCTCATAACCGTAATCGATCAGCACATCAATCAGCGGCTGTGGTCCAGACAGCTCAGATTCATCCATCGTGCCTGCATAAGGCTCGTCAAGATCAAACAAACTCAGCAGCTGGTTACGGCTATAATCATAATCTGCATCCTCGATCAGATGACGTCTTGCTGCAAACAATACCAAACGTTCTATGGCATGAAGCGCTTCTTGTGCAGCGGATGACTGCTTATTCTGTTTCTCTCCTGCATTCGTATTCACGTTCATCTCTGCCATTTGCTTACTCCCCTTTTTGGTTAGTGCTGTACCCATCCGGATGGGATTGATGCCAGCTCCAAGCACTCGCAATGACCTTGTCCAGATCTGTATATTTTGGCTCCCAGCCAAGCACTGCCCGGGCTTTATCTGAGGAAGCAACCAGTACCGCAGGGTCACCTGCACGACGTGCTTCCATGACGACCGGAATGTCGAGGCCAGTTACTTTCTTCGCTGTTTCGATCACCTCTTTGACGCTGAACCCTTGACCGTTGCCAAGATTGAACACGTTACTCTCTTCACCCTTGCGCAGATAGTCCACAGCACGAAGGTGCGCATCGGCAAGATCGCTTACGTGGATATAGTCACGGATACAGGTTCCGTCTTCAGTAGCATAATCGTCTCCAAAAATCGCAATATGCTTGCGCTGCTTCAAGGCCGTTTGGAGCACTAGCGGAATCAGATGGCTCTCCGGCTGGTGATCTTCTCCAATCTTACCGCTGTCATGGGCACCGGCTGCATTAAAGTACCGAAGGGATACATACTTGATGCCAAGCACTTTATCAAACCAGGACATCATGCGCTCCATCATGAGCTTGGTCTCACCATATACATTGGTCGGCTCTGTGCGGTCGCTTTCCTCGATAGGTACTTTTTCAGGCTCACCGTACGTTGCAGCCGTAGAGGAGAAGACAATTCGTTTAACGTCTGCATCCTTCATCGCCTCGAGCAGAGACAATGTACCGAACACATTGTTATCATAGTATTTTCCTGGGTTTTGCATACTTTCACCGACAAGGGAATTCGCTGCAAAGTGAATGACTGCATCAATCTCGTTCTCGGAGAACAGCTTCGCCAGCACCTCCTTATCCCGAAGATCTCCCTCGTATAGCTTACCGCCAAGGAGGGCCTCCCGGTGACCTGTCTGCAAATTATCAAGCACAACCACTTCCTCACCGCGCTCAAGCAGCGCTGCAACGGTATGAGAACCGATATAACCTGCTCCACCTGTTACTAGAATCGCCATCGTATTACGCCTCCCCTTTCAATTCTTTAACGCCGTCGCCAACGCCGCATACATAGAAATCTCCAGTGAGTCCAGTCCGTTCCTTGTACGCTGCACCAACCTCCTGCACAAACCGATCCACATCGTTCTCATGCACAAGGGATACGGTACATCCACCGAAGCCTGCACCTGTCATGCGGCTGCCGAGTGTACCTGGAATTTTGCGAGCCTCTTCAACCATCACGTCGAGCTCTTCACAGCTTACTTCGTAGAGGTCACGCAAGGAATCATGAGAAGCATTCATCAGCTCCCCGAAAGCTTGGAGGTCCCCGCTGCTAAGTGCATCTACTGAGGCCAGCACACGAGCATTCTCTTCCACAACGTGCTTGGTCCGTTTCTTCAGAATGTCATCTCCCAAAGCTGACTCCAATTCACTGTATTGCGCTGGAGTAAGCTCTGCCAGATAGGACAGTGAAGGCAGCTGCTCCTTCAGAATAGCCAGGGACTGATCGCATTGCTGACGTCTCTCGTTGTAAGCTGAATCTACAAGACCGCGGCGTTTATTCGTGTTGCCAATAATCAGCTTGTAATCTCCCGTACGGAATGGCACATGCTTGTATTCAAGTGTGTCACACATCAGCAGAATGGCATGGTCTTCTGCACCGTTCGCTACCGCAAACTGGTCCATAATGCCGCTGTTCACTCCAACATACTGGTTCTCAGCGCGCTGAGAGAGCAGTGATATTTCAACTGTGTCCACCTTGCCTCCTTCAAGTGTAAGCAATGCGTATGCAGTTACTACTTCGATTGAAGCAGAAGAGGACAGCCCTGCGCCGTTCGGAATCTCGCCATGGAACATCAGGTCGTAGCCTTTTGTGATGCTCGTGCCTGCCTTAATGATCTCAACCATTACACCGATCGGATAATCGATCCACTCGCCTGATTTTTCCTTGCCGATATCCTCCACCTTGATTACCGCTTCATGCGAAAGGTTGGTGGAATAAAAATGGATCTCGTCATCCTGGCGTTCGCGAATGATCAGCGTTGTTCCGAATTCAAGTGCGGCAGGGAGAACATAGCCTCCGTTATAATCGATATGCTCACCGATCAGGTTCACACGTCCAGGCGCGTTAAACACGCGGATTTCAGCAGAATTTTCACCATATTTTTCAGTAAACTGTTGTTTGAGTTGTTGTACGTTCATTAACCTTCACCTCTTTGTAAAAGTTGTTTTAAGCTTAATCAAAGTATACATGGAAGCGTTATTAACGGTAATGTATGCATGTGTTGAATCTATGGACAAATGTGACTACGGATAACTTGAATACATGGAAAACACTGGTTTTCATTCATATGTACTCCCTGCTTTTTATGGTATACTAATGACGTGATACCTATACTTTTACGTACATTATTGCTCTGTAAGTCCGCTTGCAGAAGAAAGGAAACACCCAATAATGCAGGATTCATATTCAGTAGCTTCCAATCCCGTCGATTACGAGAATAGTCCGCTGCACGTCCTCTTCGTTGGCGAGAGCCAAACCAAACCGGGACATGCGCTGGGACCGAAAATATATGATTACTACCTTCTTCATTATGTGGAGTCAGGCAAGGGTGTTTTTCGTACAGAGAGCCGCACTTACCATTTGTCCGCAGGGCATATTTTTTTGATTCATCCTTCGGAGCTGGTTAGTTATGTATCCAACGAGGAGGAGCCCTGGCGCTATCGCTGGATGGCTTTTACGGGCAGGGAGGCCGATAAGCAGGTGAAGGACGCCGGGTTCAGTCTTGATCAGCCAGTGATTACAACCGCGCAGGACAGTAGAATGTCGTCACTCCTATCCACGATGCAGAATGCCTTTTTCGAAAAAAAGGAAAGTGCTCACCTCACCTCCATCGGCTGCTTATATCTGATCTTCGCTGAGGCCAAAGAAAGGCTTGTGCTCGAGTCTGCAGTAGCCATGACGGATTCTCAGGTAGGCCGGACGGTGAAGCAGATGATTCAATACATGTCGACTCAGTATGCCCATCCGATCTCCATCGAACAAATGAGTGCAAGCTTGGGTTATAATCGCGCTTATTTGTCCCGTATTTTCAAAAAAGAAATCGGACTCTCGCCAGTCACGTATTTGCTGAAGCTGAGGATTGATAAGTCCAGACAGCTGCTTAGAGAACGGCCTGAGCTGTCCATAGAACAGATATCTGCCTCTGTCGGGCTGCCGGATGCACTGTATTTCTCGAGACAATTCAAACGGTTCTATAGACACTCCCCCAGCGCATATCGCAAACAGATGCAGGAGCAGTCCAATGGAACCTCTCCAGACTAAAGTCATGCGCATACTTGAGCATATTCTACTTACTAAATAGTAAAAAGCCTGCCTATGAATTTGATCATAAGGCAGGCTTGTTCTTTTGTCACGATAGAAACAATAGAATCAGGATCGAGTCCTATCCCCTTAGCTGTCTTTACGCAGGATCGATTCGATATCTGCTAATTCTTCGGGAGAGAAGTCCAGGTTGTTAAGAACCGCTACATTCTCTTCGATCTGGCTCGGGCGGCTTGCTCCAATCAATGCAGAAGTCACTCTTCCTTCTCTAAGCACCCATGCGAGGGCTAACTGAGCAAGACTTTGACCGCGGGAAGCAGCCACCTGGTTTAAGGCACGTACTTTACGCAGTGTTTCTGGTGTGATCTGAGTCTCATTCAAGAAGACAGAGCTGCTCTTGGCTCTGGAATCTTCAGGAACTCCATTCAGATACTTGCTCGTCAGCACCCCTTGCTCAAGCGGGCAAAAAGCGATGCTTCCCACACCATTTTCCGTCAATACGTCCTGAAGTCCGTCTTCAATCCAGCGGTCCAGCATAGAATAACGAGGTTGGTGAATAAGTAGAGGGGTGCCCAGCTTATTCAGAATATGTACAGCTTCCTTCGTTTTTTCAGCTGAATAATTCGAGATCCCGACATACAATGCCTTGCCGGAACGAACGATATGATCAAGCGCCTGCATTGTCTCTTCCAGCGGAGTGTCTGGATCAAACCGGTGAGAGTAAAAAATATCGACATAGTCCAGTCCCATACGCTTCAAGCTCTGATCCAGGCTCGAGATCAAATATTTGCGTGATCCCCATTCACCGTAAGGTCCCTGCCACATATGATAACCGGCCTTCGTCGAGATAATCAATTCATCCCGATAAGGCTTCAAATCTTGAGCGAGCACCTGTCCAAACAATTGTTCAGCAGAACCAGGTGGGGGCCCATAATTGTTAGCCAGATCAAAATGAGTGATCCCCAGATCAAATGCTCGTCTAATCATGTCTCTGCCATTCTCAAGCGAATTGATTCCGCCAAAATTATGCCATAATCCAAGGGAAATGGCCGGCAGTTTAAGTCCCGAGCGGCCTACCCGGTTATATTTCATTTCATCATAACGTCTATGATCAGCTACATATGCCATATCTCATCTTCCTCCTGTAATAAATCGATTAAAATGTATCTTCCATTTCATTTATTCATGATAGACCCAAAACTACAGCTTGACAAGAAAACGTTTACAGATAGTGTATATCATTCTTATTTCCCCGACAGCAAAAGAACCCCCTTTCGCTAATCAAGAAAGGCAGGCTCATGACAAATTGTTATAATTTTGTGTTTACTTGGTCCAGTACACGGCCAATGGGTTCGGTAATCAGCAGATCGGCCCTGCTGTCATAAGGCGTGGGTGTAGCATTTAGCAATACGGTATGTCTGCCTTGAAAATAGGTCACGAGCTGTGCAGCAGGCTGAACGGTTAACGAGGTTCCTCCGATAATCATCAGATCGGCTTCAGACAGCGCATCTACAGCATGGTAAAGTGTCGTCTGATCAAGCGACTCTCCGTACAGCACGACATCGGGCTTAATAATACCATTGCATTTATTACACTTAGGAACTAATGATTCGGATGCAAATATGGCATCAAGATCATAGAAATGGGCACAGTCCATACAGTAGTTGCGATGAACCGATCCGTGAAGCTCATGTACCTTCCCGCACCCTGCCGCCTGATGCAGACCATCAATATTCTGCGTAATGACAGCCGACAGCTTCCCTTCCTTCTCCAGACGGGCAAGCAAACGGTGCGCACCGTTAGGCTTGGCACGAGGGTGAAGCATTTTGGAACGATAAAAATCATAGAAAATGTCCGGATGCAGCATAAAAAAATCAATACTTAACAGCTCCTCAGGTGAGTAGGGAGAATGCTGTTCTGTCTGATAAATCCCGGCAGCAGATCGAAAATCTGGAATTCCACTCTCAGTGGATGTGCCTGCTCCGCCAAAAAACACGATTTTGTTACTCTCACGAATCCACGTTATCAATGGTTCAAACGCATCAGCCATTATCTTGCCCTCCCTTCAGCAGAATTTGATCATAATGGGTAATCACGGTATCGGCATGCTTCAAATAGGATGTATTTCCTGATGGGACAATGCCGATATTCAGCTGAGTACCTGCACTTCTTCCCATTTGCATATCTCCGTTACTGTCACCGATGACAGCCAGCTGCTCAGGAGAAAGTCCAAGTGCTGCACAAGCCGCATGCACACTTTCAGGATCAGGCTTGCTGCTCGTTACCCGGTCAGATCCAATTATAACATCAAAATAGTCGAGAACATCCAGCCATTCAAGATGCAATGCAGCATTTGAAGTTAAATCTGCAGTCACTACACCCAGCAAGAGCCCCTGTGTCTTGCAACGGTCCAGAAACGGAATCAGTCCGTCCAGTGGAATTGCATGTTCCTTGTTTATCGAATCGTTGGCTCTCGCGCTAATCTCACGAATACAGGTTACTGCATCATTCCAAGGCATACCGGCTGCATACAGCTGCCAGGCAAGCACTGCGGTAGACTCGCTTACCGTCGCAATTGCAAACGGTCCTTCGGCATCATAACCTGCAACCTTTCCTTGCGCATCATACCTGGTCCCCAGCACCTGCTCCCGCTGTCCAGTAAAGCTCTTACCCATTCCAGCCAACTGAGCTTCCAGTGCATCCAGCACATAATCTCCCCAAGGAGTCCACAATG
Source organism: Paenibacillus urinalis (assembly GCF_028747985.1). NCBI lineage: Bacteria > Bacillati > Bacillota > Bacilli > Caryophanales > Paenibacillaceae > Paenibacillus > Paenibacillus urinalis. Next base: position 4,277,083 of record NZ_CP118108.1, read on the forward strand.
CCTCTATGTCCAGAAGCGTTCCATCTTTATCGAATAAAATTCCCGAAATATTTGCTTCCTTCTGTCCGACCTTTAATAGAGCGATTTGAATCACTTCCTCTTTAAGTGACTTAAAAATTCTGACCGAGTGCTCGGTCAGAATTCATAAGGTTTTTTCTACTATTTCTCTTGAACGGCCTTTCGGTATACGTCCATATACTGCTCAGCTTTGCGACGGACATGAGTCATATCGCCGGTCTTGACGGCCTCTGCTGTCAGATCTGAACCGATTCCAACGGCGACCGCTCCTCCCTTGATCCAGTCTCCCAGATTGCTTAATGACACTCCCCCGGTTGGCATAAAATTCGCTTGCGGAAGCGGGCCCTTCATCGTTTTGATAATCGAGGGATCGTATACATTCCCCGGGAATAGCTTAACGACATCTACACCAAGTTCCAAGGCCGACTGAACCTCGGCAATCGTCATCACTCCCGGCAGGATAGGGACACGGTACAGATTACACAATTTGACGGTCTCCGGATTCAAGGCTGGGCCTACGATGAACTCGGATCCTGCCATAATCGCAGCGCGAGCAGATTGCGGCTCCAGCACCGTCCCAGCCCCAATGATGGCAAACTCCTCTTCATTTGCTGCATTCCAGGAATATTTCTGGCTCAAACGCTCAATTGCCTGCAGAGCTCCAGGTACGGTCAGTGTGATCTCAATGACTTTGATGCCCCCTGCAATTGCCTGCTCTGCCATCTGAACAACCTGATCGGCTGAATCCGCGCGCAGTACCGCGACGACACCTTGCTCAAACATCTTATGTAGCAGCTCTAATTTTTTCATTGTTCTCGATTCCCCTTCGCATGATTAATGAATGGATTAACCTAATATAATTAGTTAGCGTTCAATATGGTGGGCATTGCTCAGCTTGGCCTTAACTTCAGCCGCTGTCGGAAGCGCTTCCCAATCTCCTACAGCTTGAACCATCAGGCTTCCTGTCAGACTGCCAATACCTGCGGCCTCTACAGGATTCAAGCCTTGCAAAACACCTGATAAAAACCCTGCCCCAAAACCATCGCCTGCGCCAACGGTATCTATAACTTGATCCGCTTTGACAAAGGGAACCTCCTCTACAGATCCCCGCTGCAGTACGTAGGTCAGCTCCGGGCCACCCTTAACAATGGAGACGGCATCAAGCTGTTTTAATCGATCTAATATTTTATCCGTATTCTCTTCCTCATAGAGCATCTTCAGTTCGTCCAGCCCCGGAAGAAAATAATCGGCCTCTTGTGCAAGGGACAGCAAGACCGGTCTTGCCTCTTGAAGTGTCCACAGCTTCAGCCTCAGGTTAGGGTCAAAGCTAACAAGCACACCTGCCTGCTTGGCGATCCGAACAGCTTCAAGGACCGTCTCCCTGCTGGATTCACTGATCGCTGCAGTAATACCTGTAACATGCAAAATTTTCGCTCTTGAAATGTAGTCAATATCAAGGTCAGAAGGCGTCATCTGGCTTGCAGCAGAAAATTTACGATAATAATGTACAGAAGATTTGCCCGGCACATTTTCTCTGATCATGAGTCCTGTAGCTTCACCTTCGCTCAGCTGAGCACGGGAGACATCTACACCTTCGCCGCGAATAGCCTTATATATCATCTGGCCCAGTGCATCGTTACCCAGCCTTCCAAACCAGCCTGCACGGTGACCCAGTCTCGCCAGACCAATCGCAACATTGCTCTCAGCCCCGCCAAAGGATTTGGACAAAGTGCTCGCATACTCCAGTCCGCGTGTATCCTGTGCCGTAAACAAACCCATACTTTCACCGAACGTTATGACTTCAGGCGAAGAATATTCCGTTTGATTTCCCATACCAATTCCCTCCCTCTCTCTTGTACCCTTCTTCATTTCCATTTAGGTGCGCATACTTTCAAATTCGTTTACTTATTCCATTGTTATCATCCATGGAACCGTTGTCAATCAACAATTCATATGTTTTTCCACAGAATATAACAAGCTGTTCATCGTCATGGTTTACTTTTCCGTTGACTATCCAAAATTTTCAAGTTTTATCCGTTTCATCTATTTTTACTCGTGGTAAGTACAAGCATATCCTTAACACCATTTTAAGAAAGAGGAGTGATTCATCCATGGCACAAACGCTGAAAGGAAATCGCCCCAAGATGACCCGTGCAGAAGCTGGGCGCCTCGGAGGAGAGGCAACATCCAAAAAGTATGATCGATCCTTCTATCAAAAAATCGGACGTAAAGGCGGCGAGACCACATCAGAAAATCACAGCTCTGACTTTTATCAAGAAATCGGCAGCAAAGGCGGAAAAGCCACTGCCAGCTCTCATGATCGGAGCTTCTATCGAGAAATCGGCCGAAAGGGAGGCCTTCGTTAGGATTAAAGTCCCCCCAGAAATCACCTTAAATTTGTAGAAATATGACGTGATCTGTGATAGACTCATTTAAATTAGATTCTTACTATTAGCTCTTTAAAGCAGCACAGAAACAGTGACCGTTCATCATTTCGTGCATACTGCTTTCACATGTGCAGTTCAAATGCTAATCCATATTGATTCTTGGGGGGAAACAGACACCATGGCACCAAAAAAAATGCGTTCAGACATGATTAAAAAAGGTTTTGACAGAGCGCCGCATCGAAGCTTGCTTCGTGCAGCCGGGGTAAAAGAAGAGGATTTCGGCAAGCCATTTATCGCCGTATGTAATTCATACATCGATATTGTACCAGGTCATGTTCATCTTCAGGAATTCGGAAAAATTGTAAAAGAAGCTATTATTGAAGCTGGCGGCGTTCCATTTGAATTCAACACGATCGGTGTTGATGACGGGATCGCAATGGGACATATCGGTATGCGTTATTCACTGCCAAGCCGTGACATCATTGCCGACTCCGTTGAAACGGTCGTATCCGCTCACTGGTTTGACGGAATGGTCTGCATTCCGAACTGTGATAAGATTACGCCAGGAATGCTGATGGGTGCTCTTCGTGTAAACATTCCGACCATCTTCGTCAGCGGTGGACCGATGAAAGCGGGTCGGGACAAGAACGGACGCGCATTGTCACTGACTTCTGTATTCGAAGGTGTCGGCGCTTATCAAGCCGGCAAGATCGATGATCAGAGTCTGCTCGAGCTTGAACAATTCGGCTGTCCGACTTGCGGGTCCTGCTCCGGTATGTTCACAGCGAACTCCATGAACTGTCTTGCTGAAGCACTAGGACTTGCGCTGCCAGGGAATGGTACTATTCTGGCCGTTGCGCCTGAGCGTCGTGATTTTGTTCGCAAATCAGCCACTCAGCTGATGGAACTGATCAAGCTCGATCTAAAGCCGCGTGATATCGTAACACCAGAAGCAATTGACAATGCCTTTGCTCTGGATATGGCGATGGGCGGTTCCACCAATACTGTGCTTCACACATTGGCTCTTGCTCATGAAGCCGGCATTGAATACCCAATCGAGCGGATCAATGAAGTCGCGAACCGCGTACCGCATTTGTCCAAGCTCGCTCCTGCTTCTGACTATCATATTGAGGATGTGCAGAACGCAGGCGGTGTAAGTGCCGTACTAAACGAGCTGCTCAAGAAACCGGGCGCACTTCATGCAGAGAACATTACGGTTACTGGTAAAACGTTACGTGAGAACGTAGAGAATTCCCCAATCCTGGACGAGAATGTTATCCACAGACTGGATAATCCGCATTCCGAACGCGGTGGACTGGCCGTTCTCTTCGGTAATTTGGCTCCAGAAGGGTCCATTATCAAGGTTGGTGCCGTAGATCCATCTGTCGGCGGTTATCACAAAGGCCCTGCCATTTGCTTCAACTCTCAAGAAGAAGCTCTTGAAGGCATTGCCAACGGCAAAGTAAAAGAAGGCCATGTTGTCGTTATCCGATACGAAGGACCAAAGGGCGGACCAGGTATGCCAGAAATGCTTGCTCCAACTTCCCAAATCGTCGGTATGGGTCTTGGTGCCAAAGTCGGCTTGATCACGGACGGACGTTTCTCCGGTGCATCCAGAGGAATCAGTATCGGACATATTTCTCCGGAGGCCGCTGAAGGCGGACCGATCGCCTTTGTACACGATGGAGACCTCATTGAGCTTGATCTCAATAACCGTAAGATCGAGCTGCTTGTCAGTGAGGAAGAGATGGAGCGTCGTCGTGCCGAAGAATGGACCGAGTTTGAACCAAAAGTGAAAACAGGTTATTTGGCTCGTTACTCCAAGCTCGTTACCAACGCCAGCAACGGCGGTGTCCTGAAAATATAATACTGCACTTCTAAATAAAAGGGATCCAATGCGTGAATGGCATTGGATCCCTTATTCTTTTCCCGATAAATGAATAACCTATTATGCCACAGGCGGAGTACGCGTTAAATCCGCACTACCACCTGCTAATGAAATATCTTCTTCTTCTGAATAGCCAGTCTTAGCCAAGCTTCGTTGGTCATATACGGATTCTTTTTTAGGCTTCAATCCGTCACCGAAACGGTCAAATAAAATATCCATCGGCATTATGATCATTTTCGGAGTCATCTGCTGGCTGCCTTCTCTTAATCTGCCTTGACCTTCCGGATGTATTACACTCAGCAGTATTTTTAAATACACTGACGTTGAGGCCGCAAACAAACCGCGCGGGAGATCCAGCACCGAGAATCCAAACTGCTCGGGTCCACGATTGATCATGCTGACCCCGTATAATGCCTTCGCATTAGCCACTTCCGGATCGAGGGCTGCAATCTTGACGAGATCCGGCAGCTGCTTCTCCATCGTCCGAATCATACGGATAGCGAGATGAACAGAAGTTTTTGAAGAAGTTCCTAGCTGATACAGCTTTTTATTATCAAAATGAAGTTCTATGATGTCGTCTCCTTTTTGCAGGGAGTGACCATCTGGCAGCTCAATGGCTTTACCTTGATAAGGGCGCACTCGATAATGCAAGAATGGATCTTGAGGCGTTATCGTCTTCAGCTTGGTAATCATATGGAATATCTGCTCCCAACCGAGCCATGCCCGAACCACTAAACGTTTAAAAATTGACTGAATCTTCATAACTGCCTCCCTTCCCGGTATTGGCTGCTTAGCTGCATAATGCTGGGATATCATATCATCGATCCGTATACTTTGAATATCTCGGTGCCTTGCCTCTGACAGAACCCGATCCAGTGCAATGAGCATTTGAGCCGGTGCATGCCGATCTGCTCCTGGTGTCGTTCCACAATCATGAAGCACCATGACCTCACCGCCCCGCAGCTTCTTCAGCATCCGCTCTGTCAGTCGATCTGCTCCAACTCGTTCTCTCCAATCACCGAACATGCCCGACCATAATACTATGCGATGGTGATGCTTCTTGGAGAAATCAAATAAATTGGTAATTCCCCACGGTGGACGGTAATATAGTGCATGAGATCCAGTAATCTTATAAATGATGGAGCCGGTTCTTTCTATCTGCTGACGAACAACTTTGGGCGTCATCAGCCAATTGGTCTGATGTATATAATTGTGGATCCCAATCAGATGACCTTCAGCGTGCATTCTTCTTACCAGCTCGGGGTTGCGCTCCGCATGTTCACCCACAACGAAAAAGGTGGCCTTGGCTTTATGTTTCTTTAACAGATCAAGCAGCTGCGGCGTGTAGTCAGGATCCGGCCCATCATCGAAAGTTAATGCAAAATCCTTGAGATTCCTTCCGCGTCTGAATACTCGAAATCCGAATAAACGGCTAATTAAACTAGGTATAAATGCATAAAAAGATGTAATGTAAAAGAGCAACAGCAGCAAGTTCTGCATAACGGTATTCCTCACTTTTTTAGACTCGTAACGTGTGGTTGTAAGACGTACATTACAAAATCTTAAAAACAACACTAACTATTATTTTATCATATTGTGAATAAAATGAACCCTTGATTTTAAAATTAACGTATACTTCCTAGATAGGAGAATTACACACTTTTTAAAAGGAGTCGTTGTTATAATATGCTTCCTCTTTACAAAAAATATTGGCGAACCGCACTCGATGTCGGATTAATTGCGCTAACCGTATTTCTGATCATGTTTGTATCAAGCCAGCTGTACCAGATTGCCGCACCCGTATTTTTATCTTTTCTTGTATTTGTCATTATTGAGCCTTTGGCTAAGTTTCTACATAAAAGAGGCTTAAAGAAAGCCATAGCGTCAGCCATTTCGGTACTTCTGTTCGTAGCTGTTCTCCTAGGCTTCTTCTTCGGACTAGGCGTAATCATCGTATCGTCCATTACTCAATTCCAGGATAATATCCCGGCATATATGGCACTGATCCAGACCCAATTCACTCAGCTGCTCGAAATGTTTCAGACCCAGTGGAATGCATTGCCGGCAACCGTGACTGACCAAATTAATCAGAATTTTGAAAAAGTAACGGCAGCCCTCTCCTCCTGGGGCGCAGGCTTCCTTGGGTACATAGTCGGTATGCTGAGCTCCTTCTCCTCGTTTATCGGAAATTTTGCAGTAGCGATTATACTGGCTTTCTTCCTGAGCGTCGAGTTTGATATGTGGCGGATGATCACCAAAAGAAAAGCACCCAATACGCTTAAGCAAGCCTATCTGTTCTTGAAGAATCATGTATTCAAGGCAATTGGAGCTTATCTTAAAGCACAGCTTATACTCATCTCCATTACTTTTGTGCTTGTATTGATCGGTCTCATTATTCTTGGAACCGGAAACGCCCTTACACTTGCACTCATCGCAGCGGTACTGGATCTGCTGCCGCTGCTCGGGGTACCTGTTATATTTATTCCGTGGAGCATTTATTTGTTCATCGTGAGTGACGTCGGTACTGCAGTTGGCTTATTAGTAGTTATGGGTGTGACTATGCTCGTAAGACAACTGGCTGAGCCAAAAATATCAGGCAACTCCATCGGGGTAACGTCTGCCTATCTGATGCTGTCCTTTATGCTGATCTCGCTCTCGATCTTCGGCATTTCTGGCGTCATCCTCTCCCCAATCCTGCTCATTCTGATTAAAGAATTGTGGCAGCAGGGGTATTTGCAGCGCTGGATCCGATTGCCTGAGGACGAATTCCAATCTTCTCCTTTTGCCGTGGATGATCAGAACAACAGAAATTGATATTGAATTCAAAAAAAGGATAGCAGGCACGCAATAGCATGCCTTGTCTATCCTTTTTTCGTACGTGGAATTTATAATTCGCTCCGCTTCTAATCCGAAGTACCTGCGAGAACATCCATAACCTGCTGAAAAAGCGCTGTGGCTTTATGTTGAGAATGAACCGACTCATTTTTCACCAGAACGGCTACCGCGTACTTGGGATGATTTACGGGTCCATATCCGATAAACCACTGATTATTCTTCTCCACGCCATTGTGCAGCACCTGAGCCGTCCCGGATTTGCCGGCTAATGGCCAAATGGCCTGCTGCAAACGGATGCCTGTCCCTTTCTCGACAACCTGCTCCATATAGGATCGCAGCTGTTTAGCGGTCGAGCTGTGAATCTGAATGGAAGAAGCTGCGAGCTTCCCAGATGGGATCAAGGACTGGTCTTTAATCTCAGCAAGGAGCTTGCCATCCGCATAATGAATCTCCGATACAAGCTTGGGGGAGAGCATCTGACCTCCATGGAGTACTGTAACGATCATATTAGCCGCCTGCAGCGGGGTAATCTTCACATCTCTTTGACCAATGGCCGTCTGGATCCGGATTCCTTCATCGTTCTGCTTCAACATATCTGCCGTGTGAAAAACTTCTCCTGCGTCCTCGTGATCAAACATTCTAAAATCCTGCAGGCCCAGGTAATGCTCCCGATGATAGCCTACTTGCTGTCCAAGCCCCAGAGCATGGGCTGCTTGCAGAAGCTGGCTCGAGGTAAGCCTTGAAGCCACCTCTGCAAACGCAACGTTGCAGGACCCGGCAAAAGCTTCTTCAAATGTAATCGTACCATGCCCTTCTTTTTTCCAGCAGGCCAGACCATACTTACCATAATGACCTGAGCAATGAAATGTTTCTGTTGAGCTGACAGCCCCTTGCTCCAAAGCTGCGGCTGCTGTGACCAGCTTGAATATAGAACCGGGAACCGCCGCCATGGTAGCCTGATTGACCGAACTGCCGTCATCAAGGTGAATATCTGTTGGATTATAAAAAGGACGCGATACCATTGCCCTTACCTCGGCATGATCCGCATCCAGTACAACGACTGCTCCTTCATTCACCTTGGCCTCAGTGGTCAGCTGTTCCAGCTTCTGCTGGAGGGACAAATCTATCGTCGTTTGAATATGGAGCGGATATTTGGGATTATGCGGTGCAATAAGACGTGGACCCATGCCTTCTACCGGCTTCTTGTGACTATCTACCATATTGGAGACAATCGTTGGACCAAGCCCCTTGAGCAAAGGTTCAAGACTTCTCTCTAAACCGGCTGCACCTGTCTTTACATTAAAAGGATCCTTGACTTCAAGCTTTACAACCGGCTTCTCAGCATCAGGAATTTCGGATAGATAGCCAAGCCACTGCATTCCATTCTCCTTCAAGGCGGAATAACGATCCATATAGGGCAGAGCCTGAACATCCTCCAGCTGCAGCTGACGAATTGCCTCAATTTGTGCCTCGCTTAACACCATCGGTTCTCCTGTGGACGATTGCCAGTACTCAGGAGAATGAAGCGATCTCCATTTCTCCCACAACTCACTTGAGTCTATATTCAATATATGAGCCAATTTTCGATGCTGTTGTTCCTGTTCTGCATTTAGCTTATCTTCTAACGGAAATAAGACCGGAATCCATATCAGCTGCCCCGTAATCGGCTTGTGATTCCGATCAATAAATTGACCTCTGCCTGAATCCAGCACAATCCCCTGCTCACGCTGTAGCACGGACATTTGCAGCATCGTTCGTTCAGAATGGTCTAAGTGGTGATTCACCTGAATGAACTGAATATACGCAAGACGTATAATTATAGCTGCAAATACGATCAGCATCAGGAATAAGGCGTAAAATATTCTTTGTTTTCGAAGCAAATTCATAGCTGCCGCCTGCCTTTGATTCCTTAGTTAAGATTTGTACAAAAACCTCATTTACATGCTATTATCTCCCTTTCCGATCTGTCCAAAACCTATCTTTTTATTAAGTTCATCTCCTCAGATATGAAAAAACCTCCGTCCTGTTGGACGGAGGAAAGTAAAATCATTCATCTGTTAAATGATAAAGATTATATACGGAATGCTGATAATGTATCTTTTAGCTCCTCGGATACGCGTTCCATCTTGTTCGATAGCTCGACGAGCTGGTTGCCGACACTTTGCTGTTCACTGCTGAGGGATGCAACCTCCTGCGATGTAGCAGAGGACTGCTCCGCTACAGAGCTTACACTCATCATCGTTTCAGACAGTGTAACCTGGGATTGACTCAGCGCATCGATGGAAGCGGACGTTTCGGTCAGCTTGTTCACGAACATCCCCATCTGTTCTTCTACGGTTTGGAAGATCTCGCCTGTTTCCTTCACTGCTTGAATCTGTTCCTGGAAGAGCGGGTATGCCTCCGACAATGCAGCTACCGTCTCGTTCATTTCGTTCATAATCCGATCCGTCATCTCGGCAACCATGTCGATCGATTGCTTCGATTGATCTGCCAATTGCCGCACCTCTCCTGCTACTACCATGAAGCCTCTGCCTGCGGCACCTGCTCTTGCGGCCTCAATTGTTGCGTTGAGCGAGAGTATGTTCGTCTGTCTTGCAATATTATGGAGAACATCCAGAATGCCCAGAATGGATGAAGTGCTTGATTTGAGTGTATCGACTTTTGTAACCAACGCTCGAATCATCTGCTCGCTTTGTTCCGTTTTGCCTAGCAGCTCACCAAGATACTTCGTACCTTCCTGGCTCGCCCCTTCAACCAGTCTAGCGGATTGGTCAAGCTCCTCGTTGGTTCCAACCACCTTCTGCATCTGTGTTGAGATCAGCTCCGTCATCTCACTGCCTCTCTCTGCCTCGGATGCCAGGTTCGTAGCCCCACCTGCAATTTGCTCGGTTGCGATCGCTACTTCAGCTGCTGCTGCAGCCGTCTTCTGTGATGCAGAGCTAAGCTCAGATGCCGTCAGCAGCACATCCTCTGCCGTCTGATTCGTCTGATTCACGAGCTTCGTAATCTGTTCCATCATCAGATTGAAGCTCTTGGAGAGCATCCCTATCTCATCTCTGCTCTTATGTGTCGTACGCACCGTCAGATTGCCCTTCGCTCCTTCGAACATCAGATCCTTCAAATTCACCAGCGGCTTCGCAATCATGCGTACCATCCATATTCCTAGTAAAATAGCGAGCAGCAAGGAAACAATCGCAACGATAATCGTTGTAACGAGAATCGACTGTGCATCCTTAACCAGCTCAACCACCGGAATCATCCCAATAATCTTCCATCCGGATACATCAAGTGTGTTATAGACTGCCAGAACCTCTTCATTCTGACCATTGATGGTATTTCTTGCATCTGTGGCGCCTGCTTCCTCCGTAATTTCGGAATAGAAGGAGAGCTCGGTTTCTTGGCCTGCCCGGTCAGGAAGGGTAGAAGCAACCACAATGCCATTCTCAGAAATCGCTTGAGTAACTCCGTTCTCGCCCAGATTTACAGTCTTTAGTTCGTCTTCAATGGCACTTGCCTTAATTTCGATAATGATGATATAAGTACCGATACTGGCATTTACATTTTTAAGAGCTCTGGCCATTCGATATGTATGTTCCTGTCCAGATTCTGCAGCTGTAGTTGGCAGCCACATGACTCCTCCTGCTTCGAGTAGGGTGTTAAACCATTCCTCTTCACGAACACCACTCATGGTTGAAGCTGCTCCAGTGCTGATTACAGGAACCTCTTCATTCTTATGAATAATGGTCATTGAAGCTACTGTTGCATTTGTAAACTGCATATTTGTAAGCGACTCGCTTAACAGGGACGTTGCCTCAAATCTGTCAAAATCGGATATGCCCGTGCTGAGCAATGTCTCTAGATTACTTTGAATATGGGTATCGAAAAAGATCTGTGTCGATAAATCTACATAACGCTCCATAATCAGATCAAGCTTTTGACCCACTTGATGTATGGCTTCCTGGTTGGCAACTGAGGCCGTTTCTTTGATGGTCGATTTGGCCGTTTGATAAGACAGGGTGCCTAGTCCAAATACGACAAGCAGGATGGCAACCATAAAAATGAGAAATAATCGTACACCTACTGAACGCAATGGATTAAATTTTAATACTTGCTTCCAAGATAGGATTGAAGCCAGTTCAAGTTTCTTTTTATCCTTTTTTTGGATCTCCTCCTCATGTTTACGCTTTCTTTTTTTCACTGGATTCCACTTCATCTTTTGTTCACCCACCGTAAAGAATTATCATAGCTATGTAAACTTCCTAGTATTATCTATTATTTCGACAAGTTTCTTCCAAAACCTTTGCTTTTTTGAGAAATAAACTATAACTTTTTTCCTAGATTACTATTAAAAAAAAGCCCTCGTCTGCCGATATACGAGGGCTTTGGTCCTGAGTCTTATTTACTTCCTTTTGCGCATCATGTCAAAATAAGCTACAGGCTGGTCCACTTTCATCTTAATGTATTGCAGCGGATGGCGGGCTGCCTCCAGCTGATTTCCTGCTTCATCATAGATTTCGGTTACCTTCTGCTTGAAGAAGGTTCCGTTCGGACCAAAAAATTCGATCTCCGTGCCTGGCTTAAAGTAATTCCGCTGCTCAATCGTTGCCAACTGTGTCTGTGGGTCATAGTCCATGACAAGTCCGGCAAAATCATACGGAACTGCCTTTTCTTCCGGCTCATAAATATGATCCTCATGATCTGGTGTATCGTAGAAAAATCCAGTGTTCAGCGGACGATTGGCTGCCTTCTGTATTTCCTCGAGCCACTCTGGCTTCAGCACATAGTTATCCGGATCTTCCATATAAGAATCAATCGCTTGTCGATATACATTAACGACCGTCGCTACATAATGAATGGATTTCATTCGTCCTTCAATCTTGAACGAGTCAATTCCTACATCAATTAAGTCTGGAATATACTCTAGCATGCACAAATCCTTGGAGCCCATTGTAAAGGCCTGATCCTCTGAATTGTACAGCGGAATCTGATTGACGCCCAGCTCAAAATTTTGAAGCACACGGGAGCTCTGCATATCCTCTTCAGATACCCAAACCCCCTCCTCGCGTACATCTTCAAACAGATCGTATTTCCAGCGGCAGGACTGGCAGCAGCCACCGCGGTTCGAGTCGCGGTCTGTGAAATGATTGGACAGCACACAGCGGCCGGAATAGGACGAGCACATCGCGCCATGAATAAACGCCTCAATCTCGATATCCACATGGCTCTTGATCTCCTGAATTTCCTCGAAGCTTGCTTCACGTCCCAGAACGACACGCGGCAGTCCTTCCTCTTTCCAGAACTTGACCGCCTGCCAGTTTACTGTCGATTGCTGTGTACTCAGATGCACTTCCATACCTGGTGTAACACGCTGTGCGATCTCTATAATGGCCGGGTCTGCAGCGATAATAGCCGCAATGCCTGCCTCGTACAGATTCTTCAGGTAAGCTTCAATCCCATCCACATCTTCGTTATGTGCATATATGTTCGTCGCTACAAAGACTTTGGCACCATATTTCTTCGCAAACTCTACACCTTCACGCATTTCTTCAAAGCTGAAATTATCTGCGTTTGAACGAAGGCCGTATTTTTGACCGCCAATATACACCGCATCTGCACCATAATGAATAGCAAACTTCAATTTCTCCAAATTTCCTGCAGGAGCTAGAAGCTCAGGCTTAGCCAACCGGTTACGCTTACCTGAATACTTCCGTTTTGATAATGTTTCCATTCTACCTATTCGCACCTCGAATCAATAAACTTGTTCTTTGTAGAAAAATCCAAAAGAAAGCTCACGCTCTGGGTCTTGCAGCTGACGCACTTCATCCAGCCATTCTTCCTTATAGGCATACTCAGATGGATCAGCAGTATAAGCATCTATCGCTGTACGGTAAGCACGGACAACCGCCTCATTATATGCCACACTCTTCAGAATCCCTTCAATCTTGAAGGAATGAACACCCGCCGCCATCAACAGATGAAGGTCCTCCATAATGCAGATATCCTCTGAGCTCATAATATGCGTGCCATTGCGATCCTCGTAAATTGGGAATTTCTCCTCCCGGCGCTCTGCTTCAATGAGGAACAAGCCTCTTGATAAGCCGAGATCTCCCTCAACCGGACGACCTTGCTGCTGCATGTAGCTTGCTACCAATTGACGCTTAGAATGATATATGTTCGTCATCCCGTGAACTTGAACCTGAGCTTCAACCTCAAGAAGATCTATCATTTCGGTAATTTCATCCATATTCAGTTCTCTCGCGAGTACAACCCGACTAGCACCTTTACGTCCCCAATAGTTTGCGGTTCTATAGTTGGTAGAGGTCATCTCTGCATTCCAGTGCAGCTTAAGCTGTGGTGCAAATTCCCGAACAGCACTTAACACGGATGGATCATTAAATTCAATTCCCTCCACACCGGCTTCCGCCAGCGCTCGTACATACTCCGGAATTTCAGACAGCACATCATTACTCATAATGTTGTTCATGGATACATAAATTTTGGCCTCATATACCTTCGCCATCCGTACCGCTTCTGCAATCTGATCCAGCATGAAATTTCCCGCAAGGCGCATTCCAAACCGTTCTTCCCCAATAACAACAGCATCCGCCCCTGCCTTCAGCAGGCGCTCTGCTTCCTGTAAATCACTCGCTGTGACAAGCAGTTCATAAGGCCGTGTCAAAGCCATCCCTCCGTTATTCCGCACTTTCATTACTTTTCTCAATATTGTCTAAATGCTCTTCATAAGTTTCAGCAAACAAATGCTCTGAGCTTCCATCCTTCTTGGTAACGTAAAATAAATAATCAGATGGCTTCGGTGTTAGCGCCGCTTCAATCGCACTCAAGCTTGGGCTTGCAATCGGGCCGGGCGGCAGCCCTTCATTCCGATATGTGTTATATGGACTTTCCACTTCAAGGTCCTTGTACAAGAGACGCTCCTTCTGCTTATCCAGCAGATATTGAACGGTAGCATCCATTTCAAGTCTCATGTCCTGCTCAAGCCGATTATAGATGACACCCGCAACTAACGGTCTTTCATTATCGACAACTACTTCACGTTCTATGAGCGAAGCAGCGGTAAGCACCTGATGAAGATTCAGATTAAGTTCCTTGAGCTCCGCATCCAGTTCGGGAATACCATTCAGTCTATCCTGCATTTCCGTCAGCATACGACGAATAATATCTTCCGCCGTACTATCTTTCTTCATTTCATAGGTTTCAGGGAATAAATATCCCTCAAGTGCATAGCGGTAATTCTCATTGTCCGGTATAGATGCCACCAGAGGAATGTCATTAAACAGCTCCTTGTCTTGGACAAGCTGCATAAAGATCTTACCGTCTGTAACTCCTTCATCCTCCAGCTTCTGCGCGATCTGCTTTAGGGTATAGCCCTCTGGAATAGTAAAACGCAGCATTTCTTCCTTTTGTACATCTCCACTATTAAGAGCCGTAATCATTTCATCATAATTCATTCCGGGCTGAAAGGCATAAGTGCCTGCTTGAAAGTTCGCACCTTGGTCATTCAGCTTCAAGTATGCTTTGAATAATAGAGCGTTTCGAATCAGTCCCTTATCTTCGAGAAGATCGGCGATGCCTGAAGTACCTGTCCCGGGTTCAATCGTGAAGACAACAGGCTCGTCCTTTGGAGCCACAGGCTTCATGGATTGCCATACATACAGTCCTCCTCCGGCTAACACAACAATAAGCAGGATTAGCACGATGAACCGTCTGAAGTATTTTGCTTTCAAAAAAAGATTCCACCCCTTCATAACTAAAAAGAGCGGACTGCTCCGCCCTTCCCATAATTCAATCCTAATTCTATATACTATGATAACATACAAATCAGGCACCTCGGTAGAGGTGCCTCATTCTAGCCTTCGTCATCTGGTAATGACCATTCATCATAGAGCTCGGCAATGTTCTCCCACTCTTCATCATCTTCAATCGTGATCAGCTCAGGAATTCCATTCTCATTGTACATGACCCGAAGCAGCTCATAATCATCGAACTTGCTCTTCAGAGCTTGCAGTACAACGTATCCTTGACCTAACACTTCGAACTCAGCGAGAAGCTCATAGGGAACCGACTTACCGCTCTCATCTTCCAGTTCAACCTCAGATCCAAATGTTTCTCTTAAGCGAGTTGTAACGACAAGATTCGCTCTTGAAAAAGGATATTCGGTCATCTATACATTCTCCTCGTCTTCTTCTGCCGCAACAAGGGTATTGAAAGTTTCTTCAACGATGGCCCATTCCGCTTCATCCTGAATCGTGAACAGTTTAATATCATCCCCATCTTCTTCATAACGGAATGCATATACCTCGGACTCATCTTCGTCCTCTTCCGCTTCTACAGGGACAACCATCATGTATTTCGCATCTGAACCATCGACGTCAAAGGTCATGATGACTTCAAATTCCTCATCGTTGCCTTCCTCATCGGTAATATAAATAATCTCGCGATCCTCGTCCATACCCAAACGATTATCCGTCATAGCTTAACGTCCCCCTCACCTTGTACTTTTGGCATCTAAATAATTTTGCAATATTAAGCTTGCGGCCATTTTGTCCACAACCTTCTTGCGCTTCTTCCGGCTGACGTCAGCTTCAACGAGCGTTCGTTCTGCCGAAACGGTGCTCAGCCTCTCATCCCACAGGTGAACGGGCAAGTCCAACATCTCCCGCAGCTTCTGTGCAAATTCCATGCAAAGCTCGCCGCGAGGACCTACGGTGCCGTTCATGTTCTTGGGTAAACCAACGACGATCTCACTGACTTCATTCTCTCGAACGAGCTCATGAATTCGTCCAAATTCATCCCCATCCCGGCGCCGTTCTATTACTTCCAATCCCTGGGCAGTCCAGCCAAAGGCGTCACTGATCGCGACACCAATTCTGCGGTCGCCATAATCCAAACCCAAAATCTTCATTCATTTCTCCTATTCTTACCGGTGATTGGCCAGATAAGAACGTACCAGTTCTTCAATCAGTTCGTCGCGTTCTTTTTTGCGGACTAGACTTCTGGCATTGTTGTGACGAGGAATGTAGGCAGGATCCCCGGAGATCAAATAACCTACGATTTGGTTAATCGGATTATATTCTTTCTCCAGTAATGAATCATATACCTTTAGAAGAATCTCTTGTGCAGAGGCTTCTTCCACATCACCCTTGACGTTGAATTTAACTGTCTTATCCATGGAGTCCACTTATGACACCTCGCTCCTGCATAAGGCAAGAGAGTAAACTCTTGCCATGCCGAATTGATTTCTTCTATATCATAACATATTTTGGCGCTTTGCAAATATATCAAAGAAAGTGAGTGTTTTAACTTTTTGCGGGAAGCCCCGATCGTTATCCTGCTACGAGCTGTTCCGCTACGCGGAGCGCTTCATCCAGTTTCGAAGCATCCTTGCCGCCGGCTTGGGCCATATCAGGGCGACCGCCTCCGCCTCCGCCGCATACACTTGCTACTTCTTTAACAATTTTACCCGCATGCAGGCCTTTTTTCACATGCTCCTGCGGTACGACAACGACAAAATTCACTTTATCCTCGTTTGCCGCTCCGAGCACAAGCACAGTGTCCGGCAATTTCACCTTGAGCTCATCTGCCAGTGTACGAAGTGCTTCCATTCCGGATACTTCCACTCGGGTTGCAAGCAGCTTGGTATCCCCATGCTGAACTACTTTATCCGTAAGCTGACCTGCTTCAATCGAGCTGAGCTTGCCTTGAAGAGATTCATTCTCACGTGTCAGCTCCTTCAGTTGCAGATGAAGCGAGTCAATACGCTTAGGAACATCGTTAAGATTGGATTTGAGCAATGCAGCGGATTGTTTCAGCAGATCCAGCTGTCCTTCCAGGTATTCATATGCGCCGCGTCCTGTAAGTGCTTCAATCCGTCTCACACCAGAGCCAATGCCGCTTTCGCTTACCAATTTGAAGAGACCAATCTCAGAAGTGTTATTGACATGACAGCCCCCGCACAGCTCGAGACTGTAGCTGCCCACTTGAACGACACGCACGATGTCTCCGTATTTCTCGCCAAACAATGCCATTGCACCCATAGCTTTTGCTTCATCAATAGATTTATATTCAATTACGACATCTAGTTGATTCCAGATCTGCTCATTTACTTTACGTTCAATGTCGAGCAGCTCTTCCGGCGTAATGCTTCCGAAATGGGAGAAGTCAAAGCGCAGTCGTGAAGGTTCGACCAAAGAACCTGCTTGATTAACATGCTCACCAAGCACTTCTTTTAGTGCCTTGTGAAGCAGGTGAGTTGCGGTATGGTTCTTCACAATCGCATCCCTGCTCGTCTTATCGACTTCGGCTTTGATCTTATCCCCTACGCGAAGCTCACCAGCTTCAACGTTTACGATATGAACATGCTGTCCAAGCGGTGCTTTCAGCAAGCCCTCTACTTTAGCCACAGCAGCTGCTCCGCGAAGAAGACCCTTGTCACTGACCTGGCCGCCGCTTTCCGCATAGAATGGGGTGATGTCAAGTACGACTTGGCACGTATCGCCTTCTCCTACTGCATCTACACTCACATCATTGTGAATAAGAGCAACCACCGTTGATTCTGTCACGAGGTCATTATATCCAACAAATTCACTTTTAACCGTCAGATCGGCAATCGCGCCGCCTTGAACCTTCATACTCTCATTCTCATGACGTGCAGAACGAGCACGATCCCGCTGCTCTTGCATTGCTGTATCAAAGCCTTCACGGTCTACAGTCAGGCCATGCTCTGCTGCATAATCCTCTGTGAGGTCAAATGGGAAGCCATAGGTGTCGTACAGTTTGAACGCATCTTGTCCGCTGATAACAGAGCGTCCTTCTGATTTAGCCTGTCCACTGATATCTGCCAGAATGGCAAGACCATCACTCAGTGTTTCATGGAAACGCTCTTCCTCTGTCTTCACCACTTTAGCGATGAATTCTTGCTTGTCGATGACCTCTGGATAGTATACACCCATAACGTCTGCTACTTGCTGTGTCAATTCATACATAAAAGGACGATCCAGACCAAGAACTTTGCCGTAACGCACTGCACGGCGCAGCAAACGGCGGATAACGTAACCACGACCTTCATTCGAAGGCAGCACCCCATCACCAACGGCAAACGCAACGGTACGGATATGGTCAGCAATGACTTTAAGCGCGACATCAATCTCTACGCTGTCATTGTATTTCACTCCGGCAATTTCTGCTGTCCGCTGAATCATTGGCTGGAACAGATCTGTGTCAAAGTTCGAATCTACATCCTGCAAAATCGAAGTCAAACGCTCCAGACCTGCACCTGTATCAATATTTTTGTTCGGAAGCGGTGTATAGCTGCCGTCTTTGTTATGGTTGAACTGGGAGAATACCAGGTTCCATACTTCCAGGTAACGCTCGTTCTCTCCGCCTGGGTACAGTTCTGGATCATTCTCGTCATTGCCGTAAGCTTCGCCGCGATCATAGAAAATTTCAGTACAAGGACCGCATGGACCTTCCCCGATGTCCCAGAAGTTATCTTCGAGCTTGATAATACGTTCAGCCGGCAGGCCGATTTTTTCATTCCACAGCTTATAAGCCTCTTCATCCTCCGGGTAAACGGTCACGGACAGGCGTTCGGGATCAAAGCCGATCCATTTCTTGTCAGTCAAGAACTCCCATGCCCAAGTAACAGCCTCTTCCTTGAAATAATCGCCGATGGAGAAGTTGCCGAGCATTTCGAAAAAGGTATGGTGTCTGCGCGTTTTGCCGACATTCTCGATATCGTTGGTACGGATACATTTCTGAGAATTGGCAAGACGCGGGTTCTCGGGTTTCACACGTCCGTCAAAGTACTGCTTAAGAGGCGCCATCCCTGCGTTAATCCATAGTAGAGATGGGTCGTTATGCGGTACAAGCGATGCGCTTGGTTCGATTTTATGTCCTTTGGATGCAAAAAACTCGATCCATTTGGAACGGATTTCACTAGCCTTCATAGTTCATAACCTCCAGTTTTTAAATGTATATCGATTAGCCTTCGCGCCTCTTGAGATACTCCGCTCCATGGTCAGATTGTTCTCCGATCGTCGTTGTTTCTGAATTTGATCAGAATAATTACCAGTGGTAAAAATTCAGAAACAAATACGAGCGCTTCGCTTCTATGAACAATTCTGCCCACTCCGCTTTGGACGTGTCCCACTGAAAAGGAAGAAGGCTAAAAAATAAATTGAAAAAAGGTTACTCCCGGTACGGGAGAAGTATCCGCAGAGAACAAAAAAACGCCCCTGATGAGATCAGGGACGAGTTATTCGCGGTACCACCCTGGTTATCGCTGCTGCTCATCATACGAATGAGAATACAAACGATCGCCTTGTAGAACCTGATAACGGTAGGTCAACCGGCGGCTTTAACCGCTCTCCGAAATTAGCTTTCCGCCGCTTCATTCCAGGACTCTTACACCCAACAGCTCATCGTTAACAGGAGCTGAAGGAGTCCATTCTCTGAGGGAACACCCTGACGTACTTGATTTCATCATTGAATTTACGATATAAACATACATAATTTATTATATCGTTCCAGAAAGTTCATGTCAACGCGGCCTTTGGGGAAAGGAAGAGCTGCACTTTTATTCAATTGTCTTCCGCTTGATATAGTATATAAAGAAATGCTGGAAGATCACCTTAAGCGCGGCAAATACAGGCACAGCTAGGACTAGACCGATCACTCCTGCCAGTTCTCCCCCGACAAGCAGCGCAAATATAATCGTCAGCGGATGCAGATGAAGCGTTCTGCCAACCACTTGTGGGGACACCACATTGCTCTCTAGAATTTGACACAGGGTGTTCACGATGACGACAAACAGCACCATTTTAAAGGAAATTGTAGATGCCATGACTACAGCCGGAGCAGCACCTAGAAAAGGACCCAGGTATGGGACAATATTAAACACACATACAACGCTCGCCAGAAGCAAGGCATACGGCATGCCAATGATCATATATCCAATGTAAGCAAATATACCGACAACGATGCATACGATAAACTGACCTCTTATATAATTACCGAGCGCCGTATCTATATCTTTTAAGAGCATGACAATGGATTTTCGCTGCGAACGCGGAAGATAGGAGACGACTGCTTTTTCCATGACATTAAAGTCCTTGAGCATGTAAAAAATCAGAAATGGAACGATAAATATATTGAAAATCGTATTGATCGTCGAGCCGATGTTATCCATAAAAGCCGAGATCCCTGTGGCCAAACGATTCTCCATTTGATACAGCCAACCATTAATACCGGATCGTATCCCCGGAGGCATGAAACCATTGTTCATATTATTCATTAAACTTTGGGCATGCATATTGAGCTCAGGCAAGTGTTCATTCAGTTGCTCAAGCTGTTCAACAAACATCGGAATGACATTCATCAGAATCACGACAAAACAGGTGATAAAAACAGCGTATATGAGCAGCACCGCTATGCTTCTAGGCACTTTACGGCCTCCGAGCATACTAACGACAGGGTTTAGCACATAGGATACGATTAAGGCAACAATGAACGGCGCGAGTATAGCTTTGAAAAAATCGTATATATCAAGGAGCATTGGCCGAAGCAGCCAAATAAAATATAAAATGATAAGGGCAAGTAATATGAGCAATCCGTATCGAAACAGCTTGCTGTTTTTTAAGTGCTCCACATCTGTCTCCTCCTCGGACGGGCTTATCCATGTAAGTATATGTAGGACCCTCACAATTTAATCCTGTACTCGTCCAAGAGACTTAAAAGGCACAACAAAAAAACGCTAACAGTATTTCCACTGGCTGAAATACGTTTAGCGTTTCATTTTTTCTAAATTTATCCCCTTCACATGAACCGACAGCTATGTATCCTTCTTCTAGAAGTCATGACTAGCGCGTGTTAGACCGTGCATAGAGGAAGTTGTTGGTAATAAGCTATTGTGATATTTGTATGCCAGGATAATCCTGTGCCATCTCATCACCAAAGAATAGATCATCAAGCGAGCTCAGCGTTCCATCCTCTTCTACTTGATACACTGACATCTTATCTCCGTTCACTGTCAGCTCAATAAAGCATCCCCAGCAATAAAATTGGTGTGAACCAATCTTTCCTATATCTTTGGAACTACAATTTGGACATTTCATTAACTTCACCTATCCGTTAGCAGAATATTAAACACTTAATACTGTCATAGCTTGAACTTAAGATCATATACTTGGTTACATATCCGCTCTCTTAATTCATTCTATACAGATGCTGCTCACTTGCAGTAGGAACGATAATGGCATGCTCGCCAAGCGTTATCTCTTCTACAAGAGGCAGCCATTTCCGGCCTTCCATCAAGTCAGTGACGAACCCGTCACTAATTTCGAGACTTATTATATGATTTCCCAATTCCTGGTCAAAATAAACATCGGTCACATGCCCGAGCATCAAGCCTTCCCTTGTAAGCACCGGCATATCTCTTAATTTATGATGACCTTTGGCGTAGCTATATTGTATGTCGTCAGCTTCCGTATGCCGGATCGCCTGTTGATTACGAATCATTACTGCATCCTCGCCATAAGCGACGATGTCTCCCCATTCAATCGTTTTGACCTTGCCCGAAAAAAGGGCTCTACCGTCTAACTCGATTCCACAAATCTTCCAGTCCTCTGTAAGCAAAAAATCAACAATCTTGCCGATTTGTCTGCCGACCGTTATATCATAAACGGCTAGACCTATCATCTCTTGAAGTTTCATGTCTGCTTGGGGGTATCCCTTCATCTCCTTGAATTAGAATATGAGCAGCACGAGGTGCCGCTATATTCGGCCGATGACAACAGGACGCAAATTCCCTCCTTTGTCCGTATATATAGAAACCCTTAAGCTCTACTACGCAGCCGCTTAATAATGGTTCCAACTTTTTGAGCGGTATATACCAAATCTTTTTTAGTATTACCCAGCCCAAAACTGAATCGAATCGCAGAATCCATAATTTCTTCAGGTAATTGCATCGCCTCAAGTACATGAGACCGCGAGAGCGAGCCTGAGGTACATGCTGAGCCGCTTGCACAAGCTATACCTTCTACATCAAGATTCATGAGCATCGTCTCCGTTTTGACAGAAGGGAAGCTTACGTTAACGATGTGAGGAAGAACCTGTTCAGGATGACCATTCAACACGAATTCTCCTTCGCCGACTTCCTTGCTGAGCTCTTCAAGAAACACGCTTCGCAGTTCAAGATCGTGTGCGGTTCTATCTTCCATATGAGAAGCTGCCAGCTCCACTGCTGTGGCAAAACCAACAATCCCTGCCATATTCTCTGTACCCGCACGGCGTTTACGCTCCTGAAGTCCCCCGAACGCGATCGGATTCAGCTTCACCTCACGGCGCAAATACAGCGCACCGACACCTTGAGGTCCGTTAATTTTGTGGGCAGAGAAGCTCATCATATCCACAGGCAACGCATGCAGATTTATAGGAACAGAGCCGAGAGCCTGTACTGCATCGACATGAAATAACACACCATGCTCCCGTGCGATGCTTCCAATCTCTTCGATCGGCTGAATGGTCCCAACTTCGTTGTTGGCATACATCACGCTGATCAGAATCGTATCTGGTCTTATGGCCGATATCACATCATCCGTGCTGACAAGTCCATAGGAATCAACCGGAAGATAAGTAACCTCATAGCCCTCTTGTTCCAGCTGTTCAAAAGAATGAAGCACTGCGTGATGCTCAATGGAAGTGGTAATGATATGCTTTCCATTATTTTCATGGGCGGACAAGGCACCAAAAATAGCCAGGTTGTCACTCTCTGTCCCCCCTGACGTAAATATAAGCTCATCCGGAAAAGAGCCCAAAAAAGCCGCAATCTTATCCCGGGCACTGCTAACGGTACGCTTCGCGGCACGCCCGAAGGCATGCACGCTTGATGCGTTACCGAATTGACCAGTCATCACCTTAAGCATTGCTTCTGCAACTTCAGGATGCACAGGAGTGGATGCGGCATGATCCAAGTAGATATTCATTTGAGTTTCACCCCGCTTAAATATAGAACATGTAGCTGTCTGATTCGGTATCCTCTTTATAGGAGATCAGATCTTGAAGTGTTGTAGAATCCAGCACCTCTGCAATACTGTTGCGGATGCGCATCCACAAGTCACGTTTGGCCGGATCATCTTCTTCTGTAAAATCAACCGGAGAAATTGGTCCTTCCAGCACCCGAATAACATCTCCTGCTGTGATCGTAATGGGCTCGCGTGCCAAAATATATCCGCCATATGCTCCGCGGATACTCTTAACAAGACCTGCATTGCGAAGAGGTGCGATGAGCTGCTCCAGATAATGCTCTGACAGCTGATTCTTCTCTGCAATGCTCTTAAGTGAAGTCGGGCCCTCGCCAAATCGCCCGGACAGTTCCATCATAATTGTTAATCCGTAACGGCCTTTAGTAGATATCTTCAAGTGTGTACACCTCATTGTTTAGTAATATTCTAAGGAACCAGTCCTATTTTGTAATTATGAGCTCGTTCGCCTCATTTAGAAGTTTTATATCGTAATTAAATTCGGGCTTATGATCAGCATTGCCATATTTCACAGTATTCCGATCATAACCATTAAACAATGGTAACATAAACAGGACGTTTATGGGGAAAAAACAGTGACGATAATATTAAGAATTAGATGAAGCTTCTGACGATTCAGTTGCTCTATATCGTAATTGTTCGATTTACGTCGTAAGTTAGGGTATAGTGTGTTAAAATAAAACGCGTATTACAATTTTAGATAGAGATGGTGATGACGATGTCTAACGATAATCAAAACACCCGCGTCATCGTCGGCATGTCGGGAGGCGTTGATTCCTCCGTCACAGCACTGCTGCTCAAACAGCAGGGTTACGACGTCATCGGTATTTTCATGAAAAACTGGGACGACACCGATGAATTCGGTCATTGTACGGCAGAAGATGATGCGGAAGATGTCCGCCGCGTCTGTGAACAGCTGGACATTCCTTACTATACAGTCAACTTCGAGAAGGAATACTTTGATAAAGTATTTTCATATTTCCTAGATGAATATAAGTCCGGACGGACTCCTAATCCGGATGTCATGTGTAACCGTGAGATCAAATTCGGCGAATTTCTGAACAAGGCGCTCGACCTTGGGGCCGACTATGTTGCTACAGGACATTATGCACGTCTGATTCAAGAGGACGGAACATACAAGCTGCTTCGGGGTGTAGATAATAACAAGGATCAAACTTATTTCCTTAATGCACTGAATCAGGAGCAGCTGTCTAGAGCCATGTTCCCGATCGGTCATCTACCGAAGCCTGAGGTCCGCCGCATTGCGGAAGAAGCCGGTCTCTACACGGCCAAGAAGAAAGACAGCACGGGTGTATGCTTCATCGGTGAACGCAATTTCAAAGAATTCCTCTCTGGCTATCTGCCTGCCAAATCCGGCGATATGGTCGATATCGAGAGCGGAGAAATAAAGGGCCGTCACGATGGGCTCATGTATTATACGCTCGGTCAGCGTCAAGGTCTTGGCATCGGCGGCTCCGGCAATGGACAGCCTTGGTTTGTAGCAGATAAGGATTTAGAGAAAAACATTCTCTATGTTGTCCAAGGTGACAAGCATCCGAGCATGTACTCTACCGGACTTATTGCTACAGGAGTAAACTGGATCGCGGGTAATGATCACGTACCAAATGCTCCTTATCACTGTACTGCCAAGTTTAGATATCGCCAGCCTGATCAAGGCGTGACTCTGACCTGGCGTGAAGACGGCACGGTACATGTCAAGTTTGATCAAGAGCAAAAAGCAATTACGCCAGGACAAGCTGTCGTATTTTATGACGGTGATGTATGTCTCGGCGGCGGTACAATTGATATCGTTGAGAAGGTTGCTGCAGCTGCAGGTTCACCTGCCTAAGCGTGATCCCCAGATAAGCAGATGAGTAAAGCCATTCCTCATGTATTTCATGAAGAATGGCTTTTTTCCTGCTTTTTTTATAGGAATTATTAAAATTTTTAATTAACGATGAATGAAGTTAACCACATACCTGCGAATGCAGCAGCTATTCCCACGATTACAGAACTCATGACGTATAATGCTGCCTGTATACTTTTATCCGCTCTTATAAGCTGCATCGTCTCATACCCGAAGGTAGAAAATGTCGTATATGCTCCGCAAAATCCAATGCCGAGCACTGCCCACCCTAACGATGGCAATATGCCTTCCACGGTGAGCACATACAGGATCCCAAGCAGCAAGGATCCGCTGATATTAATCAACCAGGTCCCCCAAGGAAACGATGATCCTGCAGCGGCTGCCTTACGAGTGATGATTTTTCCAAGCGCATACCTGAGCATCGCGCCTGCCATGCCCCCTACTCCAGCAGCCCAGATCATATTGTGTTCTCCTTCCGTGTTGCCTTGCCTAACATCCATTTGCCCAATCGCAATCCTAACTCACTCATGATGATTCCGATCGCTACACTCAGAACCACATACAATAATCCAAGGAACAGCTCACTCATGCCAGCTAATCGGACAACATCCACCGTGAAGGTAGAGAACGTAGTAAAAGCACCGGTAAATCCGGTGCCAATACATAACCTCAGTTCGGGCCCCATACTCCATTTACCTGGAGTAACTGTGAAAAACCAGCCCAGAAAGAAGCAGCCTGCCATGTTAATCAGCCATATAGCCAGAGGAAATAAACCTTCTTCCGGTTGGATCAAATCTTGTACCCCATACCGGGCTGCCGTTCCCACAAATCCGCCGATTCCGATGTAAATAAGCTCCTTCATCCTCTTTGATTCCGGATTCTTCTCCGCTCCTGATTCAGCTTGATTTTGGATTCATTGCCTTGCTCCGTTGCCTCGTAGAAGATTTCATCCTGAATCTCCTTCGGCAAGTATTGCTGCTCTACATAATGCCCCGGATAATTGTGCGGATATTTGTAACCCACATGTCCAAGCTGAACAGAGCCTTTGTAGTGTCCGTCTCTTAGATGGAGAGGCACTTCCGCCGATTTTAATTCATCCATCGTAGCCATTGCTTTCGCTATAGCAGTGTACACTCGGTTGGACTTTGGACTCTCGACCGCGAACAGGATGGCCTGCGCAATGTTCAGCTTGGCCTCCGGCCAGCCGTTGTTGCGGTAAGCCTCAAGGGCAGATACAGCCTGTACCATCGCCTGTGGATTGGCAAGACCAATATCTTCGCTCGCCGCGGCAATGAGCCTGCGTATGAACGTCATTGGATCCATCCCCAGCTTCTCCACCGCATACAAGAACCAGAAAAGTGCTGCGTCACTGGAGCCCCGAATGCTTTTGTGAAAAGCGGACAGTACATCGTACTGTGTTGACTCATCCGCTTTGACGATGGGACGGCGAATCGATTCCTCGGCTACCGCAAGTGTAATATGAATGGTACCGTCTGACTCAGGCGGCGTCGTCAGCGCTGCCAGCTCCAATGCATTCAGCGCCCTTCTAATGTCTCCATTTGCCATGGAAGCGATATGAAGAAGGGCATCCTCATCCGCTTCCAGTTTCATATACCCGAGTCCTTTCTCTGAATCATGAAGAGCACGCCGCATGGCGAGGAGTGAATGCTCCTTGGTCAGTGATTCGAGCTGGAACAAGGTTGAACGGCTGAGCAAAGCTCCATTCACATAATGAAAGGGATTCTCTGTCGTTGCGCCGATGAAGATAATGGTTCCCTTCTCCACCGCGGGCAGCAAAGCATCCTGTCTAGAGCTGTTGAAACGGTGTACCTCATCCAGGAAGAGAATCGTCTTTGTGCCGTACATGGACTTATTATTTTGGGCCTGCTCGATGACCTCCCTCACGTCTTTGACGGAGGCATCGACTGCATTCAGCCGGACAAATTCCCCTTGGGTATGGTGAGAAATAATATGTGCGAGTGTCGTTTTGCCGCAGCCCGGAGGGCCGTACAGCAGGATGGATGAGACCTGATCTGCCTCAATCGCCCGTCTGAGCAGCTTCCCGGGTCCGACAATATGCTCCTGACCTATATATTCATCCAGGCTCTGCGGACGCATGCGATCAGCAAGCAGCCGTGCCTTCGGCTCCGCATCCTGGCTGTATGAGAATAAATCCATCATTTCACTTCCCTTAAGTTGTGCTTACCCTATCATAACACATGTCCTTCCTGTTCCTGATTTAGGAGTGACACGCTAGTAATTTTAATCTTAGGTCCGTACTGTTTGCGGATGACTTTTCTCGCTTCGATGGCGGTTCTGGCTTTGACAATGATTTCCTTGAACTCACTTTCTTCCGTATCAATGACAATCACGTATCTTCTCGCTCCGCATTTCATAACTACCACCTCCATGAAGCTTTAAACTTCTCTTTTTCAAAAATTCGATTTATTCAATCCTAAATCCTTTATCGGAATTCATTATGGTAAAATCTAACTATACGGTTGTTCAATACGTTCTCTCTAAATAGGGAGGTATGCACATGCTTAAACGAACGTCCGCGGCCAGTCTGCTTACGCTCACTCTGGTTATTTTCGGCGGAAGATTCTTCTTCACTTATAAACTGGACGGTCATATTTTGTATGCAGAGTATGCCATATGTCTGTTAGTCACTATCGGTGTGCTTCTGTATGGTCTTATCACGGAGCAGCGCAATTTGAAGAACAGAACTTATTCGAAGATGGAAATGGTGAAATGGTCTCGTGGTCACAAGGTCATCATTCTATGTTCAATCGTCATTATATTGCTGGGCAGCCATTTAATTTATTTGCAATTTCATCCTCCTGTGCCGACGACTGGACCTGTTGGAGATCTGCTGAATTCAAAACCAGATTGGTTTGATATAATGGTTCGTTTCTATATCATTACGGCTGCCGTCTTTACTGCTCTTCGTTCAACTCTTGTTATTCGTTCCTTCTCTCGTGCATTGGAGAATCAAAATGAGATTATTAAGGAGGATGCTGACCATCTCTAAGAAAAACTTGGCTTTAATTATTAGTATCTTCTGCTTTGCTGCTGGACTGTTCAGTGTAACATTTTTGCAATCGGACGGTCCCTTATGGGATTTTCCAATTATTTTAATCGCGTTAGCCAGCTGTAGTTCATTCCTATGCTATTCCATTCTGGAGTTTCGTGAGCTGTTGAACGAGAGAGATGAGGACAAAATCAAAAAATTTAAATCCGGCACTTATTATACTTTAATTGTATCCATCGTCTGGCTCCTGCTGTATATACCCAGGCTTCAGGATGATCTTACTCGAGAAGTGTTTGATGGAAGAGTAATGCCCATTGATTGGGACTCGGCACAGTTATATCTTCTGGGTATTATCTTTTTCTCATTGTTCCTGATACGCTCGATCGCAGGACTACAGCTTCTGAAGAAGCTCAAGCAGAAGGATATCTCGAACATAGAGTAAATCCCTAATTGAAATAGAAGAAGGAGAGCTGCATGTCTAAGAAAACGATAAGCATGGTTCTTTATATTGTAGGAATTGGTATATTCCTCATCCGTACGTTCGTTCACGAGGCTGACCGTCTGTTAAGTCTTGATTTCGTACTTCTCACTTTATTTACTGCAGGTGCAGGGATCTATATGATATGGCAAGAGAAGCATGAGCTGCTGGGCAGTGTGACGGATGAAAAGCTGCTCAAAATGCGAAAGCAATATCTTTTCGGCTTGTTCGGTATCGGTTTTGTTATACTTCTACAAGTCGATATGCTGTTCAATGAGCTGAATCCCAGACCTAAAATAAACGGCATACCAAGACCTGTCGATTGGTCCTCTGTTCAGATCAAAGTCTTTACCACCATCTTATTTACTGTAATATGGGCTCGATATATTCTCGGGTATTTCACCCTCCGAAACAAAAAAGCCGAGAACACATAAGCCGCATCCATATCATGGGTGCGACTTACGGTTCTCAACCTAATTAACTGCCAGCCTTACTCCGGCCAGCCATCAACAACAACCTCATCGTTATCCTGCTCCACGTAGTGAGGCCGGTCCTCACCATTCATGAGCCACAATTCATGCAGCGCACGCGTACAGCCGACATATAAGAGCTTGGCGTCCCATGCACTGCTGCCATAATGAGCTTGGTCCGCGTCAGCAACAATGACAGCATCGAATTCCAGTCCCTTGGACAGATACACCGGAAGCACTGAATAACCGCCCTCATATTGCTTCTTGCCGTCATCGATCAGATTAACCTCCAGTCCTTCTGACCGAAGCCGCTCATGCAGGGCTTTAGCTTCCCGCAGAGAGCGTGTCAGGATGGATACCGTCCGGTAGTCCTTGCCAATGAGCGTCTCCATTGCTTTTTTCAAGGAAGCTTCTCTTCCCTCTTGTCCGTAATCAATGAGCCGAACACCGTCTCCACTCCGGAACACGGGTACAGCGGTGATGCCGCTTTGAACTCCTTTTTCCAGAATCGTATTAGCAAACTCAATGACTTCCATCGTAGATCGATAGCTTCGGGTCAGCGCAAAATAATCATTATACTCCGGTGCAAAAAGTGAGCTCATTTCCTCCCACTGATGCACGCCTCGATAGGCATGAATGCCCTGGGACAAATCGCCGAGGATCGTAAAGGAGTGCCCTTTGACGAACAGATCCAGAAGTGCGATGTGAAATGGAGAGAAATCCTGCGCCTCGTCAATGACCACATGATCAAAGCGCTGATTACCATCCACCTCATGCACCAGTACATGCAAATAAACGAGCGCCGGAAGGTCCTCTTCGCGAATGACATTGTTCTTCAAATCAAGTGCTGTCGACTTTAACACAGACTTTGGAATCTGGCTGACGGCTTCCTCCGGCATGGGGCTTGCACCTTTGGCTGCTTTGAAGATCTGCTTGTAGAGTGTAAGCGGCTCGTATTTCGGCCATTTGTTGCCATACGCCTTCTCGCGTGTTGAGGCTTTCTTCTTCCACTCTTTTTGTACAGCTGCCGAAGGCGCCTTTTTGAGCTCCATTTCGATCCAGCGATGTACCCGGGCCATAACTCGTTCTTTGCGCTTCGCGAGAGGGTAAGGTTTATACTCTTCCTCAAACCACTTCACAATCTCTGCTTTCGGAAGCACAGCGCCGTCCCACGGTGAGAAGTCCATGTCCGGTACCGAGCTGATCTCCATCCTCTTAATGCAGTCACGGAGAATTTCCATAAATGCGATAGATCCCTTAAACCGTCCCGGCACTTCCTCCGTAATCTCCGGCAGCTCTCCTTCACCCTCGAACCAATAAGACAGCGTCTCTGCAGGATCAGCCAATCTCAGCTCCAGGTCCAGCAAATTCATCGCCCAATCCGAGAAGGTGCTCTGCTGAATATCACCCACACCGAGCTCAGGCAGAACGTTTGAAATGTAATCCAGGAACATATTATTGGGGGCAAAAATAATCATCTTCTCTGCCGATACCTGCTCCTTGTACTGATACAGCAAAAATGCTAAACGATGCAGCGCAACGGTTGTTTTACCACTACCTGCAACCCCCTGAATAATGAGCGCTGTGTTCCGGGCGGCCCGGATAATCCGGTCCTGCTCGGCCTGAATTGTTGATACAATATCTCGCAGCTTATTGTCCTTATTCTCCCCAAGTCGATAGACGAGGAACTCATCAGATACGGCAGGCTGGTCACTATCCCGATTATAGGTGTCGGCCACACGCTCAAGAATCTGCTGGCGAATCACAATATTCCGCTTCAAATAAACGAGACCTTCAATGATGCCTTCCGGCGATTCATATTCTGCGGGTCCATCTCCGCCGGTAAAAGAATAAAAGAGACTCGCCACTGGCGCCCGCCAATCAATGACCAGCGGCTGATCTGTGTATTCTTCACGATCTACGCCGACTTTGCCAATGTATAACGGTTTTGAACTGCCAGTGCCGAGCTCTTCAAAATCAAGACGTCCGAAATAGGGCTCCTTTACGCTCTTAGAAAGTCTTTGTCTGCGTTCCTCTCGTCCCGCCTCCAGTACCTGCTCCGTAAAGTCATGCCCGGTATATACCGGAACCGACTGAAGCTTCGCAAGCTGCTGATCGACTTCCTTCATCGTATCTTTAAGCCTCTGCTCCTCTTCTTGATAGGCACTTTGAATCGTGTCATCCATAGTTCAGTTACCTCCTAAGAATTATTTTGCAGCTCGGACGTGTCCGTACAGCAAAAGGAGTACTAATATACCACAAAAAATAAAGAAAAGCCATTCATTTCCGGAGAGGCCTAGACTTCGTCATGGTGTGGTATAAGCCTCTTTTACAACAAGGCATACACTACAAAATTGAGCAGGAAGAGTACGGCTATGAAATACATAACCTTAGGCACTTCCCTTCCTTGTCCGGCCGCCAGCTTAGCTACGGGATACGCGATGAATCCAAATGCCATTCCATCTACAATGCTATAGGTGAAGGGAATCATCACCATAATCAGAAATGCAGGAAAGGCTTCGGTATAATCCGAGAATTTGATATCCTTAACGCTTTGTACCATCAGACCTCCGATAATGATCAGAATGGGTGCAATTGCACTGTCCGGTATGAGCGTTAATAATGGGATGAACAAAAATGTAGCTCCAAACAATACCGCTGTCGTGAGCGGCGTAAGCCCGGTTCGTCCTCCCGCAGCAATTCCTGCCGTTGTCTCGGCTGCTGCGACTACAGGACTTGTACCGAAAATTCCTGCAAACACATTCGTAATGGAAAGTGCCCGAAGGCTTCCTTTAAATGTCTCCGGACGCTGAGTAATGTTCGTATGCGAGGCAATGAGTCCAATATTTTCAAATACAACAATAAGCAGCAGCAAGAAGACCGCAATCCAGAAGGATAGATTCACCAGCCCTGTAAAAGACAGCTCTCCAAACAATTGTCCATACTCTCGTATGGGCTCGGATGCGGACATCATTTGAGATGGGGCTTCTGCAGCACCAAGTACATAGGCCAATATCGTACCTGCGACCATGCTAATAAGAAGACCGCCCTGCACATTTCTCACGAACAACACAAAAGCTAACAGTAAGGTAAGACAAGCGGTCAGCACACCAGGATCATCAAAATGGCCGATCGTTACAAAGGTCGTTTGATGCGCGACAACGATCCCGCTTTTTTGAAGACCGATAAAGGTCAGGAACAAGCCGATCCCCACCGTGATGCCATGCTGTAGATTATGAGGGATCGCTTCACTTATCACTTTATACAGGTTCGTAAAGGCGACAACCGCAAACAGAATGCCCGTAATCGTGACCACCGCTAATGCTTCCTGCCAAGTCAATTTCATCGAATGCACCAGTGTATAAGCAAAAAATGCGTTAATTCCCATTCCCGGAACTACGATAATCGGTGATTTGCCGATAAACGCCATGAATAGACAGCCGGCAATCGAAGTTAACAAGGTTCCCACCATCGCTGCCTGCAGCGGCATACCTGCATCCGCCAGAATAGACGCATTGACCATTACAATATAAACAACAGAGAAGTAGGAGATAATTCCTGCTCCAAGCTCTTTCTTGAGCACATCTCCTTGTCTCATTCCAACCCATCGGAACAGACTTTTTTGTTTCATATACGCTAATCCTTTCTCTCACTTCATTACAGTTATCAGATATTCATACAAATGCTCAGATACTCAAATACTCCATACAAAGAAAAAAAGCGTGAATACCATACGCTGGTATCCACGCGGGAACAAGTTTATCTTGTTCAGTTTGTGCTCATTTTAAACCTGAAAGCATCGGCTTAAGCTTCTTATTTCTCGGCAAGCAAATCCTTGATGGCTTCACTGACCATGATAAGTCCTGCAACAGGAGGCACAAAAGCATTACTTGCAGGTGGCTGTTTTGCTTTTCGGATCTCAGGTGCATTTTCCGGAACAATCTTATCCGTTACATCCTGACGCGGCTTCATCGGCTGCTCTGTAGAGAAGACGACTTTTACACCTTTTTTAATCCCGTGCTCCTTGCGCAGTTTGTTACGAATGACACGAGCCATCGGATCCATGGAGGTCTTGGAAATGTCGGCAACCTGAAACTTGGAAGGATCCATTTTGTTGGCGGCTCCCATGCTGGAGATCATCGGAATTCCTCTCTCCATACACTCCTTGATTAAGTGGATCTTGTAAATAATTGTATCGGAGGCATCCAGTACATAATCCAGCTCGTATTTAAACAATTCCTCGTAAGTTTCTTCCGTATAGAACATGTTAAGCGCAATAGCATCGATCTCCGGATTAATCAGCTTCACCCGATCTACCATCAGATCTGCTTTCTTCTGACCAATCGTCGTCGTTAGGGCATGGATCTGACGATTGATATTCGTAATGTCGACGACATCCTTATCAATCATAATAATCCGTCCTACCCCGGTACGAGCCAGAGCTTCCACGGCCATTGAGCCGACGCCCCCGATGCCGAGAACAGCAACAGTGCTGTTCTTCAGCTTCTCCAGGCCTTCCGGTCCAATCGCAAGTTCCGTTCTTGAAAATTGATGTAGCATGGTGACAATTCGTCCCCCTTACTTAGTTCTTTTCCGCTTTGGGCTTGCGAGAAACGCGGATATGAAGCTGTTCCAGCTGCTTCGTATCTACTTCCGACGGCGCGTTCATGAGCAAGTCTGTAGAGCTTGCTGTTTTCGGGAATGCAATCGTTTCACGGAGGTTGTTACGTCCTGCAAGCAGCATAACCAAACGGTCGAAACCGAACGCGATACCGCCATGTGGAGGCGTGCCGTATTCAAATGCATCCAGCAAGAAACCAAATTTATCGTAAGCTTCTTCCGTGGACAGACCAAGCGCACCGAACATTTTCTCTTGTACATCCCGTTTAAAGATACGCATAGAGCCGCCGCCTACTTCATAACCGTTCAGTACCAAGTCATAAGCCTGAGCACGAATCTGACCCGGATCGGTATCGAACAAGTGCAGATCCTCTTCCTTCGGACGCGTGAACGGATGATGCTCTGCCACATAACGTTTCTCGTCTTCATCGTATCCCAGGAGTGGGAAATCCACTACCCAAGCAAATTTAAACTTATTGTCGTCGATCAAACCAAGCTGACGGCCGATTTTCAAACGCAGTGCGCCCAACACATCTGCTACTACTTTTTTATTGTCAGCTGAGAACAGAAGCAAGTCTCCGTCCTCTGCACCTGTACGTTCCTTGATCGCTTCGATTTCTTCAGGTGACATGAATTTCACGATAGGCCCCTTGAATTCGCCTTCCTTCACTTGGATCCAAGCCAGACCCTTCGCCCCATAACGTGCTGCATAAGGTCCCAGATCGTCAATCTCTTTACGAGTCCACGTTCCACAGCCTTTGGCGTTCAGGCATTTAACCTCTCCGCCTTTTTCGATAACCGAAGCAAACACTTTTACTCCGCTCGTGGCTACAATATCGTTCAGCTCGACAAGCTCCATGCCGAAGCGCAGATCTGGTTTGTCAGAACCATATTTACCCATGGCATCTGCATAAGTAATACGCTGGAACGGAGTTTCGATCTCGACTCCTTTGGTTTCGCGGAACAATTTAACCATAAGCTCTTCCATCATTGGCAGCAGCTCATCCTGCTGGAGGAAGGAAGTTTCAATGTCGACCTGCGTAAATTCCGGCTGACGGTCTGCACGAAGATCCTCATCACGGAAACAGCGGGCGATTTGATAGTAACGCTCAAGACCACCTACCATCAGAAGCTGCTTGTAAACTTGCGGTGATTGTGGCAAAGCGAAAAATTCGCCTTCATGCACACGGCTTGGCACCAGGTAATCCCGTGCACCTTCCGGTGTGCTCTTTGTCAGAATTGGTGTTTCTACTTCAATAAACTCTTTCTCATCCAGGTAATCACGGAATACCTTGGCTGCTTTGGAACGCAGACGAAGCGTTTCCTGCATTTCCGGACGACGCAGGTCCATATAGCGATATTTCAAACGAAGGGATTCATCCACTTCAATTCCGTCTTCGATAAAGAACGGAGGTGTTTTGGATGCATTCAGCACTTCAATCTCTGTAATCTGTACTTCAATCAAGCCTGTTGGCAGGTTCGGGTTAACCGTCTCTTCATCACGCTTTACTACCGTTCCTGTCACTGCCAGAACGTATTCACTGCGGACACGGTCAGCAATTTTGAGCGCCTCGCCGGAGTAATCCGGGTTAAATACGATCTGTACGATACCGCTGCGGTCACGCAGATCAATAAAGAGCACGCCCCCGAGGTCACGGCGAGTCTGTACCCAACCGTTCAGTGTAACTGTTTGACCGATGTGCTCGGTCGTGAGTGTTCCGCATTGATGACTTCTTTGCATCTTCATTCTCCTTTTTGATCAAAAATTATATAAAATGTTTAGGAAACTTATTAAAGTCACCCTCCTAAATCCTCCCTGACAGGGAGGACCCCAGATGGCGCCTGCCCTCTGGACACCCGGAAGCTGCAGCAGATGCAACAGTTGGTGGAAGGTGAAAAAACTTACGTTGGTGGTGGGAGCGCTACCGTCCTAACCTTTGCAGCGAAGCTGCAAAGGTTAGGACCCCGCTTCCCCAAGAGCATGAAAACCCTTGTAGCCTTCGGCGTAACTTGCATTGCTTCGCTTCATGCAAGGTCAAAGGCAGGTAAACCCTTTAGCCTTCGGCGTGTCTTACATTGCTTTGCTTCATGCAAGATGAAAGCCGGGTAAACCCCTGTAGCCTTCGGCGTGGCTTGCATCGCTGCGCTTCATGCAAGGCAAGGGCGTGAAAACCCTGGTAGCCTTCGGCGTATCTTGCATTGCTTCGCTTCATGCAAGCATGGAGCGCTGCTGCACTATTGCAGCGCGGAGACCAGGTCGGCGAGCTTCACAACACGCTGCTCGCCGTCTTGCATTGACTTGAGCGTGATTTCTCCCCGCTCAAGCTCATCCTCGCCAAGAATCGCGGTATACCGCGCCTTCAGGCGATCGGCAGACTTCATTTGGGCCTTCATCTTCCGGCCCAAATAATCGCGCTCTCCGCTGTATCCAGCTTGGCGCAGTTTAAACAGCTGCGCTGTCACCTCGGCTTCAGCAGCTTCGCCAAGGGCAACGAAATAAACATCCAGCGGCTTCACCGCATCAAGCTCCACTCCCTGCTTATCCAGAATCAGCAGGATACGCTCAAGACCGATACCAAAACCGATACCCGGCTGATCCGGGCCGCCAATACCAGCTACAAGACCGTTATATCGACCGCCGCCGCCAATAGTGTCAATAGCGCCGATACCTTCGGCTTTTAGCTCAAACGCAGTCATCGTGTAATAATCAAGTCCCCTTACAAGACGGTGATTCAACGTATAAGGAATTTCCATGCTGTCCAAATAGGCTTGTACCTTCTTGAAGTGGTTCGTTTCTTCCTCACTCAGGCTGTCCAGAATAGAAGGCGCATCTGTAAATTTATCCTGATCCACTTTGCAGTCGAGCACACGCAGCGGGTTCCGATCCATCCGGGATTGACAATCCTTACACAGTGATTCTCTCATCGGATTCAGGAAGGCCAGCAGGGTCTCACGATATGCTGCCCGGCTCTCCGCATTACCCACCGAGTTCAGCTCCACGTTAACGCCCTGGAGTCCCAGCTCCCGGCAAAATTGATATCCGAGCGCAATAACCTCTGCGTCAATCGCAGGGTCTACCGAACCAAACGCCTCCACTCCAAACTGGTGAAATTGACGCTGGCGTCCAGCCTGCGGCCGTTCATATCTGAACATCGGGCCTGTGTAATATAGCTTCGTCACATCTGGCTCTCCGTACAGCTTGTTCTCCACGTAGGAGCGCACAACTCCTGCTGTTCCTTCCGGCCGAAGCGTCATGCTTCGATCGCCCTTATCTTTGAACGTGTACATTTCTTTCTCTACAATATCCGTTGTTTCTCCTACACCCCGTTCAAACAGGTTCGTCTGCTCGAATATCGGTGTGCGAATCTCTCGGTAGTTAAACCGCCCGCACAGCTCTCTTGCCTTACTCTCAACATATTGCCACTTCTCTACCACACCTGGCAGCAAATCCTGTGTCCCTGTCGGTTTTTGAAAAGCCATTTTACATCCCTCCATCACTATCCACGTCATCATACTTGTATCTAAATTTTCTGATAAACGAATCAATTTCATAATACCTTTGAATCAAACATAATTTGAAAACAAAAAAAATCTCCCGCCCTGTTTCATACATGAAACAGGGACGAGAGATTGCGATAAGCACATCTACCGTGGTACCACCCACATTCCGAACAAAGATTACAGCTCATTCTTCGTTCGCTTAAGGCGTGTAACGCTCGCCAGCGCGATACGGCTAATCACCAGATTGCTTTCGCCGTCCGTTCTCGAGGAAGTCATTCGTCCGGTCATCATGAGAATCCTTCCAGCCTAAGGGATTCATCTCTAAGCATGTGGGGCACGGAGTACTTGGTCCTGTCATCAAATCAACTTAATATATC
Source organism: Paenibacillus urinalis (assembly GCF_028747985.1). Taxonomy (NCBI): domain Bacteria; kingdom Bacillati; phylum Bacillota; class Bacilli; order Caryophanales; family Paenibacillaceae; genus Paenibacillus; species Paenibacillus urinalis. The sequence continues at coordinate 4,314,613 of NZ_CP118108.1, forward strand.
CTTATATTATTGTTCGATTGTAATGAACCCATACGTTAAAGTCAAGCATTTTCCAAAAGAAATTAACATGCGAGGTAAACTAATTCCAGAAAATAGACAGAAAAAAACCTACAAAAACGGTTTGTAGGTTCAAAGTATATATTAAAAAAGGGGGTCATGCTGTTATTATAAACAGCATATATTAATAATTGATGTTGTTAATATTACGAGTGTATTACAATTTTGAAAGCGCTTTACATAACTTGGACTCACGCATCTAATTCAAATAAACTCTTATACAAAGCCCTGTGAATTACACATCGATCCTTGCGAATAAAGCTTGCTCTCTACCCTATCAATAAAGATTACTCATCCATCTCCACATATCCGCCTTTAGAACGAATTTTGTTTACGACTTCCTCGTACTCTTCATCCTTTACCTTCACAGATAATACATAATGGAGGTCGTCATAGTCGTCAGTAAATACATCCTCCGCATTTAACAGCCCGCCTTCTCGATTTCCATTGCGATCTGCCGCTGTTGGTTCATCCGGATTACGATCAGATACAACGGGAATTACAGCCTCCGTTTGTGTTCCAGCTGCTGTGCCTACAGCACCTGTGGAATTAACTCCCCCTACGTTGTTATAGGGAACAAGTGGAATAAGAATTCGATTTGATCTCCCAATGGAAGAATCCAGTTCACCTACCTCCAATTGCTCTGTAGCAAACGCATGCAGGGAGATTCTTGCACCTTCCGCCTCATCCTCGGTTCTGAAATACGCTTGTATTCTCTTCGACATGACAAACCCTCCTTATTAAAATAGTTAGTGCTTGTGTAAATTTGAAGCAGTCCTTTTTAAGCCGGCTCCAATTTATATCGCTTTTAGTATTTCTCGTACAAATGCAGGTTCATCCTCAGGTGTACGGGATGTAATAAAATTGCCATCCACAACGGCTTCCTCATCACGGAATTCAGCACCAGCATTGATCATATCGTCTTTAAGCGGTGGATAAGAAGTAACGGTACGTCCCTTCAACAGATCCGCGCTCGCCAAAATTTGCGGGCCATGGCATATCGCTGCAATTGGTTTCTTCGCCTGATTGACTTCGGTAACGAAGGTCAGAATTTGATCATTCAAACGAAGATTTTCTGGTGAAGATCCACCCGGAATGACGACGGCGTCATAATCAGCTGCACTAACCTCCGTAATGGCTTTTTCAATTGTGTACTCTTCTTTTCCTTGTTTCCCTTTCACGGTAGCTCCTGCTTCAAGGCCGATAATCACGGCTTCATGTCCTGCTTTTTTTACCTCATCGTAGGGAACTTTCATTTCCGAGTCTTCGAATTGGTCTGCTAACAAAAATGCTACTTTACTCATTGATTATCGTCTCCTTTCAAGGCAATAGCGCCTCGAGTATTCATTACCCTGAATAATCTGTTTTATAACATCCTCGCCAAATGAAAAAAACTATCCCCTCGGGAAGTACCTCTCCAAGAGAATAGCTCTAAGATCGCGGCAGCCGGATTCTGGCCGGCTTATCTGTTGTTGTCGTTTCATACAACGAGATGGTTTTGGCTGCGGCTATGTTGGCCAAGTGCATGGCTTCGGATACACTTCCCGGCAGAAGCAGCATAGACACGTTCATGTTCATTTGCTTAAGGGATTGTCGCATATAAAAAGACACCGTCCTTACTAGGGTTATTCTATACCTAGTATGTCCCGGTGTCTTCGGAATTAATCTGCTGTAAACTTATGAAGTCAAGCTAGACCTTGCTCTCTAATATCAATGTCACAGGTCCGTCATTATTCAGCGCCACATCCATCATCGACCCAAATTTCCCTGTTTCAACGGTAAGCCCTTTGCTTCTGAGCTGCTCATTGAAATATTCATATAACGGCTCCGCCACATCAGGCCTCGCCGCAGCCATGAAATTCGGTCTTTTACCTTTACGGGTGTCCCCATACAGCGTAAATTGAGATACGGATAAGATGGCACCGCCGACATCCATAATACTCTCGTTCATTTTTCCGGCTTCATCCTCAAATACACGTAAACCGGCAATCTTATCAGCCAAGTAGTCAGCATCCTTCTGAGTATCCTCATGCGTAATACCAACAAGCAGCATAAATCCACGATTAATCTGGCCAACAACCTCTTGATCTACAGTCACTTTCGCTTCGCTTACACGCTGCAATACCACTCTCATGTTGATCTGTACTCCTTATTGCATAATCCGATGGACAGAGTATACATCTTTAACTCGCTTAATTCGCTCTACAACCGATTGCAGATGATCCGTATTCCGAATCAGAATGGTCATATGAACCTGAGCAAGCTTATTCTTATCTGTGCGACCTGTAACCGCAGATATATTGGTCTTACTCTCGGACACAGCCTGGAGTACTTCATTAAGCAGTCCATTCCGATCATGTCCAGTAATTTCAATATCTACGCTGTAGCTCGCCGTTTCATTCTCGTTCTCCCACTCCACTTCAATCACACGTGCAGCTTCTTCCCCTTCAAGATCCAATGAAGGAAGATTCGGGCAATCGGTGCGATGGACAGAGACCCCGCGACCGCGCGTAACATACCCTACAATGTCGTCACCTGGAACCGGATTACAGCAGCGCGCAAACCGTACAAGCAAATTATCAATGCCTTTGACTTTAACACCGTTCGTATGCTGAACTTTCCGCTCAGGAGCAGCCTTAATTTCCTTACGTTCTGTCGTGAGCTCAAGCAGGCTTGCTTCCTCCTGCTCTTTCCGGAGCTTCTCCGTCAGACGTGTGACGATTTGGGATGCTGTAATACCACTGAAGCCAATCGCAGACAGCATATCATCGATATCGTTAAACGCGAACCGTTTGCAGACCTCCTGCAATTTGTCATCCGTAAGCCATTGAGAAGGCTCCAGACCAATTCGCTTCAGCTCACGCTCAAGGCTCTCTCGACCTTTTTCGACATTTTCTTCACGTTTCTCTTTCTTATACCACTGTTTAATCTTACTGCGTGCATGAGAAGACTGTGCAATCTTCAACCAGTCACGGCTCGGACCATACGAATGCTTGGAAGTCAGAATTTCGACAATATCGCCAGTCTTCAGCTGATAGTCCAGTGGTACAATTCGGCCATTAACTTTGGCTCCAATGGTGCGGTTACCTACTTCTGTATGAATCCGGTAAGCAAAATCAAGAGGCACGGAGCCTGCAGGAAGCTCAATGACTTCACCTTTTGGAGTAAACACAAATACAAGATCCGAGAAAAAGTCCATCTTCAAGGATTCTACAAACTCAGAAGCATCCTTCGCTTCATTTTGCAGCTCTAGAATCTCTCTGAAGAACGTAATACTGTCCTCTAAATTATTGCCTCCGCCTTCCTTATATGCCCAGTGAGCAGCAATACCGAATTCTGCTGTACGGTGCATATCCCAAGTACGAATCTGGACCTCGGTCGGCTCTCCCTTTGGACCTACTACGGTCGTATGCAGAGACTGATACATATTGGCTTTGGGCATCGCAATATAATCTTTGAATCTTCCAGGCATTGGCTTCCATAAGGTATGGATAATTCCGAGGGTGGCATAGCAATCTTTAATATTATCAACAATAATTCGAATAGCGAGCAGATCGTAAATTTCGTTAAACTGTTTGTTCTTGCTCGTCATCTTCTTATACACACTGTATATATGTTTAGGGCGTCCGGACAGATCGGCCTGAATTCCCATCTCACCCAGCTTGTCGGATATACGATCAATGACATTATCGATATATTGCTCACGTTCTGCACGCTTCTTGTGCATCAGATTAGCAATGCGATAGTACTGCTGCGGGTTCAAATAACGGAGTGCAATATCCTCCATCTCCCACTTAATCGCCGAGATCCCGAGCCGGTTGGCAATCGGACAGAAGATCTCCAAGGTTTCATACGAAATACGGCGCTGACTTTCTTCGGACTGAAATTTCAACGTACGCATATTGTGGAGACGGTCCGCCAGTTTAATAACAATGACCCTGATATCCTGAGCCATTGCAATGAACATCTTCCGGTAGTTCTCGTTCTGCTGCTCCTCTTTTGAACGGAATTTAATACGCTCCAGCTTCGTCAGACCATCCACCAGCATGGCGCATGTATCTCCGAACTTCTCTTTGATCTCGTCCAGTGATACCGTAGTGTCTTCAACGACATCATGAAGCAGGGCAGCAATAATTGATATGCTGTCCATCTGCATGTTCACCACGATATCTGCAACAGCTAGCGGGTGCAATATATACGGTTCGCCCGATTTGCGCGTCTGTCCGTGATGAGCTTTCTCAGCAAAGTCATAGGCTTCACGGATCCGGGTTAATTCGGGTTCTTTGATATAGGCTCCAGCCTTTTCCAGTAATTGCTCTATGCCCATCTAATCTTGTCCGATTCCTTTCTATAATAAAATGGAACCCGCCGATCTTACATCTACACAGGTTCCCCGAAAAAGTGATTTTATAATATTATGACGCTTACCTGCTTCTACGTCAACCGTCGTCATAAGATGACAAGTTATGCTTTTTTCACCAGCTATAATAATATAGGCATCTGCTCCAACTCTGAAAGGCTGTCCAACCGCACATTTGGTATGAAAAGAAATTCATTGAAAAATGTCGGAAAACTGTATAATCTATTAAGGATTGTAGAGGCTACATATATCTATCATGCACGATATTATATTGAGGAGTGAACAATTTTGCAGCGTGAAATCGGAGTTAATGAGAAGCTCCCTGTAGGACCAGGTCTATTATTAAGTATCCAGCATTTGTTTGCCATGTTCGGCAGTACTGTACTGGTACCTAACATCTTTGGTGTCGACCCTGGAATGATCCTATTAATGAATGGTTTAGGGACCCTTCTCTACATCTTTATATGTAAAGGAAAAATACCAGCCTATCTCGGCTCCAGCTTTGCTTTTCTTGCACCCGTGGGAGTGGTATTGGAGCAACATGGAGATAATGGATATTCCATGGCCCTCAGCGCGTTTATTGTCACGGGTATTATCTTCTGTCTCGTTGCTCTGATCATTAAATATACGGGCACAAAATGGCTGGATGTGCTCTTTCCCCCGGCAGTGATGGGGGCGGTTGTGGCTCTAATCGGACTGGAGCTTGTTCCAGTAGCAGCCGAAATGGCTGGACTTATTGGCGCAGGAGAGGATTGGTCGCCTGATCCAACTACTATCACCTTGTCCATGGTGACTCTTGGTGTAACCGTGCTGGGCTCCATTCTATTTCGTGGATTTGCGAAGATCATTCATATTCTGATCGGTATTGTGGCGGGTTATCTGCTTGCGTTCTTTATGGGAGTAGTCGATACCGCCAGCTTCTCAAATGCAAGCCTGTTTAAAACGCCAGAAATAACGACTCCCACTTGGGATATGGGGGTAATCTTTACGATTGTACCGGTAGCCTTGGTCGTTATCGTTGAGCATATCGGTCACCTGCTCGTTACAGGCAGCATCGTAGGCAAAGACCTGTCCAAAGACCCTGGTCTACATCGTTCCCTGCTGGGTAACGGGATCTCAACAGTCATATCCGGATTCGTTGGATCTACGCCTAATACGACGTATGGCGAAAATATCGGTGTTATGGCCCTAACCCGCGTTTACTCGATATTTGTTATCGGCGGAGCAGCAATTATCGCCATTATACTTTCGTTCTCAGGAACATTTACCGCTGTTGTGGCTAATATTCCTACAGCTGTCATGGGAGGCGTATCTCTCCTCTTGTTTGGGATCATTGCCGCATCCGGCTTCCGAATCTTTGTCGAGCAAAAAGTGAATTTCTCCAAAACCAAAAACATGCTGCTGACTACGCTTGTATTCGTTACAGGGCTGAGCGGTACTACACTTTCGATCTGGAACGTACAACTCAAAGGGATGGCACTTGCCACGATTGTAGGTATGATTGCTGCGCTGCTGTTCTATCTCTTCGAAAAACTGGGCTGGATGAATGAACGTGAGGATGAATCCGCTCATTAAGGTATACACAATACACACATACGAACGAAAAAGGTGATCAGCCATGGCTGATCACCTTTTCTTTAATCATCTAACGCTTATTCGTCAAAATATTTCCCGGGAAACAGGAAATTAATATTTCATAAGTGAGTAAACATTCACATCTGTAAGTTTATCTCTACCCTTGAGTTCTTCAAGCTCAATCAGGAATGCAGCGCCAACTACGTTTCCACCCAACTGACGAACTAGATTTACGGAAGTCGCAATGGTACCGCCTGTTGCGAGCAAATCATCAGCAATCAGTACATTTTGACCTTTTTCAATGGCATCCGTATGCATCGCTAATTGATCCTTACCGTATTCGAGATCATATCCGATTTCAATCGTCTCCCCTGGTAATTTACCGCTCTTGCGAATAGGTGCAAAACCCACACCCAGCGCATAAGCCAGCGGCGCTCCAACAACGAAGCCGCGTGCTTCCGGGCCCGCGATCACGTCAATTTTCAAATCAGATACAAGCTGCTTAATTTCATCTACCGCTTTGCGGTACACTTCGCCGTCCTTCAGCAGTGTTGTAATGTCCTTGAAGCTGATTCCGGGCTGCGGAAAATCAGGAATAACCCGAATGTAATCTTTAAAATCCAAAATAATCTCCTCCTAAAATAAATGAATGCTTAGGATGCACCTTTCATGTGAGACATCATCCATTGCATCAGTTGGGGCGCTGCCAAATCGAACATCGCATGTTCCATATCAACGAGCTGTTCAATAGCCTGGTAGTTTCTTGAATCCATCAAATTTTGCTTGGAAGGATTCCTCACGAATGTTATTGTACCAGAATTTCGTTCAATGAATGACAGCTCCTCAAACACATCCATCACCTTGGAGATCATCCTTACAGAATATCCGCACTGACGACTGAGCGCCTCCATCATTCCTTTTTCCGGTACAGCTTCTTGTCCCCATTTGGATATAAGGACATATATACGTTTAAAATCATCACGCGTAAATCGCTGCAATCTCTCGCTTCGATGTACATGGGCGTGAAGAAGAATAACATTACCTGTTCTCTTGATCAAGCTTTGCATCGCTGTTAATTGCTCGGCAGTTTCGGGGGTATCCAGAACAAACAGATTATCCAGCTGCTCTCCCTCAAATCTTAACGCTAAGTCGTTTTTCGGAACGACTCCAACCTTCCTATCATATACCCAAATAGCCTTTTCATTCAATTGGTTTTCTAGACCAAATATATTTTTTTCATGAACAAGCACTCCGCTGATGCTGGACGGTGATTGAGCCCGGCTGCCCAGCTGCTGTATAAATCGCTCGATTTCGCGTCCTGGATCCCTGCTTCCCCGATAATCAAACACCTGGTGCTCAGGAAATCTGAAATCGTCCAGCATCAGCTGCAGCTTCCTGGATCCATTCCATTCATTGATTTGCAGCTCACCCATCACTTCCAGTGCAGAGCCTTCTGGAAGATAGTCTGCATATACCCCGCTCCCAAATGAAACAGCATCAATAAGCTGACCATCTTGTTCTAGCGTAAGCTTTAAATGAGACTGATCTTTCCCCATCTTGCGGGTGCCGACCAGATTCACATTTCGAATCACAAATTTGGGAGTGGGATTATCCATGCCAAATGGCTGAAGCATCTCCAGCTCCTCAATGACAGACAGAGGTACCTCTGCTAGGCTGCACTCTCCATCTGTATCTTTCACCGGGACAAAATGCTCAGGCTGCATCGTTCTCTCGGCGTACTCATTCAGCTGCTCCTCAAGAAGTAACAGCTGATCACGATGTAGTGTCATTCCTGCAGCCGCAGGATGACCTCCATAATGATCCATGACATCCTTGCATGCGGTTAGTGCCTCATAGATGTCGAGCCCAGGAACCGACCGGGCAGAGCCTTTACATTTACCGGTCTCTGGATCGATGCCCAGGATTAGCGTCGGACGATAATACCGTTCCAACACTTTTGAAGCTACAATCCCAACAACACCTGGATTCCAGCCCTCTCCTGCAATGACGATGACATGCGGAAGGTGACCTTTGGAGGCTTTTTTCTGCTCCAGCATCTCAACAGCTTGTTGGGTCATTTGCTGCACCACCTGCTGGCGCTCCCGATTCAGCAAATCCAGCTCCTCTGCAAGCCTTACAGCTTCATCCTGATCCTCGGTCGTTAAAAGCGCAACAGCCCTGCCTGCATGATCAAGCCTGCCGCTTGCGTTAATGCGGGGGCCTACTGAAAAACCGATATGAACCGAATTGACGGTTGCTGGTTCAACTCCGCTGATCTCAAGGAGAGCGCGAATACCAAGATACGCCGAATTTTTCATCGATTCAAGTCCTTGTTTCACAATGATTCGATTCTCATCTGTAAGCGGCATTAGATCCGCTATCGTGCCGATGCTTGCAATTTCCATCCATTCTTTGGGTACATCCCCCAGAATCGCTTGAGCAAGCTTAAGAGCAACCCCTACACCAGCTAAGCCTTTGAAAGGATATGGACAATCTTTTTGCTTGGGGTTAATCAATGTGTAGGCTTCTGGTAATACATCAGGAGGTTCGTGATGGTCAGTGACAATGACATCGATACCGAGCTCTTTTGCATAAGCGATTTGTTCTACCGCACTTATCCCTGTATCCACCGTAATGATTAATGTAACTCCCTGCTGATGAGCCCAATCCAGCGCATGGTTATGAAGGCCATAGCCTTCATTAGCACGATGGGGAATATATATATCGTAAGAGGCAGAGAGTCTGCGCATTAAATGAATCATCAGCGAGGTACTAGAGACTCCATCGGCGTCATAGTCGCCATATATTAAAATATGTTCACGTTGATCCAGCGCATCCTTAATGCGAGGCACGGCTTCCTTCATCCCTTTTAACAGGTAAGGATCATGCATGGACCCAGCACTAGCATTTAAAAAGGATGAAGCATCATCCATTCTTCCTAATCCTCGGTTCGCAAGCAGTCTAGCCATCAGGGGAGATATGTTTAGATCATCAGCTAATTTCTGTACTTCTTCCTCATCATGCTTCGGCATGTTCCATTGATATTTCGAATAAAGCACTGTAAATCACCTTTCTTTCTATACAGAATGAACTTGGTCACATGATCCATAGTTCAATCTATCCAGCACGCCATGAAACATATATCCATAGTGAGAGCTGCTTATATACGATGGCCGTTTTACTTATTGCAGCAAAGTAGTAGACTCACGTTCAGCCAGCTCATAGTTGCTCTTATATGGATACTCTGATAAATACGGCAGAACTTCTATGCTAACCTCTGTGACCTGTTCAAATCTTCCGGTAAGCAAAACCTTGACACGCTCTGACGTTTCCTGTGCCTCAGCAACGCTCATTCTTGGATTTACGGTCACTCTCACATCTACATAGATACCACTCGTTCGCTCATAGGCGTTAATCTGTTCAACCGTTACAATACCATGTACACGCTGAACTGTCTCCATGTAATCATAGGTATCTTGTCGAATTTCCTTATCTTTGTGGCCCAAGAAATAGCTTGCGAGCAGCTCATATCCCTTCCAGATTACGATTCCGGATGTTATAAGCGCAGCAACAGGTTCACTGTATAGAAGCAAAGAGTAATCCATTTCTTTACCAATCATGGCAAGCGTGATGCCTGCAAGGACGATTATAGAGCTATATAGAGCTAAACGGTGATTACGGCCCATCATATGTATGGCTTGTTTATCTTTGTAGCTGCGCCGCCATTCATATTGAAACCATATCTCTCTTGCAACAAAAGCAATAAACGCGATGATTAAGACCATCAGCTGCGGCGGTTCAAGATCTCCTGCCACCATAACATAGATCGAAGAGAAAGCAATTTGCATTGCACCTAATATTACGAGCAAAGGAATGATCAGTGCGAGAAATCCTCCAAATCGAACCGTGCGGCTTGTAGAGGATTCTGTGATGGGTTCCTTGTCAGCGTTACCGAACCGATGTGTAATAAGTGTAGAGACCTCTCCTGCGGAGTACATCGCGTCGCTCAAAAGTGCCTTGTTTCCCGAAATATAACCTACACTGCCTTTTAATATCGTAAGTCCCATATTTCCGAGCATACTAGTCCAGAAACGAGACCTGTTCATTTTTTCCATATAATCAGTGGTCATCCGTGTTCCCCCTCTACACGTTAGACGGTTAGATTCGAAAGCCGCGCCTTACTCAGACGCGGCTTTCATTGTTTTACCATTGAAGTCAGTTAGCTGACTTCGCAGGATTGTTTGTTTTTGGCTTTTGTTTATTTTTAAGAATGGCCCAGAGTGGGCTTGCAATAAATATAGACGAGTAGGCACCGAAGACAAGACCAATCACCATAGCCAGTGAGAACATGCGAATCGATTCGCCGCCCAGCAGGAATAGGAACAGTGATGCAATAAATACGGTAATTGTCGTATTCAATGAACGAGTCATTGTCTGTGCAATGCTTCGGTTTACAACCTCATTCACATCTTTACTTGTCTTGGTCTTAGCAAATCTCAAATTCTCTCGAATCCGGTCAAACACAACGATCGTATCATTAATGGAGAAACCGACAATGGTTAATACTGCCGTAATAAAGGTCAGATCTACTTCCCATCTGAATAAAGAGAAAATACTGATAACGACAAATGCATCATGCAGCAGTGCGACGATTGCAGCTACAGCAAATCTCCACTCAAACCGAATGGTAACATAGATCAAAATCCCTAAGCTTGCAATCAGTACGGCATAAATTGCATTGCGTCCCAGCTCTTTGGCCATTTCCGGATCAACGGTGTTGACTTCAAAGGACGCTTCCGGGTCAATTTGTTCATTAAAAGCGGACTTCAAATTAGCTTCCTGTTCTTCATTGAGCACCGAAGAAAAACGAATATTCACTTGGCTTGTACCTGCAGAAATGGCAGGCTCGTCATCTGCAAGCCCCAGCTCTTCAAGGACAGGTTCAATTTCTTCCGTTGTAATCGTTTTGGACGCAGTCACGTCCACATTCGAGCCAGATCGGAAATCTACGCCATAATTAAGTCCGAAGACAGCAAGGCTTAATATCCCAAGCAAAGTAATGACGATGGAAAACGTATAAAAATATTTACTTATTTTGATGTAATCAAATTCCCAATTAAAGCGCACGAATTTCACTCTCCTTCACGCCGAAGTAAGAAGGCTTCTTAATCAGTTTTGCTTTGACAAGCAAGTTCAGCAAGAAGCGGGAGAAGAAGATATTCGTAAGAATACTCGTTACAATATCTATGATCAGAACGATTGCGAAGCCTCTGACTGCTCCGGTACCAAGCCAGAACATAACACCAGCTGCAATAATCGTGGTCACATTCGAATCCATTACCGTACGGAATGAGATCCGTTCACCGGACTTAACAGCAGACATGACGCTCTTTCCGCTGCGAAGCTCTTCTTTAATCCGTTCATAAGTAATAATATTGGCGTCAACCGCCATCCCGATCCCCAGAATGAAGGCCGCAATCCCTGGCAAGGTGAGAACGAAATCTCCCCAATAAAAAATAAGCAGAACAAGCCATGTATGCACGATGAGACAAAAGCTTGCTACAATCCCAGGTATACGATATAAAGCGATCATAAATATTAAAATAAAGACGGATGCAACAATCCCGGCTTTAATTGTCTGTTCCAGGGACAGCTGTCCAAGTGAAGCACCTACGCTTTGAGAGTATTTCTCTGTCAGCTTCAGTGGGAGCGCTCCAAGATTGATGGTGTCTCGAAGCTGGTTCGCTTCTTCCCGTGTGTAGCTGCCTGTGATCTGTGCCTTGCCATCGGTCAATACTTGCTGAACAATGGGTGCAGATAACAGTTCATCATCCAGATAAATGGCAAGCTCTTGACCTTGCAGACGCTCCGTAATTTCTGCGAATTTCTCCTTATCCTTCACCTGAATGTCCACCATAGGCTCATTTAGGCTGCCAAATACAACAGAGGCGCCGTTCTCGACAAACTCATTACCTCTGAGTTCAATTTTGCTGTACTCGCCGGGCTCGTCCCCATCCTGCGCACTGCGGAACGTCAGAACAGCCGGCTCCTTCATCTTGCTGCGTACCTCGGTCTCATCCGTAACCCCAGCAAGCTTCAAGCGAATCCGGTTCGAACCCTCTGTTGTTACTTCAGGCTCACTTGTTCCTAACGCATTTGCACGTTGCTCGAGACTCTTCGCCGTCTGAGTAAGTGATTCTCTGGTGACTTCTTGTCCTGCTTCCAGCGGCTCAGCTTCATATAAAATCTCGAAGCCTCCCTTTAAATCGAGGCCGAGGCGTATATTGTTAAGCAGACCTGGGCTTGTAAAAGCCATAACGCCGGCGGTCACTAGCACGACCAGAATGAAACTGATAGCTCTCTTCATGCCGTCACTTTTATCCCCCTTCATTCTCAATATTCCTATTATAGCTATGCAGGAAATCTCAGTCAATTTTCCTATATGAAAAAGGCATCGGGCGAACCGTTATTTCAGAAACAAAAAAATCCCTCTTTCCATTAGAAAGAGGAACCTCGATAAGCGGACAGCGTCATGTAATTCATAAAGCTGGTTGCCTTCAGCGATAAAATATCGTTAACCAGCTGATGCAGCTGCGGAACGCCGTGTTTCTCATATTTATGACTAATACAATTCCACACATCCTTACTGGTTACATGCTCATATCCTACCAACCGAAGTTCCTCAGCCTTACTGCAGCATAACAGCTCGATGGCTTCTTCAAGCTCCTGTCCATCCATTTCTTCAATTGTGGAATCCATCTGCTTCAGTCCTCCTTTAGACCTTCCATAATCCTTTATTCGTCTTATACCCGCTATACTCCTGCCTGATTCAGGATTAGAAGGCTGTTATATTCAGGAAATATCATAATTGGCAAACTTCCTAGTCATGAGATGGGACAGGTTTGGCATATCCATTATTAAGAGCCAGTCCATCAGACACAGGAAATACGTATTAACCCAGGGGAAGAGGGAAATCCATTTATGAAAAAACAAACATTCATCCAAGGAACCATGATTCTACTTGCAGCCGGCATTATCAATCGTATCCTTGGATTTATTCCCCGTATCGTACTGCCCAGAGTCATTGGAGCTGAGGGGGTTGGTCTATACCAGCAAGGCTATCCATTCTTTATCGTCATTGTAACTTTGATTACTGGGGGCCTTCCCTTAGCGATTGCCAAGCTAGTTGCTGAAGCGGAATCGTTAGGCAATAACGGCACATCCGAAAAAATTCTTCGAGTCAGTCTTTTGTTCACATTGTCGCTGGGCGTATTATTCACTACCTTATGTATTATCTTTGCACCATGGGTAACGAGCACCATTCTAACGGATGAGCGAGTATATCATACCTTTGTGAGCATGACCCCCATGATTCTCATCATCGCAGTTTCGTCCGTGTACAGAGGATATTTCCAAGGTAAGCAGAACATGATTCCCTCTGCTGCTTCATCCATTGCCGAGACGCTCATGAGAATATTATGTGTGCTGTGGTTCTCCTATCTTCTGCTCCCTCGGGGTATCGAATATGCGGCAGCAGGAGCCATGCTGGGCGCGGTCGCAGGTGAACTGATCGGTATGATTGTGCTCCTCTGGCAGCATGAGAAGCACAGGAAAACAGGGAAATCCTTACCCTCTCTCCCTTCTTCGGCACCAACTAAACAGAGTCAGGGGCAACAAAAATCAATCTTCAAAAAACTGATGGCCATCTCCATTCCCGTTACAGCCGGGCGCCTAGTAGGTTCATTGTCTTACTTAATGGAGACCATCGTTACGGCTCAAAGTCTCGCTCTTGCAGGGCTGACCAAGGCATTGGCTACAGCACAATATGGAGCACTTCAAGGAATGGTCATCCCTCTGCTGCTGCTGCCAGGTGCGCTCACATCATCACTGGCGACATCCCTCGTGCCTTCCTTATCCGAGGCAGCCGCAAGAAAAGATTATAAAACCATTCATAAGAGACTACATCAATCTCTCAGACTTGCGCTCGTTACCGGGGGACCCTTTGCCGTCGTGATGTTTGTGCTCGCAGAACCTCTATGCCGGCTGCTATACGACGATGGCTCCATTGCCAACATGCTCAAGACCATGACTCCTTTTGCTCTGTTCATCTATGTACAGGCACCACTTCAGGCAGCATTACAAGCTTTAGATCGGCCAGGAAGAGCACTCATTAACACCACAATCGGTGCTGTTATCAAGATCACCCTTATCCTTACGCTGGCTTCAAGACCTGAATATGGCATATACGGAGCCGTCATCGCTATTTGTGTTAACTCTCTCATCGTCACTCTGCTGCACGGCCAAAGTTTGAGACAGCTGCTTGGTTTTCGTTTTCGCTGGCTTGATCTTATTAAAGTGGCCGCAGGTATGGTAATTATGGCCGGGCTAACACAGTATTTATTCCTTCATCTGCCCTGGACCCATTTATCCTTCTTACAATTTATAGTTTCCAGCTTCATGGGTCTTATCGTTTATTTAGCAGTGATGGCAGCCTGCCGATTAATTGATCTGCACGATTTATCCCGTGTTCCTTTTATCGGCTCATGGATATCACCACGTAAATAGTTTGCTGCAAATTTTCAATTATTTTTTAGAGCTGTCTTTTTTAGCATTCACGTAAATCTCGCCCTTATGATCAATCGAGCATAGAAAAACATCTTTGAAATCTTTTATACCGTGCTCTTGGATTTGATTCTTCAGCCAGAAGCGGTTTTTCTGAATCATATCCAGATTCGCATCCTGCACCTTCCCATCCATAATAAGTGGAAGCGGCAGTGCCTCGTATCGGATATTCGTCAGATTAATACTGTTCTGATCCAACTCTTCAGCAGCTTCGCTCATATGCGAAAACAGGCTTTTCTGCGACTGCTTGTGTCGCTCATCCGGCTTCTTCTCTTTTGGAATGACGGACAGCTTACCTGTTGTCTCTAGAATGGCAAACTGTAATTCATCGATATTATCAACATTCTGCTCACGCAATTGCAGCATGAGATCATCGAGATTATAACGCTGTCTCTTCATCTCATCACGCTGCAGTTTCCCATTTGACACGAGAATGACCGGTTTACCATCGACAGCAAGACGAAACCATCTGCTCTTGAGCCCGAGGAGCGCGAGACTAACCTGCAAAATAATGAGGGTTATTATCGGCACGATGCCTTCATATAGAGGTCTTTCCACATCCTCTATCGCGAAGACGGCAATCTCTGCAAGCATGATGGATATGACCAAATCAAAAACAGACAGCTTTCCTATCTCTCTCTTGCCCATCAAACGAATTGCAAAAGCAGCAATACAGTACATGAGCACAGTACGCAGTATATGTAGCACGACATGATCGATCATGATCCAGGCCTCCCTGTAGCTTTGGGTCAAATGTGGACATTGGTAATGGATAGGTTGACCGAAGTTCATGAGTGCCATTCCATTTAATTAATGGAAAATGAGTTCTTAAGCCGTATAGCTTGGCCATAGAATGTATTAATTACAGCCGATCAAGGAGGTTTCCTGTATGGATTTCGTACGCCGCGTATTTTCCATTCGCATTCACAGCCCGCTGCTCTCAGGATTGATTACTGCTTTTATCTGGATGTTTGTTGGTGCCCTGGTATTGTCTCTCTTTCTGTGGCTGACGGGTATGCGAGAGCAAGACTTATCCTTCTATACCTATTTAGTTCATTCCATTGCCCTTTTGTTTGGAGGGTTTGCTGCAGGAAAAAAATCTGGAGAACGCGGATGGTATCATGGTGGTATTACAGGAGCTGTCTACGGTCTTCTCGTCTTTGTTATCGGATTTCTCGCACTTAATTCTTCGATTCAACTATATGATTTGCTGCAATGGGCAATTGCATTTATCGTCTCTGCCTTGGGCGGCATATTCGGTGTCAATGTAAAAAGATGATCTCAAAAAAAGGACTCCTGAATGGAGTCCTTTCTCACTTCTTTAGCTTTAGAGGCAATGCTCAGTCCTGTTAAGGACATCATATCACTCTTTTCTAAGGCAGAAGCTTATGCTGTTTCTTCGCTTTCTCTAGGAACGACGGAGCTGATGCTGCTGCGGTTAAATGTCAATTTAGTGACATCGTTTACACGCAATACGATCGTATCGTCCGTTACTTCTGTAATTACACCGTGAAGTCCGCCGATGGTTACGACCTTATCTCCTTTTTTCAAGGAGTTCAGCAAATTTCTATGTTCTTTTTGTCTTTTTTGCTGCGGTCTGATCAGAAGAAAATAGAACACCGCAAACATAAGTACCATCATAATGATGAGCTGAAGACCGCCACCGCCTGCTGCTTGTAATGGAGCATTTATCATCTGTTTTCCCCCCTTTCACAAATTCACATACCTTATCATCAAGTACCGCTTATAAGCTACATTCCCCTGATTTAAAACCCTTTGTCATTATCATGAAGTCCATATTGCTCAAAGAACTCATCACGGAAATCTAGCAGACGGTCATCCATGATCGCCTGACGCACTTTCTTCATTAAATTCAATAAGAAATGCAGGTTATGATACGTTGTAAGACGCAAGCCAAACGTTTCGTCTGCCTTAATTAAGTGTCGTAGATATGCTCTGGAGTAATTCCGGCATGTATAGCAATCGCATTCAGGATCAAGCGGACTGAAATCACGGGCATACTTCGCATTACGAACCACTAGTCTGCCTTGACTGGTCATTGTTGTTCCATTACGTGCAATACGAGTAGGAAGTACACAATCAAACATATCCACGCCTCGGATGGCTCCCTCAATCAATGCATCCGGAGAACCTACCCCCATCAAATAACGCGGCTTGTCTGCCGGAAGCAATGGGACTGTATAATCCAAAACTTGGTACATCAAATGTTTGGGCTCGCCCACACTGAGTCCACCAATAGCATACCCCGGGAAATCCATGGAAGTCAAATCCTGAGCGCTTAGTTTACGCAAATCTTCGTGCATTCCACCCTGTATAATCGCGAATAATCCTTGGTCATGAGGTCTTGCATGACTCTCAAGACAGCGCTCCGCCCAGCGGCTCGTTCTTTCGAGTGATCTCTTGACATATTCATAGTCTGCAGGATAAGGAGGACATTCATCAAAAGCCATCATAATATCCGAGCCTAGAGAATTCTGAATTTCCATCGCAACCTCAGGAGAGAGGAATTTCTTATCTCCATTTAGATGCGAACGGAAGTGTACACCTTCCTCGGTGATTTTACGCATTTCACTCAAGGAAAACACTTGAAACCCACCGCTGTCCGTTAGGATAGGACGATCCCAGTTCATAAATTTATGCAGGCCCCCTGCTTCGCGCACGATATCGTGCCCTGGACGCAGGAATAGATGATAGGTATTGCTCAGTATAATCTGAGCCTCCATCTCTTTGAGCTCTTCTGGGCTCATTGTCTTAACTGTGGCTTGGGTTCCTACCGGCATAAAAATAGGAGTCTCAATCACACCATGCGGAGTATGAACTCGTCCCAGACGTGCGCCTGATTGTTTACAAGTTTTTATATGTTCATAAGTAATTGCTGCTGACATTTTATTATTCTCATCCTCTATCTTAGTAAATGAACATTGAATCTCCGAAGCTGAAGAAACGATATTCTTGATTTACTGCCTCTTTGTAGGCAGTCATGATGTTCTCAAGACCAGCAAGAGCACTCACCAGCATGACAAGTGTTGACTTAGGAAGGTGGAAGTTCGTAATTAAAGCATCTACAACCTTGAATTCATACCCAGGGTACATAAATATATCTGTCCAGCCACTGCTGGCTGTGAGCTCTTTACCTTCAAGCTGAGTTCCAACGGTTTCGAGAGTCCGGCAGCTTGTTGTTCCCACCGCGATAACGCGTCCCCCACGTTTTTTCGTCTCATTGATCAGATCTGCTGTTTCTTGATTCAAGGAGTAATATTCCGCATGCATGACATGCTCCTCTACGACATCGACCGACATGGGACGAAACGTTCCAAGCCCTACATGAAGGGTAATAAATCCAATGGAGATCCCTTTGTCTTGAATTCTTGCAAGAAGCTCTTTAGTAAAGTGAAGTCCTGCTGTAGGAGCCGCTGCAGAGCCTTCATGCTTAGCATATACCGTCTGGTAGCGCTCTTTATCCTCCAGCTTCTCCTTAATATACGGAGGAAGTGGCATCTGCCCTAAGCGATCCAGTATTTCCTGGAAAATACCATCATAGCTAAAGCGAATAACTCGTCCACCCATATCACTCTCTTCCTCAATGGTAGCGGACAACTCTTCACCAAAACGGATGACGGCTCCCTTCTTCAGCTTTTTCCCCGGCTTAACGAGCGTTTCCCAGCGATCTTCCCCAAGATTATGCAGCAGGAGAACCTCTGCCTTGGCACCCGTGTCTTCTTTAATACCAAACAATCTGGCGGGTATAACCCTCGTATCATTAAGTATTAAGGTATCGCCTGGGTTAAGAAAATCTATGATATCCGTAAAAGTGTGGTGCTCCATCTCACCCGTCTCTTTATTGAGCGTAAGCAGCCGTGATGCACTGCGCTCTTTAAGCGGCGTTTGAGCAATCAGAGACTCGGGTAGTTCAAAATCATACATATCTACATTCATAAGTTCGTCATTCCTTAACAATAGTTACATTCTGATAATAGTGTTTCAAAATAGACTGGTAATCATACCCTTCATCTGCCATTCCCTTGGCACCCCATTGAGACAAGCCCAATCCATGACCGTAGCCCTGCCCGTTAAATAGGAAGGATTGAGTCTTGCTTACAGCTCGCGCATCTCCCTCGCCATTCATAACGACCATTGAATTGCCTGAGTAGGATGAGGTTCCTGAAGCCGAAATGACATGAGCACCGCCGGAACCTTTTTTCTCCGCGGTTTGTCCATTTGCACCTAGTACAGTATAACTTCCGGTATCCGTAATATCAAACAATGTGCTTGGCAAGCTGCCAAATGCAGACCGATAAGCATCACCATATTTCACACCAAGCACCTGACCGTTCGCCTGTACTTCTAAAGCCCGGCCTGATGGCCCTCGTTCCGTAACTTCAAGGCTCGTGATAGAAGACGGTACAGCTGTGTTCACCTTCCCTTGCAGCATCGCAACGACCTCTGCGGAAGTGAAAGGACCTCTCATCCAGCTGAAGCTTCCCGATTCATTAACCTTACCCAGAACGACGACTTCGGTTCCCGGATTCAATTGAGCTATTGGGTTGACAGTCGATTGAATTAATGGAATTTTTCGCACATTCGTATTCTGAGCCGTTACTGTCAGCTTTGGAAGCCCTGCTGCCGTCGTGCCTTCCAGCAATTTGGTATTGTCTTCCCTTACGTAGCCTGTCTTGCCATCCGTAAGCAGCACATGATACCACTCGTATGTACCTTGCTGTGCTGCTTGGTCTCCAGGACTTGCCACACTAGCGAATAGGTTGCCGCCGCCGTTCCATACCTCCGAAGGATCAGCCGTTGTTCCGCCTGCATTAGAGGAGAAGATGGCTTCAATAATCTTGCCGCCGCTCTTCAGGACTTCACCTGCTGTCGCATTAACGGCCTGTGTAACACGCTCATGCTCTGCTCCGATCCCGTTATAGGCCTGACTAAGTGTCGTATCTACAACATTGGCTATTGTAAATCGATTGCCCTGATATAGAGCATAGCTCCGTGCAGCAACAGCCTGGGCTTTCAATGTCTCTTCCGGCCAGGAGGTATACACCTCTGTTCCCACGACAGAGTAGAGATATTGCTCAAGCGGCAGCTCATTAACCAATGCCAATTGACCGTTATAAGTGCTAATCTCAAAATCACCACGATAGGTTCTCGCTGATCGTTCCGTAACGCGAATACCTGCATCTCCTCCGTCCAGCACGAGCTTAGCATCATTTCCACTGACGATATAATGATCCCGCGCCGCTGGTGAAGCAAGGTTCAGCGTAGTATCCTCACGAATTATAATTGCCTTGGTATTTGGAGAGACCGGAGTCACGGTAAGCTGGGGCAGCTGCTGTTTTACTGCTTTTTCCACTGAAGTGAGCAGTGCATCTGTCGTCTCTTCACCGATCCAAACTGCATATTCAGGAGCTCCTGTACCCGTAGCTTGCAGCACAGTATACGCATCCAATCCTTCAGCCGTAATTGTGCTGCGTACCTTGTCAGCTGCCGCCTTGGAAGCATAGACACCGACAGAGCTATGTTTACTTCCCTTCACCGCAGGCTTTTGTCCATTTAACAGAGTGCTGTTATTCTGGGCTATACGTGAAGAAGCCGCTTCAGCCAGACTCAGCGTATTATAATTTCCTGCATATACCTGATACACGGTCTTACCGCTCTTAGAAGCAGAATACATTATCGGTTTGTCAGCTGTGCTCTGCAGAGCCTTAGTGATCGCTGCCGCTTTGGCAAACTCATTGGTTTCGAATACTTTCACACGATATCCGTCAACGCTGAATCGAACCTCGTCAGCATTTGAAAGTGTGATCCATGCTTCATATCCGTTACTGCCTATTATTCCAGCAGACCCATTACCTGCTGTTTGCATGGTAACTGCCGGCGTGGTTGACTTATACGTGCTGCCTAGATCAGCAAACATGGCAACACGAATCGTATCAACTTCCGATGCATCAGCATATGACGGCATGTAAAGACTTCCTGCTACCACTGCCGCTGCTACAGCGAGCTTCGCCCCCTGTAACCAATGCAGACGACGCTCGCTCGACTTTGTTCTTCGGTACATTTAGTTATTCTCCTCCCCCATGTTGGTGCAAAAGACTCCCTCTCCATTGCATAATGTTCATATCGTTTCTCTGGCTGTACAATTATACCTGTAGATTTGTTCTACTTATCCAACACTTTGAGCATCATTTGATATAAGATATGCAGCAGAAATACATGGCCAGTTCTCCAGCAGCGGGGCATTATTGCCTATGAACATGTCTTACTCTAGGTCAAACTCTTACTTATCTGTTGGCATGGGAATACCAAGATGTTCGTATGCCGCAGGTGTTACCACTCTGCCTCTAGGTGTCCTTTGAAGAAATCCAATCTGAAGCAGATAAGGCTCGTAGACATCTTCAATGGTCTGACTTTCTTCACCTATTGTTGCTGCAATCGTATCCAGTCCGACAGGCCCGCCCCGGAAGCTCACAACCATCGACTTCAGCATCTTATAATCTATATCGTCAAGTCCACGCGGATCAATTTGCAATCTTTTTAAAGCTTCCTCTGCCAAAGCAGAAGTAATGATTCCATCTCCCCGCACCATAGCAAAATCACGCACACGCTTCAGCAATCTGTTCGCAATTCGAGGCGTTCCTCTTGAACGAAGTGCAATCTCTTCGGCAGCATCGCCAACAATCTCAATACCGAGCAAATCCGCTGTACGAGATACAATGTAAGTCAGCTCGTCCACGGTATAGAACTCAAGACGACTGATTACTCCGAAACGATCTCGTAACGGTGCTGATAGCAGTCCTGCTCGTGTAGTAGCACCTACCAATGTAAACGGAGGAAGATCCAGTCGCACAGAACGCGCACTCGGTCCTTTTCCGATCATAATATCAAGAGCAAAATCCTCCATAGCCGGATACAGCACTTCTTCTACGGAACGATGCAATCGGTGAATTTCATCGATAAAGAGAACGTCCCCTTCCTGCAGATTGGTTAAGAGCGCAGCCAGATCACCCGGCCGTTCAATGGCAGGTCCTGAGGTTGTCCGAAGGTTAACACCCAGCTCATTCGCGATAATGTTGGATAATGTCGTTTTGCCAAGACCCGGAGGTCCGTACAATAGCACATGATCCAGCGCCTCGTTACGCATCTTGGCAGCTTCAATGTATACCTTCAGGTTCTCTTTGACCTGATCTTGCCCTATATACTCATTTAAATAGCGGGGACGCAGACTTAGCTCCACCGCGTGATCTTCCATCATCAGATTGGCGGATATAATCCGTTCATCCATATTTATCCCTCTATTCTGCTTCAAGCATTAACAAGCGGAGATATCCCGCTTTTTTTATCCAGTAAACAACATTTTGAGTGCCTTTTTCATCAAAAGATCTGCTGTATCCTCAGCAGTTGTCTCATTCTTCATCTTGAGCCATACCTTATCCAGCTCGCTGTCTGTATATCCAAGTGCCTTCAAGCCTTCACGTGCCTCTGACCAGTAGGAGCCATCGCCTTCTTCCGCCACATTCGGTGCGAATAGACCGGTAGCATACATGGCACCTCCAAATCCGTCAAGCTTGTCCTTCAGGTCAAGTATCATCCGCTGAGCCGTCTTTTTACCGATACCCGGCAGCTTCGTAAGAAACGTAATATTCTCCTGATGAATGGCCGCGATCAGCTGATCTGGTGTACCTCCAGTTAGGATGCCCAGTGCTACCCGCGGACCAATCCCGGAGACTTCAATTAATTTACGAAAAAGCTGCTGCTCCTCACGCGTAGAAAAACCGTATAACAGCATTGCGTCCTCTCTCACATGATGATGAGTATACACCGTTACAGCAGTTCCTTCCTGCTTAGCAAAAACAAAAGGGTTCGGGCAAAAAATCTGATAGCCGATTCCTTGAACATCGATGACCACATAATCATTTTCAATCATGACAACAGGCCCTTTAATATAATCTATCATTTTCTCGTAACCTCATTTAACTTCGAATTTAGTGTATAGGAATGGGCATGACATATAGCCACAGCCAAGGCATCTGCAACGTCGTCTGGTTTAGGGACGGTCTGCAGCTTGAGATACATTCGAACCATCTCCTGAACCTGCTTCTTCTCTGCCTTACCGTAGCCAACGATAGCCTGCTTAACCTGCATCGGTGTGTACTCAGCTATAGGCAGTCCCCTCTGCGTAGCCGCAAGCACCAGCACTCCCCTCGCCTGACTTACTGACATCGCTGTAGTTACATTTCGATTAAAAAACAATTTCTCCAGTGCAACTGCATCCGGCTTATATTTATCTATCAATTGGCACATTGCTTCATATACATGTAGTAGTCGTTCCTCATCAGGCGTGTGTGCCTCTGTCTGTATCGATCCGTATTGTACAGGTGTTAATTTGTTCCCTGTTTTATCCACGAAGCCAAACCCTACAATAGCTATCCCAGGGTCAATTCCTAAAAAGCGCAAAACCATCTCTCCTTAACATCTGCGAACATATGTATCGTTTAATCATTATATCAAATGTTCAAGGCATAGAACGAAAAAGTTTGCACTTCTACGAAAACTCCTACAATTTCGTGAAATTTCGAACATAACAAACACAAAAAAGGCAGTTTTCACTGCCCTTTCTTTCAATTAACTGCATATTAAATTATTCAGAAATATATTCATCTTACAATATTCCCGACGGGTGCAACTGCATAATCGCTAAAAGTCGATAAAACACTGTTGTATTCATCAACATCCTGAATGCGAATTCCTTTGTGGAGCTGCTCTAGGACTCCCTCTGGGAGAGAGGATTCCATCGTCCCTACATCCAGCTGAAAAAAAGTACGAATGACCTTCTCTTCATCAGGTTCACCTTGGTACAGTATCAAATTCCCATTAGGATCTACTCCCATAAATGCATTTTCTCTGCATTCTGGAGATAGATCATGAATCTGTTCATTCAGTATAAGTCGGTCCTGTTCCAAGCGACCGCTCCAATCGGGATGCTGCTTAATCATGGAGACCATTTCAGCGGTATCAAATATCCCCAGAGATATGGTCTCCACGCCACAAATATAACTCTTCTCCAAGGCGACTTCTCTTACCTGCTCTGTACCTTCAAGCTTGTTGATAAGCACTTCCTGTGAGGGGTCAGACTCTTTCATAAACGCCATATGATTCCCAATGACCTCCACACTGTCCGGCATAGTCAATAAAGACTGCAATGTTTGTGATAACGGAAGCCCGCCTATAGCCATTGCCGCGAGAACCAAACATAGGGTAAGCGTCCAGAAAGTACGTTTAAGTCGTTTAAATCGTTTATCTTTATTTTTTCGTCGAAAAAAAATCAATGGAATCCCCTTCTATCACACTTTTTTGTTAAGTGTGACCGGAATTCAATAAATATATACAAAAAAGGTTACCGCCTTAGCGATAACCTTTCCCTGAATCGGGATGACACGATTTGAACATGCGACCCCCTGGTCCCAAACCAGGTGCTCTACCAAGCTGAGCTACATCCCGATAAATAATGCCGGTGAAGGGACTCGAACCCCCACGGTTTCCCTCACGATTTTGAGTCGCGCGCGTCTGCCAATTCCGCCACACCGGCCTATTTTGTAAAATAAAGAAAAAGCGGAAGACGGGAATCGAACCCGCGACCCTCGCCTTGGCAAGGCGATGCTCTACCGCTGAGCCACTTCCGCTTAATAGGATGCGCGTGGAGGGACTTGAACCCCCACGTCAAAGACGCTAGATCCTAAGTCTAGTGCGTCTGCCAATTCCGCCACACGCGCATATATATGGAGAGTCATATCGACTCGAACCAACTACTTATCAAAGATTTAAAATGGCGGAACTGACGGGATTCGAACCCGCGATCTCCTGCGTGACAGGCAGGCATGTTAGGCCTCTACACCACAGTTCCACGTAAATCAATTGCGGGGGCAGGATTTGAACCTGCGACCTTCGGGTTATGAGCCCGACGAGCTACCGAGCTGCTCCACCCCGCGATATTAAGAATGGAGACTGAGGGGATCGAACCCCCGACCCTCTGCTTGTAAGGCAGATGCTCTCCCAGCTGAGCTAAGTCTCCATTATGTAAAGTTTAAAAGAAAGTGACCCGTAGGGGATTCGAACCCCTGTTACCTCCGTGAAAGGGAGGTGTCTTAACCCCTTGACCAACGGGCCGCTGGCTCCCCGAACAGGACTCGAACCTGTGACAACTCGATTAACAGTCGAGTGCTCTACCAACTGAGCTATCAGGGAATATGTAATAAAATAATAGTTCAGCTTGGCGGCGTCCTACTCTCCCAGGACCCTGCGGTCCAAGTACCATCGGCGCTGGAGGGCTTAACGGTCGTGTTCGGGATGGGTACGTGTGGAACCCCTCCGCTATCGCCACCAAACATGATTTTTGCGCTGTGATATCTTCGGCGAATCATCACCAGCAAAATATCAATCCTTAAAAAGGACATGCAGCTTCAAATCTTTACAAGGAATTTACTCCCTGAAAACTAGATACGAAACAATGTGCGATGTTAGAATCTTTGTTTACCCGGTTTTGTTCCGGGCCCCGAGAAAGTATTCGGATTCATCTTCGAAGCATTCGCTTCACTTTCTTGGGTATCTTTTGGATAAGCCCTCGACCGATTAGTACTGGTCAGCTCCATGCATTGCTGCACTTCCACCCCCAGCCTATCTACCTCGTCGTCTTCAAGGGGTCTTACTAGTTGGGAAATCTCATCTTGAGGGGGGCTTCACGCTTAGATGCTTT